>NZ_JBHYPE010000010.1:0-221216 GCF_042746015.1 Streptomyces sp. NPDC058773
ACGCATAATCACGTCACGGTCCGAATTTCGGCACGCCGAAATTGTTCCCGGTGAGGGGCCGTGCAGTAGTGGTGTGCCGCGAAGCGGCGGGATGGTTGTCGCAGAACCCTTCCGGCTCTGTGGCAACTCGAAGAACTTACACGCTCCTGGGGGTGCAGCACGACTTGGGGGGGTGTCCGCGGTGGTTCGAGCCATCCGGGACCCGCCGGGCGACTGGGCCACCTGGTCACTGGGGCACCCGCGAGGCGGGTGTATTCCGATGGTCTGTCACGGTTCAGCACACTCGCAGTGGTAGGCCGCCTGCGAGGGGAACCGTGATGGACGCGTTGAGCATTGGTCCTGTCCTCCCGCTCGGCTGAAGGTTTCGTCGCTCTCCAGGAGGTGCGCCGAGCGCCGCCGTTGCGGCGGAGAGCATCAGCGCCTCGACGATCTCGGCGGCCGCGTCGGAAGAGGGGTGCGGCGGTGCCTCGGGGACTCGTTGGAACCTTGGGCCGGGACCGGTCTTCTGCCGGTCGTTCGGAGCTGCCTGCATACGGGGCTCTGACGGCGCACGCCACCCGTGGGATCAGCCTCAGACCGCGACCCGCGTGATCGCCCCCGCCGTTATGGCGAGTTCGGGCAAGGTGCCGGCGAAGGTCGGGAGGAGGCGGAGGAAGACGGGCCAGGCTTCGGGGGATGTGGTCAGGTGATCGTGGATGAGGGTGGTGGCGCGGGTGCGTACGGGGTGCCAGGTTTCTTCGGGGGAGCGGTTGTCGGGGTTTGCGTAGCGGTGACGGTGGAGGAGGTTGAGGGCCGAGTCGGCGGGGGCCGTGTGGTTGAGGAGGTCCTCCAGGGTGAGGGAGCCCTTCCGCAGGGCGGTGTCGGTCCAGCTTCCCCAGCGTTTGGGGGCGTGGGCCAGGGCCGCCCGCAGCAGTTCGCGGGGGCAGTCCGGGCGCGTCGTCACGAGGGTGTCCAGGAGGTCCGCGGAGAGCGGGGTGGCGCGGTGGGCTTCCAGCAGGGCTTGCCAGGGCAGGTCCATGCCTTCGGCGAGAAGGCGGTTCAGGCGGATGTCGGGGCGGTCGCCCGGCCTGATGAGATAGGCCGCCAGCCGCTCCGGCGCCGCTTCCTCGGTGAGCCGGGCCCGTAGCCGCTGCAGGCCGTCGGGGAGGTCCAGCAGTTTCTCCGTCCGGCGGCGGAGGGTGACCGGGAGGCGGTCCATGGCGAGGATCTCCCGTACGGCGTCCGGACCGCCGCGCTCCCATACCGCGATCAGCAGCTTCAGCCGCCCGGCCGGCAGATACAGCCGCAGGCGCTCCATGATCCGGCGGGCCACATTCAGATCGCCGGATTCCAGGCCGGACAGCAGCCGGTCGCGGTCCTGGTTGATGATGAGGTCGTCCAGCTCGGCGAGCAGCTCCGCGGGCACCGGGCGGGTGCCGCCGCCGCGCAGCCGGCCGGCGAGCAGCCGCGCCCGTTCGGACGGGCCGAGGTGGTGCTCGCGGAACAGCAGGGCATCCACCATGGGTTCGTCGAGATCGAGGAGGTAGGCCAGCTTCTCCTCGCAGAGGTGGCCGGCGGCCATTGCCAGCAGGGCGGGAAGGCCGTGGGCCGACGCCACCGCGTCGCGGACGGTGGGGGAAGGGTTCCCCTCCACGAGGAACTGCTGGACGGCCAGCGGGTCGAGGTGCGGGACGACGGCGATCTGCGCCTCCTCCGGGGCGCATTCGAGCATCGCGAGGAAGGCCGCCCGGGACGCCTCGGGGGTGTAGCCCGGCGGGAAGTGCGCCTTCCGCGGCCGGTACCAGCTGGTGCAGCGCCGCTTGCGGGAGCGCGGGTCGGTGACGTCCGTGACCAGGGCGGCGACGCTGTTCCGGGGGAAGCGCCGCATCCGGTCGTAGTACGTCAGCCAGTTGACGGGGTCCGCGCCGAGCGGGGCCAGCAGAGCGGCGACGGCCTTGCGGGTCGGTTCGTGGTCGTAGGGAAGCGCGCGGAGCACGGCCGCCGCGGGGGTCAGCTCGGTCAGCACCCGGTGCACGGAGAGCCGGCCCTCGCCGATGCCGTGCTGGAGGAGGTGGCTCAGCGGGAGGTCGTCCGCATCGGCCTCCGCGAGGAGCTCGAAGGGGATGTCGGCGGCCTGCCGGGCGGTCCCGTAGGCGTGGTGGCGGAAGCTCTCCCGCACCAGGTCGGCGGGGCAGCCCTCCCACTGGGTGAGGCGGTGCAGCCCCGGGCCGTAGTTGCCGGAGTATCCCGGGGCCTTGCCCAGGGGCAGCCGGTCGTGTTCCCGCCGGATCAGGTCCCAGTCGAGGCCTTCGGGCCGCTCGGCGGGGCCGTCACCGTAGCGGAGTTCCAGCAGCGCGCGGAGGTGGTCGGGGTCGGTCCACTCCCCGTCGGGCCGGTGCGCCCGCAGGAGGGCCTCCGGGTCGGCGGCGTCGAGCGCCTTCCGCAGCAGATCCGGCAGCCAGGGATGCCCGGTTGTCAGGGCCGGGACCTCCTCGGCCAGCTCCAGGAGGTGGGTGCACGGTTCGGTGCTGCCGTGGAGCGCCATGAGGTGGAGGCAGGCGTCCAGGACGACCGGCGGGGGGAGGTGCACGCCGAAGACCGCGAGGCCGACGACGTTCACCTCGTGGAACCCGCCGGTGAGGAGGGGGACGAGCGCCGGGCCGACGCGCTGGGCGGTGAGGACCGGGAACAGGCCGTCCTCGTCGTACCAGCGCGGGTCCGTGAGGTCGGCGGCCTGCAGCAGGGTCGCCATCAGGCCGGGGACGTGCCGCATCGCGCTCCGGCGGTCGTCGTCGGCGTCGCGGAACGCCGCGTACCAGAGCGCCCGGCCGACCGCGGGATCGCCGAGTTCGGCCGCCCCCAGGAGCCATTCCGCCGGCTCGATGTCCAGCGCGGCCCGCATCTGCGCTGCGTCTCCGCCCAGCAGCTCGTCGACCATCCCCTTCGGGAGCCCGAACCGGTCGGCGAGCAGGGCCAGCAGCTCCGGGCGCAGCCGTTCGGCGAGCTGATCGGCGGTCGCCGGGTCGGCGTGGCGCAGCGCGAGGCGGAGGGCCAGGCGGGTGGTGTGGTTCACGGGTGGCGGTTCCCCTTCGCGAGCTGTGGCCGGGCCGGTGGGCGGTGGCCGATGGGCATCGGCCGATGGGCGTTACGCGTACACCGGCCGTACGCGAAGGATCGTCACATGAGCCACTGACAACGGCTGGTGCTCGGCGTTGGGGATGCGCCGGGGAAGCACCGGGATGCGCTGGGGATACCAAGGTCCCGGCTGTCGGTTCCCGTTGCACCGAAGCTGGACTCAGGAACCTGGCACGGCAATGCCCAGGAGCCTTGCATGGCAATGATTCTGACTTCGCGTCATTCCTTCCCCCTCGGTCCCCCGTTGCCGTCGGCGCTCAGCCCGGCACCTCAGGAGTCAGCACCACGAACTCAGCCCCCGAAGGGTCGTTGCAGACGGCGAGGCGGCCGACGCCCTCGGCGGTTTCCGGGCCCATCGACAGGGTGCCGCCGTTGCCCGTCGTCAGGCCGACCGTGGCGTCGCAGTCCTTGGAGCCGAACACCGGGTGCCAGTACGGCTTCCCGCCCGGGCCGAGCAGGTCCGCCGGGACGCCCATGAGGCCGCCGTGCATCCGTTCCTCGCCGCAGCCCGCGGGGGTGAGCAGGGTGTAGGTGCCACCGCCGCCGGGGAGCGGCATGTCCTGGGTGCTCCAGCCGAAGACGGAGGTGTAGAAGGTCTGCGCGGCGGCCGGATCGGTGGTGTAGAGCTCGGTCCAGACCAGGGTGCCCGGTCCGTCCGCGTCCTCGATGCCCGGGTACGCGGCCGGTTCCCAGACGGCGAACTCCGCTCCCTGCGGGTCCGTGAGCTGGGCGAACCGTCCTTCGTCCGCGCCGACCGCGACCGGTGCCACGCGGACCGCGCCGCCCGCCCGCTCCACCTCCCGGGCCGTGGCATCCGCGTCGGAGGTGTGGAAGTAGACCGTCCAGGCGGAGCGCGCGCCCTCCTCGGTGAGCGGGCCGACCGCGCCGACGACCTTGCCGTCCAGCCGGAAGAGCGTGTATCCGCCCGCTTCGTCGCCGTGCGGTTCGGCCTGCCAGCCGAACACGGCCCGGTAGAAGGCCGCTGCGGCCTCGACGTCCGGGGCACCGAGATCGAGCCAGGACGGGGAGCCGGGAACGAAGTCAGTAGTGATCATGGCGCTTCCCTTCGCGGATCCTCTCTGCTTCAGCCTGACATCCGCCACTGCCACTCGCCCGTCGGCCGGAATTCGGCGTCCGTGCCCGTGCTTGCTAGCCTGACGCGCGCTCGTCAAGCACGCTCGGCGGGCGCATCATCAATCGCACGCGCGTATGAGTACGCGTGGAGAACGGGCGTCCTCAGGGACGGCCGTCACACGGGGGAGAAATAACTATGCAGTTTCGTCATGTCCGCGCCGTCGCCGCCTGCGCACTGGTGGTGGTCGCGCTGACCGGTGCCCGGCATTCGCACGGCGGGGGCTGCGGCAACAACCACAGCTCGGGAAGCAGCTCCAGCGGCGGCTACAGCAGCAGCGACGGCGGCTACAGCAGCTCCGGGAGCACCACCAGCAGCGGCACCACCACGGGCGGTTCGCCGACCGACGGGTCCACCACCCCGCCCGAGTCGGACATCCGGATCACCGACTGCCAGGTGGACAGTGCGGCCGGGACGCTGAGCGCCAAGCTGAGCGTGACCAACGGCAACACCGGGAGCGCGGCGACCTACAACGGCATCGTGCAGTTCACCGACGAGACCGGCGCCCGCTTCGGCTCGGCGGAGATCGACGTCAACAGGGTGCCCGCCGGCCAGACCCAGGCCGCAACGGTCTCCGGCACCTTCATCACGGGCCCGGGCGGCCAGGGGCCGAAGTCGGGCAAGTGCAAGCTGGGCCAGGTCTGGAAGCTGAACCACTGAGGTCCACAACGGGCGGTCCCGGTCGCGGAGTTCAGGTCCGCGACCGGTACAGCTCCTTGGCGATGAGTGAGCGCTGCACCTCGGTCGCGCCCTCGTAGATGCGTGGCGCGCGGACCTCGCGGTAGAGGTGCTCCAGCAGATGGCCACGGCGCAGTGCGCGGGCGCCGTGGATCTGCACCGCCGCGTCGACGACGTACTGGGCGGTCTCGGTCGCCAGCAGCTTGGCCATGGCCGAGCGGCGGGCGACGTCCGGGGCCCCTGAGTCGTACGCCGAGGCCGCCGCGTAGACCAGGAGGCGGGCCGCCTCGACCCGGGTGGCCATCTCGGCGAGCTGGTGGCCGACGGACTGGAGGTCCTTGAGGGGCCCGCCGAACGCGGTGCGGTCGCCCGCATGCGCCAGCGCCGCGTCCAGCGCGGCCTGCGCCATGCCGACCGCGAAGGCGCCGACGCTCGGCCGGAAGAGGTTCAGCGTGGCCATCGCGACGGCGAATCCACCGTCCACCTCACCCAGCACATCCGCCCTGGTCACCGGCGTGCCGTCGAACTCCAGGGTGCCGATCGGGTGCGGGCTGAGCAGGTCGAGATGCGCACCGGTCAGGCCGGGACGGTCGGCCGGAACGAGGAAGGCGGTGACACCGCGCGCGCCCGCCGCGCCGCCGGTCCGGGCGAAGACGGTGGCGAAGTCGGCCTCGGGCGCGTTGGAGATCCAGCACTTCTCGCCGGTGAGCCGCCAGCCGTCCGGGCCGTCCGGTTCGGCGGCCAGGGACAGCGCGGCGGCGTCCGAGCCGGCGCCCGGCTCGCTCAGCGCGAAGGCCGCGACCGCGCGGCCCGCGGACACCTCCGGCAGCCAGCGGGCCCGCTGTTCCGCGGTGCCCGCCTGCACCACCGGGTAGGTCCCCAGGCCCTGCAGCGCCAGCGCGGTCTCCGCCGCCGTGCACTCCTGGGCGAGGGATTCCCGCAGCAGACACAGGTCCAGTGCGCGCAGCGGGCGGTGGGCGGGGAACAGACGGCGCAGCAGGCCCAGTTCGCCGAGGGCGGCGACCAACGGGCGGTTGACCCGGCCCTCCGCGCCCTTCTCCGCCAGCGGGCTCAGCCGTTCGGCGGTCAGCGCGCGCAGTTCGGCGCACCATTGCTGCTCATCCGGTCCCAGCGCGAATACGGTCACGAGGCGGCTCCCTGGTAGCGGTCCTCTATCGCGGTCTGTTGACTGCCGTCACGAACACGTTACGCTGACGAAGGATCCGAACGGCAGTACCGCACGCGGAACGCGCAGCCAACCGAGCACTCCCCGACCGGTTTCCGCACCGGCCTCCACCGTCCCCGATTCCTCTCCCGGCCGCCCGTCGGCCACCGCCCTAGGGGGCACCGACATGGAGCTACGGTCCTCGGCCCACACCGACACCTTCGCGCGCGACCGGCTGCCGCCCCCCGACCAGTGGCCGCTCCTCACCGATCTGGGCTATCCCGACCGGTTGAACTGCGGCGCCGAGCTGCTGGACGGCACCATCGCGCGGCTCGGCGCCGACCGGCCCGCGGTCCGCGACGCGAGCGGACCGGTCTGGACGTACGGTCAGCTGCGCGCGCAGGTCGACGCGATCGCGCATGCGCTCACCGGCCGGCTGGGGGTGCTGCCGGGCAACCGCGTGCTGCTGCGCGGCCCCACCACGCCCTGGCTGGCCGCCTGCTGGCTCGCCGTGATGAAGGCGGGGGCGGTCGCGGTGACGGTCCTGGCCGCCCAGCGCCCCGAGGAGCTCGCCACGATCTGCCGGGTCGCGGAGGTGCGCCATGCGCTGTGCGCGGTGCGGGCGGTCGACGATCTCGCCAAGGCGGAGGTACCGGACCTGCGGATCACCACGTTCGGCGGGGACGGTCCGGGCGATCTGCGGCAGCTCGCCCGGCCGGACGGGGTGCCGTACCCGGCCGTGGCCACCGCCGCCGACGATGTCGCGCTGATCGCCTTCACCTCGGGCACGACCGGGCGCCCCAAGGGCTGTATGCACTTCCACCGCGATGTGCTCGCCATCGCGGACACCTTCTCGGCGCAGGTGCTGCGCCCGGAGCCGGACGATGTGTTCGCCGGCAGTCCCCCGCTCGGTTTCACCTTCGGGCTCGGCGGACTGGTCATCTTCCCGCTGCGGGCGGGCGCCTCGGCCTTCCTCGCCGACTGGGGCGGGCCGGAGCAGCTGCTCGGCGACATCGCGGCGCACCGGATCTCGGTCCTGTTCACCGCGCCGACCGCCTATCGCGCGATGCTGCCCAAGCTCGCCGGGCACGACGTCTCCGCGCTCCGCCGGTGCGTGTCGGCCGGGGAGAATCTGCCCGCCGCGACCTGGCAGGCCTGGTACGAGGCGACCGGCCTGCGGATCATCAACGGCATCGGCGCCACCGAGCTGCTGCACATCTTCATCGCGGCGGCCGACGACGCGATCCGGCCCGGGACGACGGGGCTGCCGGTCCCCGGCTTCCAGGCGCGGGTGGTGGACCCCGACGGCGGTCCGCTGCCGGACGGCGCACCGGGGCTGCTGGCGGTGCGCGGGCCGACCGGCTGCCGCTATCTCGCGGACGCCCGGCAGACGGAGTACGTCCGCGACGGCTGGAACATCACCGGCGACACCTATGTCCGCGAGCCCGACGGCTACTTCCGCCATGTGGCCCGCGCGGACGACATGATCATCTCGGCCGGCTACAACATCGCGGGTCCCGAGGTGGAGGATGCGCTGCTGCGGCACCCCGATGTGACCGAGGCGGCGGTGGTCGGACGGCCCGACGAGGACCGCGGGCAGGTGGTCGTCGCCCATGTCGTGCTGCGGTCCGGGGTTCCGCGGGGCGATGCCACCGTCGCCTCGCTGCGCGCCTTCACCAAGAGCCGTATCGCGCCGTACAAATGCCCGCGCGAGATCGTCTTCCACACCGCACTGCCGCGCACCCCGACCGGCAAGCTCCAGCGCTTCCGGCTGCGGGAACCCGATCTAGAGTGACCCGGTGAACGACCAGCAAACGCAGCGCACCCCACGGTCCCTGATCGTCACGTTCTACGGCGCCTACGGGCGCGGCGGACCGGAGGACCCGGGCGGCCCGGTGCCGGTGGCCGCCCTGATCCGGCTGCTCGGTGCGCTCGGGGTCGATCCGCCGTCCGTGCGCTCGGCGGTCTCCCGGCTCAAGCGGCGCGGGCTGCTGGCCCCGGCCCGGACGGCCGCCGGCGCGGCCGCGTACGGACTGTCCGAGGCGGCCCGCCAGCTGCTGGAGGACGGCGACCGCCGGATCTTCGGCCGGCCGGCCGCGCGGCTGTCCGACGGCTGGGTGCTGGCCGTCTTCTCCGTCCCCGAGGAGGAGCGGCACAAGCGGCACCTGCTGCGCTCCCGGCTGGCCCGGCTCGGTTTCGGCACCGCCGCACCCGGGGTGTGGATCGCCCCCGCGCAGCTCTACGAGGAGACCCGGCACACCCTGGAGCGGCTGCAACTGGACCCGTACGTCGATCTGTTCACCGGTGCGCACGCCGGCTTCGCCCCCACGAAGGACGCGGTCGCGCGCTGGTGGGACCTGGACGCCGTGGCCGCGCAGCACCGCGCCTTCCTCGAGGAGCAGGAGCCGGTGCTCCAGCGGTGGTCGCGGCGCCGCTCGGTACCCCCCGAAGCGGCCTACCGCGACTATCTGCTGGCGCTGGACGCCTGGCGCCGGCTGCCCTACGCGGATCCCGGACTGCCCTCTCCCCTCCTGCCGGAGGACTGGCCGGGCGGCCGCGCGGCGGAGGTGTTCGGCCGGCTGCACACCAAACTCCGGGCCGCCGGGGCCCGTTACGCGCACGAGACGGTGACCGGCGTGTAGCGGTGGCCCCCGCCCACCGGCCTCAGCGACGGCGCGGCTGGGCTCCCACCCCGACGCCCGAACGCGGCCGGGCGGCGGCGATCACGGAGACCACGTCCTTGAAGGAGCCGCACATACGGGTGCCGGCGACCCCGGCGAGTTCACCGAACGTGCCGACGCCGTAGGTCACCGCGACCGGTTCCATGCGGGCGGTGACGGCCATCCTCATATCCCCCACGGTGTCCCCCACATACGCGCTCTGCCAGGCCGCGACACCGATCCGGCCGGCTGCCCGCAGCACCATCTCCGGGTGCGGTTTGCCGCGCCGGACCATGTCCTGGCCGACGACCGGCCCGACCAGGTCGCGGATGCCCATGACATCGAGCAGCGCCTCCGCACTGCGGGTCGTCTTGGAGGTGGCGACGGCCAGCTCCACCCCGTGGGCGCGCAGCGCGGACAGCCCGGCGGTCACGCCCGGGAAGAGCAGCTGCGGCCCCAGGCACAGCACTTCGTAGGCGAACAGCTCGCGGTAGCGGGAGATCGCGGCCTGCACCCGGCCGTCGTCCTCGGGCCGGCCCAGCAGGCGGCCGAAGGCGGGCCCGGGAGGCTTGCCGATGGCGGCGGCCGCCTGCCGGGCGGTCACCGAACAGCCCTGCTCCGCGGCCACCTTGACCAGCAGTTTACTGATCGCCGGGAGGGTGTTGGCGAGAGTGCCGTCCAGGTCGAAGACGGCGGCCCTGATCGTCTCGCCGCCGGCGCCCCGCACACCTCGCACACCTCTCACGGGACGTTCGGCGACTTCCGTTGCTACGCGCATGGATGGAGACCTTTCCGGATTCCGATGGGGGTGCGGGGTTCGGGGACATTGCCGGCCCGGCAGCTGGGGCGGCCTGCGGTCGACGACTGGTCAGGGCTGCGGCGGTCTCGCCATGGCGCACCTCCGTCCGGGCGGTACGCAACCGTCGAGGCGGCGCAACGGGAACGTCCCGTTGCCGCCTCCCGAGATTTAAAAACCGCCTGCGCTGTTTGTCAATGCATGCCTATCGCCCCTGACGGGTCGACAACACCCCTTTGCGCAGCCAGACTGGGGACAGAACCCCGTGAGGCGCGAAGCGCCGGTACGCGCGCCCGGGCGCCGCGTTCGTGCCACTGCCCGCGAGTTCCAGCCAATACCGGGGAGCATATCGAACCGCATGGTTGGTTTTCTATGTAGACTGCAATGAGCTCGCAGCCGTACTAGAGACGGGACGGACACCGTGCCCACCCAACATCGCGCCATTCAGAGCCGCCAGGCACTCATCCGCTCGGCCGCAGAGACCTTCCTGGAGAAGGGGGTTCCCGCAGCGGGCATGGTCGAGATCAGCCGGCGGGCCCGGCTGAGCAAGGGGGCCCTCTACTTCCACTTCACCTCCAAGGACGACCTCACGCTCGCGGTGCGGGACGCCGCGCTGGAGGCCCTCCAGGAGCTTGAGGACGCCTTCACCCGCTCCCCGGAGCCGCTGGCCGCCGCCGTACGGGACTTCACCGTCGCACTGTTCGGCCGCGTGCAGTCGGACGCCGTGCTGCGCGCCGGACTGCGGCTGCGGCCGGAGACCGCGCCGGGGCTCGGCATCTACGCCCTGGAGCAGCGCTGGTACGCGCTGTTCCTCGACAAGGCGGTGACCTGCGGTACCGGCGGACCGTCCGGTGCGCACACGTCGGACGCCGAACCGCGGCGCACGGCACAGCTGTTGACCTCCATCGTGGTGGGGCTGCTGCATCTGGGCAGCGAGGACGGGACGTGGTGGGAGGAGGAGGCCGTCGTCGACCTGTGGGCGCTGCTGCCGTCCGCGCCGGGGCGGATTCCGGCGGCGATGCAGGCGACGGCGCAGCTCCCGGCGGCCGGCTGACCGCGGCACCCCGGGCCCGCCCCGGTTCTCGTACCCCGACCTCACAACTCGACCAGCACGGCCCCGATATGACGCCCCTGCGTAAGCTCGCACAGCGCCCGTGGCGCCTGCTCGATCCCCTTCAAAAGGGCGTGCGGGAAGACCAGCGTGCCCTCCCGCAGGCCCTGGCCGAACTCCTCGGTCCACTCCTGCGGCAGGTCCGGGTGGGCGTGCAGCCCGAAGCCGCGCAGTGCCACCCGCCGCATGATGATCAGTCCCGGGTCCAGTTCCACGGGGACGATGGCGCCGTCCTCGCCGCCCAACTGACCGGAGAGCGCGCCGACCAGTGCGAACCGCGCGTCGGGGCGGGCCACCGCGAGCGCCGCCGTGAGCTGTTCGCCGCCCACGGTGTCCAGCAGGACGTCGATACCGTCCGGCGCCGCCCGTCGCAGCTGCCGCTCGATCGGCCCGGCGCCGCGCACGATCGTGTCGTCGTAGCCCAACTCGGCGCGCAGCCGCGCGGCCTTGCGCTCCGAGCCGGTGCTGCCGACGACCCGTCCGGCGCCCAGCCGCCGTGCGAGCTGTCCGGCGAGGCTGCCCACGCTGCCCGCCGCGCCGCTGATGAACACGGTGTCGCCCGGCCTGACCTCGGCGGCCCGGCGCAGGGCGCCCCAGGCGGTCGCCCCCTGCGACAGATGGGCGGCCGGCGTCGGCAGCGCATCCGGGTCGAGGCGCCGCACCCACGAGGCATCGACCGCCGCGAACTCCCGCCAGCCGCAGGGGTGATGGACCAGTTCGCCGGGCGTGAAGCCGCCGCCGGGTGCCGCCACCACCTCGCCGACCGCCGCTCCCCACAGCGCCTCGCCCGGTACGAATGAGGCCATCGGCAGCCGGATTCCGGTCATCTGCGACCGCATCACCGCGGTCACCGCCATCACATGGTTGCGCACCAGGACCTGGTCCGCCCGCGGCTGCGGCACCGGTACCTCGGCAATGATGAAATGGCGGGTGGCCAGGTCACCTTGGACCCGGGACGCCAGCCGGACCTCCCGGTGGACGGCGGGTATGGCGGGGACGACGGTGGGGGACATCGGACAGCTCCTCGCACTGGCAGGACTCGACGGCGCGCACCGGAGGGTTACGCCGGTTGGTGCCCGCCGGGCCCCGCCCCGGGACCGGGCGCAAATTCAATACCGCATGGTTGGCTTCTTTATGATGCGGAAATAGACTGCGCGGCCACGGCAGCGGGTCGCACTCAGGCACAACAACTCCAAGAGAGCATACGGAGGATGATCGGTGGTCAAGCAGGAACGCGCAGTGCGCACCCGACGCGCCGTCCTCGAAGCAGCGGCTCATGTCATCGGCACCCGCGGGTACCAGGCCGCCACGATGGCCGAGATCATCCAGCGCGCCGGGGTCACCAAAGGAGCGGTGTACTTCCACTTCACGTCCAAGGACGCGCTGGCCCGTGCGGTCATAACGGAGCAGACCGATCCGTTTCTGCCCAAGGTCAGTGAGTCCCGGCTCCAGGACGCCATCGACTTCACCCACCAGGTGGCGCTGGCCCTGCGCAGCGACCCGTTGTTGCAGGCCGGGACGCGTATCGCGGTGGAGACGACCTTCAGCGAGGACCCGCTCGTGCCGTACCAGGCCTGGACCGACATCATCACGACGATGTTCACCGAGGCCCGGGACAAAGGGGAATTGCTGCCCGGGGTGGCACCGGACCGGGCGGCCGAGTTCTTCGTCGCCGCCTATATGGGAGTGCAGTTGTTCTCCCGCGCCGCGACCAACCGCGCCGATCTTCCGGAGCGGGTCACGGCGCTGTGGAAGCACACGCTTCCGGGCCTCGCGTCACCCGGCGCGCTGAGCCATCTGGACCCGCACGGCCGCTGCGTGCAGATCCCGGTCTGACGCCACACGCCCTCGCCCTGACGGGCTGCCGGCCCTCACTGACCCTGGAAAACAAACCACATGGTCCGTATCTTAGTGTTGGCAGAGCCGTCACCAAGCCTCAGCCGTCGGGGGACTGAGAGCCGCACCTCAGAAAGGATCCACCTATGGCCGCCGGCGCCACGCTCACGCCGTACTCACGCGATCAGCACCACGACCTCGAAGGCCGGTCCGCCGACGGAAACCGACCGTCGGAGCTCACCACGACCGTGCCGCGTGAGTACGTCCACCGCGCCGCGGTGTCGGAGGTGTTCCTGACCAACTGGCGGCGGGGCGCGGCCGACGGCTGGGTGGTCAGCGCCCAGTGGCCGCGCGCCCACACGTTCTACGGCCCGCTCCACGGGATGCACGACCCGATCCTGCTCATAGAGACGGTGCGGCAGGCCGGGATATTACTCAGCCATGTCGTGCACCGGGTGCCGCTCGACCACCCGATCATCTGGCAACGGGTCCGCTACGACCTCGCGCCGCAGGCGCTGCGCACCGCCCAGCAGCCCGCCGAGGTCGAACTGCACATCACCGACCACGACATGGTGTTCCGAGGCAAGCGCCTGGTCAGCGCCCTCCAGGAGTTCCGGATCGTGTGCGACGGCGCCGATCTGGCCTCCGCGACGCTCGACTACTCCTGTCACAGCCCGGCGGTCTACCGCCGGCTGCGCGGCGAGTACAGCGATCTGGCACTCGCCAACTCCCGTGCGCTGCCGCTGCCCGGGGCCGTGAGCCCGCGGCTGGTCGCCCGGGAGCACGACCGCGATGTGGTGCTCTCCCCCACCGGCCGCCCCGACCGCTGGCAATTACGGGTGGACACCTCGCACCCGGTCCTCTTCGACCACCCCGTGGACCACGCGCCCGGCATGCTGATGGTCGAGGCCGCCCGGCAGGCCGCACAGGCCGCCACCCCCGGCGTCACCCTCCCGGTCTCGATGGACTGCTCCTTCTCCCGCTACGCCGAACTCGACGCGCCGTCCTGGGTCGAGGCGCGGACCACCGGCCGCGACGACGGCGACCGCCGGCAGGTCGAGGTCACCGTCGAACAGCACGGCCAGCCGGTCATCGCGGCGCAGATCACCAGCGTGCCGACCCCCTGACCGGCCCCTGACCGCCCTCCGCACCGGCCCGCCGGTCCCCTGACCGCCCTCTCCGCCGACCGTCCCGCCGCCGGTCCCCCACCGGACCGGCCCCGATAACGGCCCCGCCCCGCTGCCTGCCTCCCCGTCATCGCAGCGTGAGGCGGGGCTTCGGCGCGTCGGTGCGGCCGGTGGGCGGAGTGCGGCTCCCCGCCTGGTAGGGCAGCGGCCAGGGCGCGCCGGGGCCGGTGTACCCCTGCTCCGCGGCGGCGTGCAGCGTCCAGTGCGGGTCGTAGAGGTGCGGCCGGGCCAGCGCGCACAGGTCCGCGCGCCCGGCCAGCACCAGGGAGTTGACGTCGTCCCAGGAGGAGATGGCGCCGACCGCGATGACCGGCACGCCGAGGGTGTTGCGGATGCGGTCGGCGAACGGGGTCTGGTAGGAGCGGCCGAAGTCGGGGCGTTCGTCGGGCACGACCTGGCCGGTGGACACATCGATGGCGTCGGCGCCGTGCTCGGTGAAGGCCCGCGCCATCGCCACCGCGTCCGCCGCGGTGGTGCCGCCGTCCGCCCAGTCGGTCGCGGAGATCCGGACCGTCATCGGGCGCCCGGCCGGCCAGACCGCGCGGACCGCGTCGAAGACCTCCAGCGGGAAGCGCAGCCGGCCGGTGAGGTCGCCGCCGTAGCTGTCGGTGCGGTGGTTGGTGAGCGGGGAGAGGAAGCCGGAGAGCAGATAGCCGTGGGCGCAGTGGAGTTCGAGCAGATCGAAGCCGGCGCGGGCGGCGGACACCGCGGCGCGGACGAACTGGTCGCGGATGAGGGCGAGTTCCGGTCCGGCCAGGGCGTGCGGGGTCTGGTTGACGCCGGGGCGGTAGGGCAGTGCGGAGGGCGCGACGAGGGGCCAGTTGCCGTGCGGAAGCGGCTGGTCGATGCCGTCCCACATCAGCCGGGTCGAGCCCTTGCGGCCGGAGTGGCCGAGCTGGACGCCGATGGCGGTGCCGGGGGCGGAGGTGTGCACGAAGTCGGTGACCCGGCGCCAGGCCGTCTCGTGCTCCGGCGCGTACAGCCCCGTACAGCCGGGGGTGATCCGCCCCTCCGGGCTGACACACACCATCTCCGTCATCACCAGTCCGGCGCCGCCCATCGCGCGGGCGCCGAGGTGGACGAGATGGAAGTCGCCGGGGGTGCCGTTGCCGTCCGCGGCGGAGTACATGTCCATCGGGGAGACCACGACGCGGTTGCGCAGCGTGAGTTCACCCAGCCGGAACGGCAGGAACATGGGGGGTGTGCCGGGTGGCGTGCCCGCCTCGTCCTCGACCGCCGTGACGAAGCCGGGGTCGCGCAGCCGCAGGTTGTCATGGGTGACGCGGCGGCTGCGGGTGAGGAGGTTGAAGGCGAACTGGTGCGGCGGCTGGTCCAGGTAGGTGGCCAGCTCCTCGAACCAGGCGAGGCTGGCGCGGGCGGCGCGCTGGGTGGACGCGACGACGGGGCGGCGCTCCTCCTCGTACGCGGCCAGCGCGCGGGCCGTGTCGGGCTGCTCCTGGAGACAGGCCGCCAGCGCCAGGGCGTCCTCGACGGCGAGCTTGGTGCCGGAGCCGATGGAGAAGTGCGCGGTGTGCGCCGCGTCGCCGAGCAGCACCGTGTTGCCATGCGACCAGCGGTCGTTGACGACGGTGCGGAAGGCGATCCAGCTGGAGTTGTTGCCGCGCAGCGACCGGCCGCGCAGGGCATCGGTGAAGACCTTGGCGCACCATTCGGCCGACTCGCGCTCGTCGCAGCGGTCGAGTCCGGCCGCCCGCCAGACCTCCTCGCGCATCTCGACGATGACGGTGCTGGCGCCGGCCGGGCCTTCTGACCCGGCGGCCGGTGCCGCGGGGCGGTCACCGGGCTCCGGGCGGGCGAAGGGGTAGGCGTGGAGCTGTACGACGCCGTGTTCGGTCTCCGCGATCTCGAAGCGGAAGGCGTCGAAGGCGAAGTCGGCGGCGAGCCAGATGTAGCGGCAGCGGTGGGTGGTCAGCCGCGGGCGGAAGGCGTCGGCGTACGCGGTGCGGGTCGTGCTGTGCACCCCGTCGGCGGCGATCACCAGGTCGTACGAGCGCGCCAATTCGGCGGCGGGCGGGGCCTCGGTGCAAAAGCGCAGCTCGATGCCGAGGTCGCGGCAGCGCCGGTGGAGCACGGCCAGCAGCCGGCGCCGGCCGAGCGCCGCGAAGCCGTGCCCGCCGGAGGTCAGGGTGCGGCCCCGGTGGACGATGTCGATGTCGTCCCAGCGGACGAACTCCGCCTGGAGGGCGCGGTAGACCTCCGGATCGGCGTGCTCGATGCCGCCGAGGGTCTCGTCGGAGAGCACCACGCCGAAGCCGAAGGTGTCCTGGGGCGCGTTGCGCTCCCATACGGTGATCTCGCGGGCGGGGTCGAGGCGCTTGAGCAGGGCCGCGGCGTACAGCCCGCCCGGCCCGCCGCCGATGACGGCGACCCGCATGGCTATTTCCCCTGCCACTTGGGGGCCCGCTTCTCCGTGAAGGCGGCGTGGAATTCCGCGTAGTCGTCGCTGTTCATCAGCAGCGCCTGGGTGGCGGCGTCCATCTCCACGGCCGCGGCCAGCGGCATGTCGAGCTCGGCGGTGAGCAGCGCCTTGGTCTGGGCGTGCGCCATCGCGGGCCCCTCGGCGAGCCGCCGGGCGAGCGCGGCGGCTGCCTCGTCGGCCCGGCCCTCCTCGGCCAACTCGCTGATCAGACCGAGCCGTTCGGCCTCCGGCGCGCGGACGGTGTCGCCGAGCATCAGCAGCCGGGTGGCGTGGCCGAGGCCGATGACGCGGGGCAGCAGATAGGCCGCGCCCATGTCTCCGCCGGACAGCCCGACCCGGGTGAAGAGGAAGGCGAACCGGGCGGACGGGTCGGCGACACGGAAGTCCGCGGCCAGTGCGAGCACCGCGCCCGCCCCCGCCGCGACCCCGTGCACGGCCGCGATCACCGGGAACGGGCACTCCCGCACCGCCCGCACGACCTGCCCGGTCATCCGGTTGAAGTCCAGCAGCTGTGCGGTGTCCATGCCCAGAGTGGCGCCGATGATCTCCTCGACGTCGCCGCCGGAGCAGAAGCCGCGCCCCTCCCCCGCGAGCACCAGAGCGCGCACCGCACGCTCCCGGGACAGCTCCGCGAGCAGGTCACGGAGGTCGGCGTAGGCCTCGAAGGTGAGCGCGTTGAGCTTGTCCGGGCGGGCGAGGGTGACGGTGACGACGCCGTCCTTCCGCGTCACGCGGAGGTGCTGCCAGGTCTCGGTACTGCGGGCGGATCCTGCGAACGGGCTCATCGGGCTGCCTGCCCCCTTTGGCCGGTGCCGGCCGTGGATGCTGTTCCGGATGCCTCTCGAAGTTATCACCCATCCATGACTGTCGTCATGAGGACGCGATAGGGCGTGTGGGGGTGGAAGCGGGGGCCCGGCGGTCGGCTGAACCCGCCGAAGGTCCCGGCCGTCGGATGACGTAGGTCATGCCGGCTCCGGCCACTCGCCCCTGAGTGCGCGCCCGCGCGCCTCCTACGGTGGAGGCATCCGATCCCGTCTCGGGCCGCCGACCCGGCCTTTCGTGAACGGACGAACTGCGCATGCTGGAACCGCTCACCCCTGCGACCTGGCGCATCACCTTGCCGCGCGCCGCGACCGCCGTCCCCATCGCCCGTGCCATGGTCCGTACGGCCATGCAGGATCTCCGGGTCACGGCCGACCGGACCACCGCACAACTACTGACCGCCGAACTGGTCAACAACGTCCTCAAGCACACCTGTGGCGCCGGCCCCATCGAGCTGGTCGTGGAGCTGCGCCCGGCGGGCTGCCGGATCGAGGTGCACGACGACAACCCGGTGCTCGTCGAGGGACTCGGCGACCCCGTCCCCCTGGCCGAACCGAACGCCCCGGTGGCGGCATCGGCTTCGGCCGATCCTCTGCCGGCCCATCCGACGGACGGCCCCCGCCCGACGGACGGCCCCCGCCCGGCCGACGGCCAGGTCCCGGCACAGCGCGCGGAGGGCTCGGGGAGGGAGGACGGCCGTGGGCTGAAGCTGATCCGGTCCCTCAGTGTGGCCTCCGGCTGCCGGCCGACGCCGCGCGGCAAGGCCGTCTGGTTCACCCTTCCCGAGCTGCGGCGCCCGCGACGGCGCTGACGGCGGGCGCCGAGGACGCGTCGGCGTCGGCCGCCGGGGGCTGCGGCGCCGCGCCGATCCGCGAGCGACGGCGACCGTAGCAGGCGTAGACCAGCGCACCGGCCACCAGGAACCCGGCGAACTGGAGCCAGGTCGCCGGACCGGTGCCGTACATCAGGTAGAGGCAGAAGCCGATGCCGAGCAGCGGGCTGGCCGGGAAGAGCGGGACGCGGAAGCGGCGCGGCAGATCGGGGCGGCTGCGGCGGAGCACCAGCACGCTGAGGTTGACCACCGCCATGACCGCCAGCGTCCCGATGGTCGACAGATTCATCACCGCGTCCAGGGGGACGACGGCGGCCGGCACGGCGAAGACGGCGGTGACGATCCAGGTGTTGGCGACGGGCGTGGAGGTCCGGGGCGAGATCCGCTCGAAGATCCGCGGGACCAGCCCGTCCCGCGACATCGACATCAGGATGCGGGTCTGGCCGTACAGGACCGCCAGGACGACCGAGGCGATGGCGACGACGGCGCCGAACGCGATGACCGCGCCGCCGAGCGTCGAGTGGGTGACGTGGTTGACGATCAGCGACAGCGCGGCGGGCCGGCCGCCGACCTGGTCGGCGGAGAGCGCGCCGATGGCGGAGACCGCGACCAGGCAGTACAGGACGGTGACCACACCGAGGGAGACCATGATCGCGAGGGGGATGTTCCGCCGCGGGTCCCTGACCTCCTCACCGGCCGTGGTGATCGCGTCGAAGCCGATGTACGAGAAGAACGCGAGCGAGGCACCGGAGGTGATGCCGGCGACGCCCTCCGGGGCGAACGGCGTCAGGTTCCCGGCCCGGAAGGCGCTGAAGCCGATCACGCAGAACAGCACCAGGATCGCCAGCTTCAGCACGGCCATCGCGGCGGTCGCGCGGGCGCTCTCCCGGATGCCGCGGACCAGCAGCAGCGCGGCGAGCAGCATCACGACGACGGCCGGGATGTTGACGATGCCGCCGTCGCCGGGCGGCTGGGAGAGCGCGGCGGGCAGCTGCCAGCCGGTCAGGCTGCCGAGCAGCTCGTTGAGGTACTGGCCCCAGCCGACGGCGACCGCCGAGACCGAGATGCCGTATTCGAGCAGCAGGCACCAGCCGACGAGGAAGGCGATCCGCTCGCCGAGGGTGGCGTAGGCGTACGAGTAGGCGCTGCCGGACACCGGTATCGCGCCGCCCAGCTCCGCGAAGGAGAAGGCGGTGAAGACGCAGGTGACGGCCGCCAGGACGAACGACACGATGACCGCGGGGCCGGACTCGGCCACGGTGTCGGACAGACCGACGAAGATTCCGGTGCCGACGATGGCACCGATGCCGAAGCAGATGAGCTGGAAGAGCCCCATGCTGCGCTGGAGGCCGTTGCCTTCGAGATCCGCGCCCGATTCGGCGACGAGGAGGTCGGGCGATTTGATGCGCAGTCCGGACGGACGGAGGGCGGGCGGGCGCACGGTGGTTCTCTCTCTGATGGTGCGGTGCGCGCGGCGGGGGTGGGCCACGCACGGAGCGGGGTCCGGACCGGTGGGTCCGAACCCCGCGAGCGCTCGATGGTAACCGCTGGCGCCGACTGATCGCCCTTGCGTGCGTATGGCTATGCGGCGCCCCGTTCCGTCCGGTCCGCGTCCGGGCAGGCACGGCCCTACGGGGCGAGCGTCGCGACCAGCACCGCCTTGATCGTGTGCATCCGGTTCTCCGCCTCGTCGAAGACGACGGAGTGCGCGGACTCGAAGACCTCGTCGGTGACCTCCAGCGACGACAGTCCGTGCCGCTCGTGGATCTCCCGGCCGAGCGCGGTGCCCAGGTCGTGGTACGCGGGCAGGCAGTGCAGGAACTTCACGTCCGGCGTGCCGGTGGCGCGCAGCACGTCCATCGTGACCGCGTACGGGGCGAGCAGCTCGATCCGCTCGTCCCAGACCTCCTTGGGCTCGCCCATGGAGACCCAGACGTCGGTCGTGACGAAGTGCGCACCGCGCACGCCCTCGGCCACGTCCTCGGTGAGGGTGACGCGGGCGCCACTGGCTTCGGCCAGCCGCCGCGCCTCGGCGACGACGGTCTCCTCGGGCCAGAGCTGCTTGGGCGCCACGATCCGGACGTCCATGCCGAGCAGGGCGCCGGTGACGAGGTAGGAGTTGCCCATGTTGTTGCGGGCGTCGCCGAGGTAGGCGAAGGCGGTCTCCGTCAGGGGGCGGCCCGGTCCGTGCTCGACCATGGTCAGTACGTCGGCGAGCATCTGGGTCGGATGCCAGTCGTCGGTCAGCCCGTTGAAGACCGGCACCCCGGCGTACGCGGCCAGCTCCTCGACATCGGACTGCCGACTGCCGCGGAACTCGATGCCGTCGAACATCCGGCCCAGGACCCGGGCGGTGTCCTTCACCGACTCCTTGTGCCCGATCTGGGAGCCGGACGGGTCCAGGTAGGTAGTGGAGGCGCCCTGGTCCGCGGCCGCGACCTCGAAGGAGCAGCGGGTCCGGGTCGAGGTCTTCTCGAAGATCAGGGCGATGTTCTTCCCCTGGAGGCGGGGGACCTCGGTGCCGGCCCGCTTGGCCGCTTTCAGCTCGGCCGCCAGGTCGATCAGTCGGCGGAACTCCTCGGCGCTGAAGTCCAGCTCCTTGAGGAAGTGGCGGCCCGTGAGGTCTATCGCCATGGGTGGGCTCCTGGTTCGCGGCGGTCGGAACGGACTCGGACCTTGGAATTATATACGAACACCTGTATCCCTATACGGGCTACCTGCTTCCGCACGGCCGGTCCGCGCTCCCCGGCGGTATACCGGTCACGCTCAGGCTGCCCCGGGCACCGCGTCCCTCGCCACCGGACAGCTCATACAGCGCGGCCCGCCGCGGCCGCGCCCCAGCTCGCTCCCCGGGATCGTGATCACCTCGATGCCGCGCTTGCGGAGGAAGGTGTTCGTGGTGACGTTCCGCTCGTACGCCACCACCACGCCCGGCTCCACCGCCAGCACATTGCAGCCGTCGTCCCACTGCTCACGCTCGGCCGACTGGACGTCCTGGGTCGCGGTCAGCACCCGGATGTCCGAGAGGCCCAGCGAGGCCGCTATGGCGCGGTGCATGTGCTCCGGCGGATGGTCGGTGACCTTGAGATCCTGATCGCCCGAGCCCGGCTCGATGGTGTACGAGCGGAGCATCCCCAGCCCCTCGTACTGGGTGAAGGTATCCCCGTCGATCATCGTCATGACGGTGTCCAGATGCATGAACGCCCGGCGCTTGGGCATGTCCAGCGCCACGATCGTGCGCGCCGAACCCGACGCGAACAGCCCCCGGGCCAGCAGCTCGACGGCCTGCGGCGTGGTCCGCTCGCTCATCCCGATCAGGACCGCGCCACTGCCCATCACCAGGACGTCGCCGCCCTCGATCGTCGAGGGGAAGTCCGCCTGCCCCTCGGACCAGACGTGGAAGCCCGCACCGCGGAAGAGCGGATGATGCCGGTAGATCGCCTCGTAGTGCACGGTCTCGCGCTGCCGGGCGGGCCAGCGCATCGAGTTGATCGACACCCCGTCGTAGATCCAGGCGGAGGTGTCGCGGGTGAAGAGGTGGTTGGGCAGCGGGCCGAGCAAGAAGTCGTCCAGGTCCATCACATGGAAGCGGACCGAGACCGGCTCGGCGTGCCGCTCCAGGAACTCCCGCTTGGTCATGCCTCCGACCAGCGCCTCGACCAGCTCCGGCACCGGCAGCTCGTCGAAGGCCGACCGCAGATGGTCGGTGGCCAGCGGCCCGTATTCCTTCTCGTCGAAGACCCGGTCCAGGACGAGCCGCCGTGCCTCGGGGATCTGCAGGCTCTCGGCCAGCAGATCGCCGAAGAGGTGTACTTCCACCCCGCGGTCCCGGAGCACATCGGCGAACCCGTCGTGCTCGGCCCGCGCCCGGCGCACCCACAGCACGTCGTCGAAGAGCAAGGCGTCCTTGTTCGAGGGCGTGAGCCGCTTCAGCTCCAGATCGGGTCGGTGCAGGATGACCCGGCGCAGCCGCCCGGCCTCGGAGTCGACTTGGAATCCCATCCGTCCATCTTGGCCGCTCGGACGGCTCTACGGAGGGAGTCGGGCGATGTTGGTTCCGTCGGGCCGGGCGGCCGGGCCGGGGAGGGCGGACGGCCGTCCCTCTCCGTACGGCCGTCCCTCCTCTTCGGGCCCGCTCCCCGGGCGGACGACGGGCCCTCCCCCACCCGCCCTACAACCGCGGGTCCACCGGCTCCGACTCCAGCGCGAGCACCGCGAAGACCGCCTCGTGGATCCGCCACAGCGGTTCGCCGTCCGCCAGCCGGTCGAGCGCCTCCAGGCCGAGCGCGTACTCCCGCAGCGCCAGCGAGCGCTTGTGGCCCAGGTGTCGGCCCCGCAGCCGGGCGAGGTTCTCCGGGCGGGTGTACTCCGGCCCGTAGATGATCCGCAGGTACTCGCGGCCACGGCACTTGACGCCCGGCTGGACGAGCCGTCCGTCGGCCCGCCGGACCAGCGCCTGCACCGGCTTGACGACCATGCCCTCGCCGCCCTCGGCGGTCAGCTCCTGCCACCAGGCGACACCGGCCGCGACCGAGGTCTCGTCCTCGGTGTCGACGAGCAGGCGCCGGGTCACGGCGAGCAGCCCCGGCCGGTCCGGGGCGCCGCCGTCCCGGGCCGCCATCGCGGTCTCGGCCGCTATCAGCCGGTCGAGCAGGGCGAGCTGCTCGGTGTGCGGCAGCCCGGCGAGGCTGCGGCCCCGGACCGCGAGGATCTGGAACGGTGCGAGCCGGATGCCGTCCAGCTCGCCGAGCCCGGCGCCGCCGTCCGGCTGCTCCGGTGCCCCGTCGCCGGCCGACCGCACCCCGACGCGCCAGCAGTAGCGCCGGTACGCCTCGGTGAACGCGGCCGCGTCCGCCGCCCGGTCCCGCTGCCGGCCGAGCAGCGGCGACACCTCGACGCCCCGGGCGGCTGCCGCCTCCAGCGCGTCGAGCACACCCGGGAACGCCGCGCCGGACGCCGCGCCCACCGCCGCGTACTGCTGACGCAGCAGACCCGCCGCCTTCAGGGACCAGGGCATCAGCTCGGCGTCCAGCAGCAGCCAGTCGGTCTCCAGCTCGTCCCACAGACCGGCCTCCTCGGCGCAGTCCCGGACCCGCCGCAGGACGCGTTCGGTCAGCTCCGGGTCGTCGAAGAACGGGCGGCCGGTGCGGGTGTAGAGGGCGCCCGACACCCCCTTCGGCACACCGGCGGGGGCGCCTCCGATGCCCTTGGGGCCGTGCGGGAACCCGGCGGCCGCGGCCTCGTCGCGGCACACCAGGGCCACCGCACGGGACCCCATGTGCTTCTCCTCGCACACCACTTCCCGCACACCGTCGGCGCGGTAGCCGGCGAACGCCTCCGCGGGGTGCTCCAGATACCCCTCCTCCGCCGAGGTCGCGCAGGGCGCCATCGTCGGCGGGAGGTACGGCAGCAGCCGCGGGTCGATCGCGAAGCGGCTCATCACCTCCAGCGCGGCCGCGGCGTTCTCCTCCCTGACCGCGAGCCGGCCCATCTGCCGGGTCTCCACGATCCGCCGCCCGGTCACATCCTTCAGATCGAGCGGGCGGCCGTCCGCCCCGCCCGGTGCCTCCGACGCGAGCGGTTTCGTCGGCTCGTACCAGACCTGCTCCGCCGGTACGTCCACCAGCTCGCGCTCCGGCCACCGCAGCGCGGTCATCGCCCCGCCGAAGACACAGCCGGTGTCCAGGCAGAGGGTGTTGTTGAGCCAGCTCGCGCGCGGGGTGGGGGTGTGGCCGTAGACGACGGCGGCGCGGCCGCGGTAGTCCTCGGCCCACGGGTAGCGCACCGGCAGGCCGAACTCGTCGGTCTCACCGGTCGTGTCGCCGTACAGAGCGAAGGAGCGCACCCGTCCCGACGTCCGGCCGTGGTACTTCTCCGGCAGTCCGGCGTGGCACACCACAAGGGAGCCGCCGTCCAGGACGTAGTGGCTGACCAGGCCGCGGATGAACTCCCCGACCTCGGTGCGGAAGGCTTCGTCCTCCTTCTCCAGCTGCTCGACGGTCTCGGCGAGCCCATGGGTGTGCTGGACCTTTTTGCCCTTGAGGTAACGGCCGAGCTTGTTCTCGTGGTTGCCCGGCACACAGAGCGCGTGCCCGGCCCCGACCATGCCCATCACCAGCCGCAGCACCCCGGGGCTGTCCGGTCCGCGGTCGACGAGGTCACCGACGAAGACAGCGGTACGGCCCTCGGGGTGTGCCGCGTCCACCGGCCGGCCGAGCGCGTCGCGCACCAGCGCATAGCCCAGCCTGCCGAGCAGGGTCTCCAGTTCGGAACGGCAGCCGTGGATGTCGCCGATGATGTCGAACGGGCCGGTGAGGTGGCGCAGATCGTTGAACCGCCGCTCCGTGACGACCTCTGCGGACTCCACCTCCTCCGGGCCCCGCAGGACATGCACCTTGCGGAAGCCCTCCCGCTCCAAGTGGCGCAGGGAACGCCGCAGTTCACGCTGGTGGCGCTGGATGACCCGGCGGGGCAGCCCGGCCCGGTCGGCGCGCGCCGCGTTGCGTGCGGCGCAGACCTGCTCGGGCATGTCCAGCACGATGGCCACCGGGAGGACGTCGTGCTCCCGGGCCAGCCGCACCAGCTGGGCGCGCGCCTCGGACTGCACATTGGTGGCGTCCACGACGGTCAGCCGCCCGGCGGCCAGCCGCTTGCCCGCGATGAAGTGCAGGACGTCGAAGGCGTCGCCGCTGGCGCTCTGGTCGTTCTCGTCGCCGCTGACCAGCCCCCGGCAGAAGTCGGAGGAGAGCACCTCGGTCGGCCGGAAGTGCCGGGCGGCGAAGGTGGACTTGCCGGAGCCGGTGGCGCCGATCAGCACCACGAGCGAGAGGTCGGGCACGGCGAGCGTGCGCGGCCCGGGTGCGCGCCGGGGCTGCTCCCCGTGCTCCCGGCCGCTGCTGCCCGCCGGCCGGGTCCCGCTGTCCTGCTCGGTCCCGCTCTCCGGCCGGTCCTCGTGCGGGTGCCGGCTCTTCGCGTCGTACGCCGTGCGGTCGTCGTCCCTCATGCCGCGACCTCCTTTCCGCTCATCGAAGCGCTGCCGTCCGCAGCGCGGTTGCCGTCCTCCGGCCCCGGCCGGGCCCGGCCGCTCCCGCCGCCCTCTGAGCCGCAGTTGTCGTCACCGGCCCGGTGGAAGTGCGCGAGCTGGGTGGGCGGCCCGACCTCGGGGTCGTCCGGCCCCACCGGGCCGAAGGTCACCTCGTAGCCGTGCCGGGCGGCCACCGCGCGCGCCCACTGCCGGAACTCCTCCCGGGTCCACTCGAAGCGGTGGTCCGGATGGCGCACCCGTCCGGCCGGCAGCGACTCCCAGCGCACGTTGTACTCGACGTTCGGCGTTGTCACGACGACCGTGCGCGGCCGGGCCGACCCGAACACGGCGTACTCCAGCGCCGGCAGCCGCGCCGGATCGACATGCTCGACGACCTCGCTGAGCACCGCCGCGTCATACCCCGTCAGCCGGCTGTCGGTGTACGCCAGCGACCCCTGCACCAGCCGTACGCGCTCCGCCTGCCGCTCGGGCATCCGGTCCAGCCGCAGCCGGCGCCGCGCCTCGTGCAGCGCCCGCATCGACACGTCCACGCCGACGACCTCGGTGAACTGCCCTTCCTTGAGCAGCGCACCGGCCAACTGGCCCTGTCCGCAGCCCAGGTCGAGCACTCGCGCCGCCCCGGCCGAGCGCAGCACGGCGAGGATCGCCTCCCGCCGCCGCACCGCGAGCGGCACCGGCTTCTCCTCGGTGTCCGCCTCCTCGTCCACCGCGTTGTCCAGCTCCTCGGCGGCCACACCGTCCGACTCGGCCAGCCGTTCCAGCTCCAGCCGCTCCATGGCCCGCTGGGTCAGCGACCGACGCCGCGCGAGATAGCGGCCGACGATCACCCGCTGCTCCGGGTGGTCCTCCAGCCAGCCCTCACCGGCCCGCAGCAGCTTGTCGACCTCGTCGGGCGCGACCCAGTAGTGCTTGGCGTCGTCCAGCACCGGCAGCAGAACATACAGATGCCGCAGCGCCTCGGCGACCGTCCGCTCGCCTTCCAGGACGAGCCGGACGTAGCGGGAGTCACCCCACTCGGGGAACGTCTCGTCCAGCGGCACCGCCTCGGCCCGCACCGTCCAGCCCAGCGGCCGGAACAGCTTGTCCACCAGCTCCGCGCCGCCCCGGGCGGGCAGCACCGGCACCTCGATGCGCAGCGGCAACGCCCGCGCCACCAGCTCGGGCCGTGCCGTGCACTGCCCCTTCATCGCGCTCGCGAAGACGCTCCGCAGCGCCACCGCCAGCAGCGAAGAGGCCGCGTACGGCCGGTCGTTCACATACTGGCCCAGCGCCGAATCCGGGGCGCCGCCCCGGCCCTTGCCGCGGCTCCGGCGCACCAGGGCGATCGGATCGATCTCCAACAGCAGTGCGGCGGTGCACCGCTGTGCGTCGGCCTCCGGATAGAGGACGTGCGCGGTGCCGTGCGACGTCGAGAACTGCTGTGCCTTGTCGGGATGCTTGTGCAGCAGGAATCCGAGGTCGGTCGCGGGACGTTCGGCGCTGCCGGTGGTGGTTATCGTCAGGAACACCCGTCCGAGTATTGCCGTACGACCGCCCGATCCCCACCGCTTTTCCGGCAGCGCCGCCCCGCCGGCGTCAGCTCAGCTGCGACTGCACCTGTGCCGAGATCAGTTCGAGGTGGTCCAGATCGTCCAGGTCCAGCATCTGGAGGTAGACACGGGACGCGCCGATCGCCCCGTAGCGGCCGATCTTGTCGACGACCTCGGCGGGTGAGCCCGCGAGGCCGTTGGCCTTCAGCTCGTCCACGTCGCGCCCGATGGCCGCGGCCCGTCGCGCCACCTCCGCGTCGTCCTTCCCGACGCAGGCCACCAGGGCGTTGGAGTACACCAGCTCATCGCTCTTCCGCCCGGCGGCCTCCGCGGCCGCCCGCACCCGTCCGAACTGGCGCTCGCTGTCTTCGAGCGAGGCGAAGGGGATATTGAACTCATCGGCGTACTGCGCCGCCAGCCGCGGCGTGCGTGTCGCACCGTGTCCGCCGATCAGCACCGGCACCTTGCCCTGGGCGGGCTTGGGCAGTGCGGGCGAATGCTCCAGCCGGTAGTGGGTCCCTTCGTAGGTGAACTCCTTTCCTGTCTCGGTGGCCCAGAGGCCGGTGATGATCGCCAGCTGCTCTTCCAGCCGCGCGAACTTCTCCTTGGGGAACGGAATGCCGTAAGCCTTGTGCTCCTCCTCGAACCAGCCCGCCCCGAGGCCGAGTTCGACCCGGCCGCCGGACATCTGGTCGACCTGCGCCACCTGGACGGCGAGCACACCCGGCAGCCGGAAGGTGCCTGCCGTCATCAGCGTCCCGAGCCGGATGCGCCGGGTCTCACGGGCGAGGCCCGCCAGCGTGATCCAGGCATCGGTCGGGCCGGGCAGCCCGTCGACGTTGCCCATCCGCAGATAGTGGTCCGAACGGAAGAAGGCGTCGAAACCAAGATCCTCGGTGGCCTTGGCGACCTTCAGCAGAGTGTCGTAGGACGCCCCCTGCTGGGGCTCGGTGAAGATTCGTAGGTCCATGCCTCCATCCTGCACTCCGGGCGTCTCCCCAACCGCCGGAGCACGGAGCGGTGCAGTGGGGGTGGGCGGGTGGTGGGGCGAGCGGCGGGGGCGCGGTCGTGCGGGTGCAATCAGCAATGGCAGCGGCAGGGGCAGGGGCAGTGGCAGTGGCAGCCGAGAGGCAGGCGTGACGGCTCGGACGTACCGTCGGGGTGCCGGGCGCGAGCGCCCCCGGCCCGCGGTCGGTGAGTTACCGCTCGGGGCATGCGTACCGCGGGGTCGCGGTCGGTTCGGTGCGGTGGTGCTCAGGCGGGATTCCGGTCGCGCACCTCCAGCTTCTCCAGTATTCCGGCCACGCGGTCCCTCGCCTCATCGACCGTGTCCATCGCCTCGACGCAGGTCCAGTACATCCCCTCCTCGTCCGCCAGCAGCACCACCGCCACCAGCGCCTCGCACACCTCTCGCAGCAGTCGGCTCAGGCCGGTTAAAGCCGCCTTGGCATCACGCACCTCGGAAAGCTGAGCCGCCCGCAGCCCGCCGGTGACCGACGTCGGGCACAGCAGTCCCCCGCTGAACCGCCCGCCCGCGTCGCCCAGCCCCCGGGCCCTGGACCGCACTTCGTACGGCCCGAATATCGCGAGGTGACTGCCGACCGCCTCTGCCAGGGCCTGCGCCTGCCAGGCCTCGACGATCACTCCTTGAACCGTGTTCGCCTCCGCCAGCCCGCGCCGACTGGCCGCGATGATCCGCACCGCGTCCATCCGCTCCCTCCTTCCCTCTCCATTCGCCTGCACCCTGCACTGTTTCCACTACCCAGAGTGAATGCGAACACCCAAAAAAGCCAGGGGAATTCGCAGATCTGTGGACAAGCGAGGCGATGTGGAAAGATCCATGACTCCGGAGAGTGACAAGCGGCGGCTACGGCCCCGCTCCCTCCCCTCCCACCCCGACAGCCCCACCTCTCACACGACCGGCACATGCCACGTGAAACACCCGACGGAAAAGCCGGAGGGGGCCACGGGTCGCGCGACGCAGGAGTGGTACGAGCCGGGCGCGCGAGGGCCGGAGAACGCAGAAGCGGGGCCGGCGCTCGCACCCCGCCGGCCCCGCCCCGGGCCCTTCGCGCCCTGGCCCGTCCCGCCCCGCGCTTCCCCTACTCCTCGCCCTCCCGCGGCCGGTCCGGCCGTGCCGGACGGACCGCCGGGAACCGTGACTCATTGCGCTCGATCTTCGCAGCGAGCGCCGTCAAGGGGTCGATCCCCAGCGCCTCGCAGAACTGCAGCAGATACGCCAGCACGTCCGCGACCTCGTCCTCGACCCGGGCGGCCTTCCCGGGGTTCGCCATCACCTTCGCCGACTCCTCCGGCGTCAACCACTGGAAGATCTCGACGAGTTCCGCGGCCTCGACACTGAGCGCCGCGGCCAGGTTCTTGGGCGTGTGGTACTGCTGCCAGTCCCGGGCGGCCGCGAACTCGGCCAGGCGTCGCTGCAGCGCATGAAGATCCTCGCTCATACCCCTAGGTGTAGCACCTGCACACCGGGCACCCCCTCGGCGACCGAGGGATCGCGCACCGTCCCCAGCAGCCGTACATGCCCGCGCTCGGTCATCCGCAGGGCCAGCGACACCAGCTCACGCGCCTGCCTCGGGTCCAGACAGCGGTCCATACCGTCCGCCAGCACCGTCATCTGCTGGTGAGCGGAGGGAACCTCCCCCACCGGGTCCATGGCCAGTACGTCCGGCCCGGTGAGGAGCACCAGCGCCAGGGCGAGGAACCGCAGCTCGCCGTCGCCGAGCTGCTCGACGGGCAGCTCGCCCAGTGCCCCCCGGTCGAGGACGGCCCGCACCGCCGGCGCGCCCGCCGCCCCGGCCCGTGGCCCCGGTGAACCACCCGGCCCGGCCGCCACAGCGGCATCGGCGGCCCCTTCTCCCCCGCAGCCCGCCGGCCGCGGCACCGCGCGCAGCCCCTCGACGGGACCGGCACACGCCTCCCGTACCGCCGCGACCAGCACCGCATGCCGGCGTGCGCACTCCTGGCTCGTACGCTCCAGCACCGCGGGCAGGTTGTCGCAGGACGGCCGCAGCCGCCCCTCGCCTCGCGCCCTCTCCGCATCACGGGCCCGGCCGCCCGCCTCCCGGCCACTACTCCCGTTTCGGTTCCGCGTCCCCCAGGCCCCGGCAGCCCCACCGGCCCCGCCCGGCTGCCCCGGGCCGCCGCCCCGCGAGCCCGCTTCCCGTCCACCGCGCCGCGGCCCGGCAATACGCCCCGCCCCCTCGGCGCCGTCCGCACCGCCTCCAGCGCCCCGCCCGGCCTCCCCCGTACCGCCCGCCCCCGCTTCCCGCATGACTTCAGGCCGCGGGTCGCACACGAACGCCGACCGCAGCGCGACCACGACCTGTTCGGCCGCGGCGAGCACCAGCCGCTGGCCCGCCGTCTTGCCCGCGACGCGCAACGGCAGCAGCGCGGTGCCGAGCCGGTCGTCGGGCAGCGGCGCCCGGGTCACCGGAGTCGCCCCCGCGGTGTACCAGGCCGCCTGGACGGCGGGGCGGTTCGGGTCGGTGAGCGCGGTGGTCAACAAGGTCTCGCCACCACCGGTCAACCGCTCGCCGACGATGCGCAGTTCGGGCTCGGCCTGCACGGCGAGATCCAGGGTGACCGGGCCGGCCGGACCGTCGACCGTGCAGCCGATACGGAACCCCCGCCGCCCCTGTCCGTCGGGGCGCGCACCCGCCGGCACACACGCCGCCGGGCTGCCCGCCACCTCCCCCACGGCCCGCGTGAGCGACTCCCCGCTGCCGAGCCGGGCGAGGATCTCGTAGGCCTGCAGCGCACTGGACTTGCCGCTGCCGCTCCCACCGCTCAGCAGGGTCAGCCGGGTGAGCGGCAGGGTGACGCCGCGATGGGCCTTGAAGGCGGACAGCCGTAACGCGGTGACCGCCGGCCGGACAGTGTCGGTATTCATGCGGGGACGCTATGCAGCGCCCCGACCGGAGAACCGTTACGCCCAACAGCTCTTCCTACGAACGGGGGATGCCCCCCAGTGCCGTCTCCGCGACCTCGGTGCCAACGGGCGCCAGCAGGAAGACATTGGTGTCGACACGGTGCATCCCGCTGCCGAGCCCGAAGACGACTCCGCTGGAGAAATCCAGGATGCGCTTGGCGACATCGGTGTCGGCGCTGCTGAGGTCCAGGAGGACGGGGATCTGCGCCATCAAATACTCGGCGACCTCGCGGGCGTCCGCGAAGGTCTGGACGCGGATGACGATGAACCGGCGCATCTGCTCCGCCGGCTCCTCCTCGGGGAGGGCACGGTGGTCGGGCCAGGAAGGCCACTCGCTGCTGCTGCGGAGCGGGACGACCTCGGCAAGCCCTTCCCACTGCTCGTCGGTGGCATCGGGGCCGTTCACCGAATCACCTCACCCAGGGGAGCGCTGGCTGTCTGCGGTATCTGCATCGCGCAATTGTAGGGATAAACGCACAAAGCTCGGTGGGCGCGACACTCCGCGTCACGTCCCGGTTCCATCCTGCACCATGCCCGCTGACCTGTGCGGACATCCTCGGCAGATATCCTGCGTCGAGATTCTGTGTGCCCGTTCATCCCCCTTGTGACGGAGGTCCGTTCCGCCGTGAGCTCCGATCCTCCCGGCCGTCGGCCGCGTGGCCTGCGTGGCCTGCGCAAACCCGCCAAGAAGCGGCCCGCCGGAACCCAGCCCGCCGAGACCACGGGCGGCTCCGCCACACCGGAACCACCGGCCGAGAACACCACCATCATCAGCGCCGCCCTCTACCGCGACGGGCAGCGGGTCAGCACCCATGACACGCTCGCCGACGCCTTCCGGCAGCAGCGCGCCGCCTCCGGAACCCTCGCCTGGATCGGCCTGCACCGCCCCACTCCCGAGGAACTGGTCACGCTGGCCTCGGAGTTCGACCTCCACCCGCTCGCCATCGAAGACGCCCTGGAGGCCCACCAGCGGCCCAAGCTGGAGCGCTACGGCGGCACGCTCTTCGTCGTCCTGCGGGCCGCGCGCTACCTCGACGACCCCGAGGAGGTCGACTTCGGCGAATTGCACGTCTTCGTCGGCCGGGACTTCGTGATCACCGTGCGGCACGGCGGCGCCCCCGACCTCTCGGCCGTACGCCGGCGCATGGAGGACACCCCCGAACTCCTCAAGCGCGGCCCCGAGGCCGTGCTCTACGCGATTCTCGACGCCGTCGTCGACGGCTACGCACCGGTCGTCGACGGCGTCCAGAACGACATCGACGAAATCGAGACCGAGGTCTTCGGCGGCGACCCCCGGGTCTCCCGCCGGATCTATGAACTCTCCCGCGAGATGGTCGAATTCCAGCGCGCCACCCGCCCGCTGAACGGCATCCTGGAGGGCCTGACCGCGGGCTTCGAGAAATACGCCATCGACGAGGAGCTGCGCCGCTATCTGCGCGATGTGGCCGACCACGTCGTGCACATCACCGAGCGCGTGGACGGCTTCCGGCAGGCGCTCCAGGACATTCTCACCGTCAACGCGACCCTGGTGAACCAGCAGCAGAACGCCGAGATGCGCGCCCTGGCCGAGGCCGGCTTCGAGCAGAACGAGGAGGTCAAGAAGATCTCGGCCTGGGCCGCGATCCTCTTCGCGCCGACACTGGTCGGCACCATCTACGGCATGAACTTCGACCACATGCCGGAGCTGCACTGGGTGTTCGGGTACCCGGTCGCCATCGTCCTGATGGCCGTCGTGTGCACCAGCTTGTACCTCGTCTTCAAGCGGCGCCGCTGGCTCTGAGCCGCCGGCCCCCGGGTGCGCAGTTCGGGTGAGACGTCGGCGACCAGCGGACGCAGCGCCTCGTGCGAGCCGGGCGGTGGAAAGCCGCCGCCCGGCTCCCTCTTGAGAGGCTTCTCCCCGGCTGCGGCACACCGGGGTGGACGGAGCGCTCCGCTCAGCGCGCGGCACCCGGGTGGAGGCCGAGCCAGGTGGGACTCGGCGCCCCTTGGACCTCCCCGACGTACAAGGTGAGCGTCTGGCGCCAGCGCTCGACCTCGGCACGGTCGGCCATGAACGCGGCGAAGCCATCGAGGTGGGCGTTGCCGTACTCCCAGATCGGCTTCAGGCCCGGTGCCGTGGGCACGTCGGTGCGCACGGGCCAGCCGAAGGCATTGTTGGCGGCCTGCATGTCGGTGGACAGCAGCCAGTTCAGATAGAGCTTCGCCGCCGCGGTGTGCTTGGCCCCGGCGAGGATCGCGGCCCGCTGCCCCCACGCCATGAACGGGTCATCGGTGGGCAGCACCCACTCGACCTCGGTACGGGGGGAGGCGAGAGCGGAGACCGACGCCGTGCCGATGGCGATGGTCTTCTGCTGTGTGCGGACCGCGTCGCCGGGGTTGTTGGTACCGCGCTGGAACTGGATGTCCTGGCCCATCAGACGCGACAGCCACGGCCAGCCGTACTTCTCGGCATACAACTTGTACAGGTACAGCGTCGCATCGTCGTCGTTGGGATAGGAAGAAGCAATCTTCCCTTTCCATTTGGGGTCGGCGAGATCCCGCACACTCCGCGGCGGCGCACCGCCCACCGCAGCGGTGTCGTAGAGGTAGCTGAAGGCGTATGCGGCGACGGCCGTCCACGCACCGTCGGAATCCTTGAATATGTCATGGACCTTATCGAACCCGGCGGGTTTGTACGGCAGGAGCTTGCCCTCCTGCTTCCACCGGGGGAAATCGTGCAGCGTCTGGAAGTGCACCACATCCGGAACGAGCGTGTCCGTCGCCAGTTGGTTGTCGACCCGCACGTCGTGGAATTTGCTGTAGTCCACAATCATGGTCATCACCACACCGGGGAACCGCCGCGCCCACGCCTCCTCAACCGGCGCCAGCATCTCCTTGAAATCTCCGCCGCCGTAAATCGTCAGCCTGCCGCCCTCGGCCCGCGCATCGGCGTACAACTCCTCCAGCGACTTGACCTCTTCGCCTTTCGGCCTGCTCCGGGGCGCCGCGAAGCTGGTGGGCGAAGGAGCGGCAGCCAGGCCCAGGGTCGCCAGTGCGGCCCCCGCGACCTGCAATGCCTTCCTTCGCGGGAGCCGGCCCGAGACCTGCGGCGCGTCGGCCGACGGGTGGTGCGGTACGGCGGCGCTCGCCTCTCGCCCGGTGTGCGGTGTCTTGCTCTCCATGGGCAGTTTTCCCCTCTCCATTCCTTGCCGCGCACGGTCCGGTGACAGGCCGGAGAATTGAGCCCGCAGTGTGTGCGGTATTCGGCGCAGCACTCTTTCGGTGACGCTTGCCCGCTCATCGCATTCGGCAGCGCCACCTGCCTGAGGTGAATCCATTTCGCCGCGAAGCCGGGCACGGTCAGGAGGATTTGGCTGAGCTGCTGGTGCGCTGCTCAGCCGGATGATGGAGCGGCCCTGAGGAGGTAGTACGCGTCTTCGCGGGCGTGCCTCAAGCTACTATCGCGGAGATCGTAGTAACCAAATGGATAGTAATTCGGTTGTGAGGGGAGCCACATGACTGGCATAGCCGGGGAATCGTGCCCGATCGGCCCGGTGATGGAGCTGCTGTTCGGCCGGTGGACCGCAGATGTGCTGTGGGTCCTCGATCAGGACGGCGACCGGGTGCGGTTCGGCGAGTTGCAGCGGCGGCTGCCCGCCATCACGCCGAAAGTGCTCTCCCACACGCTGCGCCAGCTGGAGCGGAACGGGCTGGTCGCCCGTACCCATCACCCCGGGGTCCCGCCGCGGGTCGAGTACGCCACGACGCCCCTGGCCGGCACCCTCATCCCGGTCTTCGACGCCCTTTCGGACTGGACCCGGGCGCATGCGGGCGAGGTGCTTTCCGCCCAAGCCCGCTATGACGACGGTGAGTCCGCGGCAACGCAGCAGCGGACGACGTCGTCCGACCAGCTCAGCGGCCCCGCCAGGTGATCAGAGCTCCCGCCGGGTGACCAGGTCGGCGAGCGCGGTGAGTGCGTGGGCGCCGGCCGGAGTGGCGTCGGCGGTGGCCAGGCGGTTGAGGGCGGCGGTCCGCTGTCGTTCGGCCTCTTCCTGTGCCCAGCGCCGGCCGCCGGCCTCCTCGATCAGCCGGGTGGCCGTACGGATCTCGGCGTCGCTCAAAGGGTCCGTACGGAGGTAGAGGGCGGCGAGCCGGTCGCCGGCCGGGGTGCCGCTGCGCAGGGCCGCGACGACGGGCAGGCTCTTCTTCCGGGACCGGAGGTCCGCACCGACCGGCTTTCCGGTGACGGCGGTGTCGCCCCAGACACCCAGCAGATCGTCGACGAGCTGAAAGGCGAGCCCGAGGTGCCGGCCGAACTGCCGCAGGGCATCGACCCGTTCGGCCCCGGCACCCGCCGCGAGCGCACCGAGCGCACAGGACGCGGCGAGCAGGGACGCCGTCTTGCCCGCCGCCATGTCCAGGCACTCCTCCAGGCCGACGTCCGCCCGGGTCTCGAAGGCCAGGTCGGCGCCCTGGCCGGCGACCAGCGCGAGCAGGGCCCCGGAGAGTTCCTGGACGGCCTCGGCGCTCCTCCGGGGGAAGCGGTGGGCGAGGGTGTCGACGGCGACGGCCAGGAGGGCGTCGCCGGTCAGGACCGCTTGTGTGGGGCCGAACAGCGACCACGCCGTACGACGGCCCCGGCGCACCCGGTCACCGTCCATGAGGTCGTCGTGCACGACGGAGAAGTTGTGGACGAGCTCCACCGCCGCCGCGGGGGCCACCGCCTCCTCGGCCGCCGCCCCGAGGGCCTGCGCCGCGGCCAGGACCAGGGCGGCGCGTACCCCCTTTCCGCCGCCCCCGTCCGCCGGACGGCCGCGCTCGTCCGACCAGCCGAAGTGGTAGCCGGCCACCGAGCGGACCGGTTCCGCGAGGCGGTCCACCGCTTTGCGGAGTTCCGGCTCGGTCAGTTCCCGGGCCGTTTTGAGGAGGTGCCAGGCATCGGGGGCGGTGGAATCCCCGGGGGTGGCGGGGCCGGGCTGCGCGGCTGCGGGTCTGCCCCCTGCCGCGGTCACTGGTCCACCTTCATGAGACTCGCCTCCAGGTACTCGTCCGGCCGTATGTGTTCCTCGCCGTCCACGGCCCGATAGCGCTTGGTACTCCTGGACCAGTCGAGGTTTCCGCGCATCCAGGTCCGCATACCGGCGAGGCTGGGGAGCAGTACCGCATGGTGCCCGGGAAAGGCCGCCAGCAGGTCCCGTTCCTTCGCGAGGAAAAGCCTGGTCTCGGTCGAGGTGGCGGCACAGACCACCTCCAGCGCCCGGTGGGTGTCCAGGCCTCGATGATGCTCCACGATATGGACGAGATTGTGCACCTCGCCCAGCGCGCGCTCCTTTTCCAGCGAATACACGTCATTGGTCCAGCACACGACATTGCACGCCGCGTCGAGCGCCTCCGTGAACGCCGCACCGCCATGAACCGACTCCGGGACATCGATACGCTCGACGATGTCGATGAGGTCCATGCAGACATAGATCGCACCGGTGTGCCGGCGCATTTCGATATAGGTCTTCTCGTCCGGCACCGTGCCCTCGACGCGGTTACCGGCCTCCCACGTGGCGGCGACGGTGAGGCAGTCGTCGAGATGCCGGACGAACCGGCGGCGCCAGTCCGCGGTGGCGTCCGGCGCCGTACGCAGCCAGAGATCGGCGAGTGCGGAGACGGCCACCGGGACGTTCGGATCGGCCGCGGCCGCCGCGCCGTGGTCCGGGCTCTCCAGGACCGCGCGCATTCCGTCCACGATGTCCCGAGCCCAGTCCAGGCTGCGCCCGACGCTGCCGTCATCCAGCTGGTCGTCGACGAGAAAGAGCCAGGCGAACCAGTCCGCCATGAGATTCAGCCGGGCGGCGTCCGCGGTGGGATACACCATTGCCGCGAACCAGCCGAAGTCGGCTTTCGCAAAGCGCTTTCCGGCGGCTTCCCGCTCTATCAGCCCGGTGTGTCGCGTCCAGTCCACGAGATGCGCGCGGGCCTCTTCGACATGGGGATTGATCCGGTGGGGAAACGGACAGAAGATGTCCGGCACGGGTGCCTCCGCTGTTGTCGCTGGTACCGCGGCCGACGCACCGCGCGGGTCATTCCGGTTCATGTGCGCGGCTCCGGCCGTAAGTGCACTCCGCCCTTGGGGTGCAGGGTGATCAGGGCCTCCGGATGCACTTCGGGGGCGCCCTCGGGCATGACCAGCCGGTGGTGCCGCGCCACGGTGGCCAGTACGAGGGTGAGTTCGGTCAGCGCGAAGTGCTTGCCGATACAGATGCGGTGGCCGCTGCCGAACGGTACGTAGACGTGCTTGGGGCGCCGGGCGACCTGCTCGGGGGTGAAACGCTCGGGATCAAAGCGTTCCGGGTCGTCCCAGAAGTCCGGGTGCCGGTGCAGGAAGTAACTGTTGATGAGGACATTGGTGCCGGCCGGCATCCGATAGCCGCCGATCTCGTCCTCTTCCCGTGCCCGGCGCATGAATTGGTACGCCGGGGAGTAGATCCGCAGCGTCTCCTCCACGACCATGCGGGTGTACACCAGCTTCGGCAGATCCTCGAATACCGGCACCCGGCCGCCGAGCACCTCGTCGACCTCGGCGTGCAGCCGCTCCTCGATCTCCGGGTGCCGGGCCAGGAGGTAGAACGCCCAGGAAAGGGTGTTGGTGGTCGTTTCGTAGGCGCCGATGCAGATGTTGAGGACCTCGTGGTGCAGCTGCTCCAGGTCCATTCCCTTGCCGTCCTCCTCGTCCACGGAGTGCAGCAGAAGGGTCAGCAGATCGGTTTCCTCACCGGTGGCGACCTCGTCGTTCAGCCGCTGCTGGATGAAGCCGGAGACGAATTCATCCATGCCGTTGATCGCGCGGCGCAGCCGCCGGTGACTGGGCGTCGGCACGCTGAGCGGCGGGAACGGGAAGCGGAAGAAGGCACCGAGAATGCTGTTCGCCTCGCCGAAGGCCCGCTCGAAGGCCTGGGCGGCGGCGCCCACATCGGCGCTGAAGAGCGACCGGTTCACGATGCGGAGCGCCAACTGGCCGATTTCGTCGGTGATATCGAGGGTTTCGGCGGTGGCGCTGCGGCGTTCCCAGCGCTCCAGCATCTGCACGGTCTCGTCCGTCATGTTGCGGGCGAAGGCGCTGACCGTGCGCGGGGTGAAATGCGGTGCCATCATGCGGCGCTGGCGGCGCCACAACTCCATGTCGGCATTGGCGATCAGGCCGTTGCGCAGGACCGGACGGACCACCTTGAAGATGGCGGCGTCCTTGTCGTACTGCTCGCCCTTCTCGACCAGGATGTGCCGGATGTGGTCCGGGTGGTTGACCATGACCATGGGGATGCCGAGCGGGCGGAACCGGAAGATGTCTCCGTGCCGCGCCAGTCCGTCGCCGAGGAAGGCGAGCTGGTCGCGCTTGAAAGCCAGCGTCCCGCCGATGCCGTCCCGCGCAGTGACGGTGGGAATCTCTCTGAGGGAAGGCGTCCGGCGCGAGGCGCGGGTACGCGGAGTCAGGGGCATTCATGTCCTCTTTTGCGATGCATCAGCGGCGTTTCAGCCGGAGGTGTATACCGCCCTTGGGGTGCAGCGTGATCAGGGGCGCAAATCCCACGGGGGCCTGGCCTGCCGGCCTGGTGATGTGGAAGGTCTGGGCGAGCATGGCGGTGATGATGTGCAGTTCGGTGAGCGCGAAATGCTTGCCGAGGCAGTGCCGGGGCCCGCTGCCGAAGGGCTGGTAGACGTGGCGGGGGCGCCGGGCGACTTCTTCCGGGGTGAACCGTTCGGGATCGAACCGGGTCGGGTCGGGCCAGAAATCGGGGTGCCGGTGGAAGGTGAAGAGATTCAGATAGACATCGGTGCCCCTGGGAATGCGGTATCCGCCGATGATGTCGTCGGCGACGGCGTGCCGCATGGTCTGCCATGCCGGGGTGAAAAGGCGCAGCGTCTCGTCGATCACCATGCGGGTGTAGGTCAGCCGCGGCAGATCGTCGAGCGTGGGTAGGCGTCCGTTCAGCACGCCGTCCACCTCGTCGTGCACCCGGTGCTGGATATCCGGGTGTGCGGCGAGCTGGTAGAAGATCCAGGAGATGGAATTGCTGGAGGTCTCGTACCCGGCGATGATCATGGCCAGGATCTCATTGGCCAATTGGGCATGGGTGAGCCCGGTGCCGGTCTCCTCGTCCATGGCGTTGAGCAGCAGCGTGAAGAGGTCGGGCTTGTCGCTCTCCCGGGCCAGGCGGGCATCGATGAGATACGCGATGAAGTCGTCCATCTCCCGGATCAGCTGCCGCAGCCGGTTCCGGGACGGGGAATACCAGGAAAGCGGCGGGAACGGGAACCGGAAGAAATCTCCCGCGATGGCGTTCACTTCCAGAAAGTCCCGCTCGAAGCGCCGGCCGCGGTCGTCCGCGTCGACCCCGAACAGCGCGCGCAGCACGATCCGCAGCGCGAGATTGGCGACTTCGGTCGTGACATCGACCACCGCGCCCCGGCCGGCCGGCTCTTCCCACTGCCGCAGCAGGTCGCCGGTCAGATCGCTGATGTTCGTGGTGAAGTCGGCGACGCTGGAGCGGCTGAAGGAGGGCTGCATGATCCGGCGGTGCCGGCGCCAGGGCTCGCCGCCCTTGTTCGCGATGAGCCCCTCGCGCAGCACGGTCCGGGTGGCGCGATAGAGGAAGTTGTCCTTGTCGTAGTTCTGGTGGTTGTCGACCAGGACGTGCTGGAGATAGTCGGGGTGATTGACCATCACCGTGGGCAGTCCACCCAGGCGCATATGGAAGATGTCGCCATGGGTCCGCACGGAGCGCACCAGGAACGCCAATTGGTCGCGCCGCATTTCCGCCAGCCCCACGAGATTCTCGCGCAGACTCAGCCGCGGCACGGCCTTCGGCAGGTGTGTGCCGTCGGGTGATTTCCCTCGGGCGGAAGCTGTGGACACGGGAGATCCTTGGAAGTCAGGAGCTGGTGCCGGACAGCTTTGCAGGCTAGCCATCGAAGATTTTGTTTCGTTATCGATCGGCTTCCGCAATCCGTCGGTCACGGCCCGCCGCACGAACTCCCGGGCCGGCGCCGGAAAACGACGTATGGCCCGTCGCCCCGGACCCTACGATGCCGCCATGACAGTCCTCATCACCGCCACCGGAACCCAGGGCGACATCGCACCGTTCCTCGGTCTGGCCACCCGGTTACGGGCAGCCGGACACCCCGTGGCCATAGCCACTTACGAAGCATTCGCCGGACAGGTCCGCCGGAACAACTGCGAGTTCCGTCCGCTGCCGGGCGACCCCCGCGCACTGGGAATCGCGGAACAGGGCGGTCTGAACAATTCCGGAATAGGCGGTTCACTCCGCGCGGGCCGATGGCTGAAGGACATAATCCAGCACCTGGAGGAACTCGGCGACGGCCTGATCGCCGCCGCCGAGAAGGACACCGACCTGCTGCTGTGCAGCGGCCTGACCATGTTCCACAGCTACCACCTGGCAAAGGCACTCGGAATTCCCAGCATGGGTCTGGGGCTGCAGCCGCTGCATCCCACCGGGGACTTCCCGCCACCGGTCGGCGTCCCTTCCCTGGGCGCCTGGGCCAATCGCGCACTGGGGCAGCTGATGTTCACCACCGGGCTGACCCCGTGGTCCAGTTCGCGGGAATTCTGCAAGCGCATCGGGGTGCCGCAGATGAACACCGCGGAGACCTTCCGCCGTACGGCCGAGGAGCGATGGCCCGTCCACTACGGCTTCAGCCCCACCGTGGTCCCCCGCCCCGCCGACTGGCGCCCCGGCGTGGAGGTCGTCGGCTACTGGTGGCCGCCCGAGCAGGCGGACCGGCAACCGTCCCGGGAACTACAGGACTTCCTCGACGCCGGTCCCGCCCCCGTACGCATCGGCCTGGGCAGCGTGGGCGACCCCCGCGACGCGCAGCGGATCGGCGAGCTGGTCGTCGGCGCGCTGCGGCGGGCCCGGGTGCGAGGCGTCGTCCAGACCGGCTGGGTCGGTCTGGACGTGAGCGACGACGCCGTCCTCACCATCGGCGAGGCACCGCACGACTGGCTGTTCCCGCGGATGGCCGCGGTGGTGCACCACATGGGTGCCGGCACGACCGGAGCGGGCCTGCGCGCGGGGGTACCCGCAGTGGGCCTGCCGGCCTTCGGGGACGCGCCGTTCTGGGCCCGCCGGCTCGTGGCGCTGGGCGCCTCCCCCGGCTTCCTGCCGCTCGGAAAACTGGACGCCAACCGGCTCGCCGAGCTGATCCGCAGGGCCGTCGACCGGCCACAGCACACGGAACGGAGCCGCCTGCTGGCGACGGAACTCGCCCGGGAGGACGGCGCCGGACGCACGGTGGAAGCGGTGGACCGACTGCTCAACCCGGGCCGGGCGTCGTTGTAGTCGTTGCCTTCCGGCTCGCCTTGCTCGCCGTCTTCATCGCCTTCGTCACGTTCCTCGTCTTCGTCGTAGCGGATGTCACCGCACCGCGGGTCACGCCGCCGTGGATCACGCCCCCGTCAGCGCGCCAGCCGCCCCAGCAGGGACGCGGCGGCGGCGATGCCGAGTGCGGCGGCGCCTGTCAGGACGGTGTAGTCGAGGACCAGGTGGGCGTGTGTGCCGAGGAGGAGGCCGCGGAGGGCGTCGACCTGATAAGTCAGCGGGTTGATCATGCTGACCGTCTGGAGCCAGCCGGGCATGATGGCCACCGGGTAGAGGGCGTTGGAGGCGAAGAAGAGCGGCATGGTGATGGCCTGGCCGATGCCCAGCAGGCGGTCCCGGGTGAGCACGATCCCGGCGATCGTCATGGACAGACAGGAGAAGAAAGCCGAGCCGAGGAGGACCGCGACGGCGACGGCCAGCAGCCGGAGGGGGTTCCAGGTCAGGGCCACACCGAGCAGTGCGGCGATGACGATCACCACCACGGCCTGCACGATCGCCTTCACCCCGGCGGCGAAGGCCTTCCCGGCGATCAGGGCGGACCGCGGGGTCGGGGTGACCAGCAGTTTGGTCAGAATGCCGGCGTCCCGCTCCCAGATGATCATGATTCCGTAGAAGATCGCGACGAACATGGCGGACTGGGCGATGATGCCGGGCGCCAGATAGTCGATGTACGGGGTGCCGCCGGTCGGGATGGCCCGGAGGCGGGTGAAGGTCTCGCCGAATACCAGGAGCCACAGGGCGGGCTGGACGGCCCGGGTGTACAGCTCGGTGCGGTCGTGGCGCAGCTTCTGCAGTTCGACCACGCACATCGCGACGACGCGGGCGGCCGGCACCCGCCAGCCGGTGCGGGCGCGCGGCGGGACCAGCAGCAGGTCGAGCCGGACGGGGTCGGTGGCGGTGTCACCCGACCCGGTTGGCGGTGCGGCGGGTGCTTCGGACATCGCGGAAGTCTCCTGACTGCTCGTCGAGGCCGCTGCCGGCGACGTCCCGGAAGACGTCCTCCAGGGTCGGCACGGCGTCGGACGGGCGCGATGGGGCCGATGACGGGGCGGAAGGGGTGCCGGAGGCGGCAGGCGCGGAGGAGGTGGCAGGTGTTGTGGTGGGGGTGACAGGAGCGGCGGGGGTGGCCGGGGTGCCGGCGGCGCGGCGGCGGGCGAGCAGGGCGGCCCGCAGCTCGTCGGGGGTGCCGAGGGCTCGGATCCGGCCGTGGTGCATCAGGGCGACGCGGTCGCAGTACTGGTCCGCCTCGTCCATGTAGTGCGTGGTCACCAGGACGGTCATGCCGGTCGCGGCCCGTACGGCGTTGATGTGTTCCCACACGCTGGTACGGGCGATCGGGTCGAGGCCGATCGTCGGCTCGTCGAGCATCAGCAGCCGTGGCGCGCTGACCAGGGCCTGGGCGAGTTCCAGGCGGCGGATCATGCCGCCGGAGTACGTCTTGGCCAGCCGCCCGGCCGCCTCGGTGAGGCCGACCGCCGCCAGCGCCTGGGCAACCCGTGCGGCGCGCTCGCGGCGGGAGACGTCAAAGACCCGGGCGAACAGCGCGACGTTCTCCCGCCCGGTCAGCCCGGCGTCCGCGGACAGCTGCTGCGGGACGTACCCGAGCAGCCGGCGCACCGCCATCCGCTCCTTCGCCGCGTCGTGCCCGAAGACACGCACCATGCCGGCCGGGACGGGCAGCAGGGTGGTGACACAGCGGATCGCGGTGGTCTTCCCCGCGCCGTTCGGACCGAGCAGACCGAAGACCTCACCGGGCCGGACGGAGAGGTCGACGCCGTCCACGGCCTTGGTCTCACCGAAGGCATAACGCAGGCCGCGGCAGGTCACGGCGTCGGGAGCGGACGCATGCGGACCCGTGGCACCGGGAGCGGCGGTGGCGGGCTCGGGGGCCGGGGTGCCGGAAGCGGAATCGGGAGCGGCGGTGGCGGGCTCGGGGGCCGGCGTGCGCGGCGGTCCGTCCGGCCGCGCGGTGCCGGTCAGCCGTCCCCGCCGTCCCTCGTCGTCGGTGGTCATGTGCCCTCCGGATCAGCCGCTGGACACCGGCCCGCCCCTGGGCGAGCGGGTCGGGAACTCCCCTGCGGGCATGTCCCGATTTTAGGTCCGAGGGGAGGTCGGAGGCCGGGACGCGCGCGGCGAGGTATCGAACGGCCCACCGGGAGAACCCGCCGGTCAGGCCGCTGCGGGGCCCGGCATAGCCGTACGGGGCGCGGGGCCCGCCGTCCCGGTCGGGTGCGTCCGGGACGGCGGGTGGGCGGCGCCGGGCCGGTACCCATGCCGTCACGGCGGACCGTATGGGCCTTGTCCGCGGCCGGGCGGCCATACGGCCACGTACCGCGTTCCCCGGCGTCTCCCCTCCCACTCGCCCACGAGCACTGCGTATCCGCAGGTGATCGGCGCACCGGTGCGGAGCCGGGAATTCCGGGCGACCTCCGCGCCACTGCGCTTGCGTGAGCAACTTCCGCCCCCGGCAACGGACTTGACAGCCACTTCTGGCCGGAGAAATCTGGTTCTTCCGGCAGTCGCCGGAAGTCGGGGGATACCGGGGGAATCGGGGGACTCATGATGGGGCACACGTCTGCGCGCATGACGGCTGAGAGACCGACGGGCTCGGACCGGACATCGCCCCCGAAATCGACATCGCTGTCGACACCGAGCAGAACGCGCCGCCGGACGGCCGCCCTAGGGGCCGCCCTCGCTCTGACGCTGCCGCTGGCGGCCTGTTCGTCGGACGGGGCGAGCGGTGCCCGGGCGGGCGGCGGCAGCACCTCGGCGGCCGGTTCGGCACCGTCCGCCAGCCGTACGCCGACCGTCGACCCCGACGCCTACCGCCACGCGCTGACCGGCGCCCTCCGCCCCCTCGACAGCGCGCTGCGCACGGTCGACGGAGCGCGCGAGGGCGGTGCGCTGAGCAGGGCCCTGGACACCGCCGCGACCAGGGCCGAGACCGCCGCAGACGCGCTGCAGACGGCCGCCACACCGGACAACGCCCTCTCGGGTAACAGCGAACTCGCCACCGCGCTGAGGGCCTTGGGGCAGGACCTGCGCAGCGCCCGCGGCACCGGCGGCCGCTGTGCCACCTCCCCGCGCGTCGAACTCGACACCGCCCACGGCCCGGAGAGCGTCAAGGAGGCCGTCCGCGCGCTCAAGGCCCTCGGCTATGGCGCCACGCTGCGCCTGCCGCGTACGGAACGGGCCAAGCACCGGCGGCTGGCGAACGGCGCCTTCGTGCGCGACGGCAGCCGGGGCGGTCTGGGCCGGCTGACCGTGAACAACGGCACCGCCTCCGATGCGGTGGTGACGCTGACCCGCGGCGGCGGAACGGCCTTCTCCGTGTACGTCCGCAAGGGGTCGAAGGCGACCGTACGCAGCGTCAACAGCGGTGTGTACACGGTGTACTTCACCACCGGCCAGGACTGGAACGGGGCCAAGAACTCCTTCACCCGTGGCTGCAGCTTCGAGAAGTTCGACGACAAGGCGAACTTCCGGACGGTGCAGGTGAGCGGCGGGACCCAGTACACGGTGCTGACCTTCACCCTGAACAAGGTGATCGGCGGCAACGCCTCCACGAGCACGGTGCCGCCGGGCGAGTTCCCGTCATAGCGGCGTCCGGTGCGCCCGAGCCGCTCGGTATTGTGGCGCCGCGTGGGCGACAGCACGGTATGGACTCTGGCAATCGCGGCGGTGACCGGTGGCACGGCGGTGCTCGCCAGTTGGGTCACCAGCCGCGGCAGCGCCCGCGCCGCCCGGATCCAGGCCGAGATCGCCGCGCGCTCGCAGCGTGCCGAGCGGCTGCGGGAGAGCCGCCGCACCGCCTATCTGGATCTGATCGAACAGACCCACCGGATGGGCGAGTTGTTCTGGGAGGTCTCCACCGTGCTACGGCTCCCCCGCTCCGAAGCCCGTACCACCGCACTCGGTGAACTCCAGGACCGGGAGGTCGCCGAGTACGCGAAGATCCGCCGCTGCGCACGGGTCGTCGAACTGGAGGGCCCGCCCTCGGCCGCCACCTGTGCCCTCGCCCTCCAGAAGGCCACCCGCCCCTTCTACGCCGCTCTCAGGGCCGACCTGACCGGTGCCCCCGACGGCCACGACGCCTTCGATGCCGCCTACCGCCCCTTCTGGCGGGCCCTGGAGGAGTTCGTGGACGCGGCACGGGACGCCCATCAGCGCGACTGAGCCCGTCAGCCGGGGGGGGACCGAACCCGTCGATTGCGTCGCGGGACGGCGCCAGGGCGAGCAGGGCCACGTCGTCGCGGAAGACGCGGGTGTGGCGGGGCAGGTCGGCGTTGAGGAAGTCGATGACGTCGGTGGGGGGCCTCTCAGGTCGCGGTCCGTGCCGCCGGATACCTGGCCGTCCGGCGCCCGCCGCCTTCATTCCTCCACGCCGGCCTCATCAGCGGCGATGACTTCCTGGGCCCCCTGGACTCCCGGAACCTCCTCGGCTTCCTGACGGGCCTCCACGGCGGCGACGCAGGCGCGTACCGGCGGGCTCGCGCCGCGGGTGAGCCAGGCGGCCCGGATGTCGCGGCGCAGCGCAGGGCGGGTGGCCAGGAACCGTACGCCGGGCGGGGCCGGCCGGCAGGACATCTCGGGGACCAGGGCCGCGGCGAGATTCCTTGCGACCAGGGCGAGTTGGGTGGAGTGCTCGGCGAGGAGATAGCGGATGTCGGGCTCGACGCCACGGGAGCGAAGCGCCTGGACGAGGGATTCATGGGGCGCGGTGCCCGGGGAACAGCAGGCCCACGGGGTGCCCGTGAGGTCGGCCAGGTCGACGGTCGCGCGGTCGCCGAGCGGATGCCGCTCGGACAGCGCGACCCGGACGTCCTCCCTGACCAGGGTGCGCAGGGTCACGCCCGCGGGGGCGGGGACCGGGCAGCCGGCCCAGCTCTCGATCAGCAGCAGGTCGAGTTCGCCGTGAACCAGCCGGGGCATCAGGTCGACGGCCTCCCCGTCGACCACCGTCGGGGTGAGCCGTGGGTGGCCGGCGACGAGGCCGGCCAGCGCGTCGGGGAGCAGGTTACGGACGGCACTGCCCACACCGCCGATCCGGAGAGGGCCCACCACCTCGCGCCCGAGATCGGCCAAGTCGTGCTGGGCGACCGCGAGTTGGGCGAGAAGCCGGTCGGCGTGACCGGCCAGGATCCGGCCGGCGTGGGTGAGGCGGACACTGCGCCCGTGGGGCTCCAGGAGGGCGTGCCCGGCTTCGCGCTCCAGCTTGGCCAGTTGCTGCGACACCCCGGACGCGGTCATGTGCAGCGTACGGGCGGCCTGGGCGATCGAACCATGTGCGGCCACCGCGGCCAGCGCACGGAGCCTGTCCATTCCAAACACCCCACGGATGCTACCGATTACTGCCATGGAATCATCGCTTTTCGTTATGAATCCCGCCGGGCACAGTGGAGTTCATGACGTTGCGGGAGAAGCAGGTGTCCACCCCGCCGGACGGGAACGGCACCCGGCGGGCGGCCGGCGGTCCGGCCCGTCCGGTACTGGCGGTCATCGCCGGGTCGGCCTGTATCTCGGCCTCGGCCGTGTTCATGAAGCTGTCGGGGACGAACGCGGGGACGGGGGCGTTTCTGCGCTGTGCGCTCGCCCTGCTCGTCCTGGTGCCGCTCGCCGTACGGGAAGCGCGCAGGGTGGGCCCCCGGCCGCTGCGCCACCGGTCGATGGACCTCGGGGCCGGCGTGCTGCTCGGCATCGACCTGGTGTTCTGGGCGGCCGCCGTGCGCACCGTCGGCGCCTCGGTCGCCACGGTGCTGCTGAACCTCCAGGTCGTGGTCTTTCCGCTGCTCGCCCGGCTGGTGACGGGCACCCGGCTCACCAGGCGCTTCGTATGGATGGTCCCGGTGATGCTGACGGGTGTCGCGCTGGCGGGCGGTGCGATCGGGCAGTCGGCGCCGGGCAGCGACCCGGTCGCCGGTGTGGTGTTCGGGACGGCGGCGGGCGTGACGTATGCGGGGTATCTGTTCCTGATGCGGCTCGGCGGCGGGCAGGGACACACCGTCTCGCCGGTATGCGTGTCGACCGCGGCGGCCGCCGGGACGGCGGCGGTACTGGGCGGTCTGTGGACGGGCATCGACCTCAACCCGGGCTGGCCCGCGTGGGGTTGGCTGCTCGCCCTGTCCCTGGTGGGCCAGGTCCTGGCCTGGCTGCTGATCGCCACCGCGCTGCCCCGGCTGGCGCCGCAGACCGGTGCGGCACTGCTGCTGCTCCAGCCGGTGCTGGCATTCGGCCTGGGCCTCGCCATCGGCGAACGCCCCACCCCAGCCCAGGCCGTCGGCTGCGCCCTGGTGATCGCGGCCGTCTGGCACCACAGCCGCGCCTCCCGGGGAGGGGCACCCGAGGCGGCGGGGGCTCGGAGAGGGGAGGGCGGGGTGTGACGGCGGCCCGGGCCGAAGCGGCCGCCGGACCGCCGGCCGGTCAGCCGGTGAGGAGGGAGTCGTCCCGGACCCGGGCGCCGGGGAGCCGGTGGCGGGCGGCGATCAGTGCCGCGTCCACATCGCGGGTGCCGGTGGAGACGCACAGGGTGTAGGCGATGTCGTCCATCCTCCGGCGCACCTCGGCCTTGCCCTGCCGGGCGTGCAGCAGCTCCAACGCCTCGTATTCCTGGAGGAGTTCCCGTAGCACCGCAGGGTGGGCCATCAGCATCTTCCGGTTCCTTCCGACTACGAAAAACGTTCGCCGTCGCGGATGCCCGGACCCGGCCCCCCTTATGCGTCTGACATGTCCGGCACGTCGAGTACCGGACAGCGGAGAGGCTCATGGCCGGATCAACGGGCCCGCATTCCCGCACACCGCGCCCGCGGTCTCACTTCTCGGTGAGCATCCCGGCACGGAGCTTCGACAGGGTGCGGGTGAGCAGCCGGGAGACATGCATCTGGGAGACGCCGAGCACCTCGCCGATCTGCGACTGGGTCATCTCCTCGCCGAAGCGCAGCTCGATCAGGCGCCGTTCCCGCGCGTTGAGCGTGTCGATCAGCGGAGCCAGCACCTGGAAGTCCTCGACGGCCTCCAGCGCCGGGTCGTTCTCCCCCAGGACGTCGACGAGGGTGCGGCGCTGCTCCGAGGGGTCGGGGTCGGCGGGGGTGTCGAGCGAGCCGGCGGTGTAGCCGTTGGCGGCGACGATGCCCTCGATGACCTCGTCCTCCGACAGGTTGAGGTGGCCGGCCAGTTCGCGGACGGTGGGGTCGCGGTCGAGCTTGGCGGCGAGGTGCTCCTTGGCCTTGGCCAGGTCGCTGCGCAGTTCCTGAAGGCGGCGGGGCACATGGACTGCCCAGCCGGTGTCACGGAAGAACCGCTTGATCTCACCCAGGATGTAGGGGACGGCGAAGGTGGAGAACTCCACCTCACGCGCGATGTCGAAGCGGTCGATGGCCTTGATCAGGCCGATGGTGCCCACCTGGATGACGTCTTCCATGTCGTCGCCGCGGTTGCGGTAGCGGCGGGCGACATAGCGCACCATCGACATGTTCATCTCGATGAGGGTGTTACGCGCGTACTGGTACTCGTGCGTGCCCTCTTCGAGGTCCTGGAGGCGTTCGAAGAACTGCTTCGACAGCTCCCTGGCGTCGCGCGGTGCCACCTTCTGCGGTTGCGTCACCTCCGGCAGTACAGAAGCCGTGTCGGTCTCTCGCTGCGCGGTGGTGGTGTCGCTCACGATGGTGGTCATCTCGCCTTCCCGCGCGCCCGGCACCCGCGGACGCTGCAGCGGGGCGCCTACCCCGATCCATCCACCCCATGCCTCCGGAACACACACGGATTCAACAGCGCTTCGGCGGGGGTCAGTTGCGCTGCCGTCAGGGCACCACTGCGCGCCGTCGTGCGTGATACGGGACGTGATGCGTCAGGGGGCGCCGTCCGCGCGACGGATTCCCCGTCCCTCTCCAAAGAAACGTTGTATGTGGACCCGCCGCCCGGGCACACGAGGTCTCGGAGGTTGATAGCTATGGTTCCCCTGCTTCTCGTCCTTCTGCTCGCGCTGCTGCTTTTCGGCGCCGGATTCGCCCTGAAGGCACTCTGGTATGTCGCCGTGGCCGTACTCGTCATATGGGCGCTGGGATTTGTCCTGCGTTCCGCGGGAGCCGGCGGTAAGCGCGGCCGGTGGTACCGCTGGTAGTCGCCGCAATCCCTTCTTCGAGGTGGGCCGGACAACACGGTGTTGTCCGGCCCACCTGATTTTCTGTGTCCGCTGAGGCATTATCACCACACGCCGGGAAACACGAGAGGTACGGCCCGGGGCGGGCACTGTTCCCGCAGGGGACTCACCTCCAATGCAGTGTGCGCTCCGGGTCACTTCTGCCCGAGCATGCCTTTCCGCAGTTGCTTGATGATGCGGGCGAGCAGTCGGGAGACATGCATCTGGGAGATGCCGAGCACCGCACCGATCTGGGCCTGGGTCATCTCCCGTTCGAAGCGCAGATGAATGATGAGCCGGTCGCGCTCACCGAGCAGTTGCAGGAGTGAGGCCAGGGCGTACCGGTCTTCGACGTGTTCCGTGGCGGGATCGGTGGTGCCGAGGAGATCGGCGAAGGCGGGTCCGCCGCCGGTCCGGGCCGTGTCGCTGTCGCTGTCGCCGGAGAGGTGCAGGGAGACGGCCGTGTGGCCATTCCCGGCCACGATGCCCTCGATGATCTCCTCTTCCGTGAGCTGCAGGTGTTCGGCCAGCTCTTTGACCGTGGGTTCCCGGTCGAGGACGGTGGAGAGATGCTCCATGGCCCGGGCCAGGTCGATGCGGAGTTCCTGGAGCCGGCGCGGAACATGAACGGCCCAGCTGGTGTCGCGGAAGAACCGCTTGATCTCCCCGAGGACATGGGGAATGGCGAAGGCCGCGAACTCCGTCCGGCGAGTGAGATCGAACCGGTCGATGGCCTTGATGAGGCCGATGGTGCCGACCTGGACGATGTCCTCCATCTGGTCACTGTGGCTTCTGTACCGGCACGCCACATAGCGCACCAGAGACAGGTTCATCTCGATGAGCGTATTGCGGGCGTACTGATACTCGGGGGTGCCCTCTTCGAGTTCCGCGAGCCGCTCGAAGAAGAGCGGCGACAGCGCTTTGGCGTCGTGGGGCGCCACACTCCCCGCGTCCCCGATGCGCGGAAGCGTGGTGGAATATCTTCCGGACCGCGGCGACGGCCCGTCACAGGGCGCCGGCAGTTGTGTGTCGCATACGTCCTCGAAAACCGTGTTCATGCTCCACCTCCGGGATTCAGGTCGTTTGAGCAGCCCTGTTGCCCGGTGCCGCGGCCCTTATGCGTGTCGATGGAACAATCACCCCGCTGAGTGGCGCAGCCGGTGGACGGGAGGACTCCGTCGCGGAATTCCTGAAGAATTCATGAGAAATGCGGGCGGCGCCGCGGTACGCACCGGACGAGCGCGAAGATGCCGGTGCCCGGACGCCGCTTCATCGGCCGGGCGGTGAGGGCCATACGGGGGTCGGCCTTTGGTCTGGCCGAACAAGTGGTTGCCTAGAACCTGTGCCCGAAAAGCATGACATGCTGTCGCCCATGTACGTTCATACACCGGCTGAGGTGACCCACACTGTCGAGGACGACGTCTTTGCCGTCCGTGTCAGCGGGTCCCTCGATCACGACAGCGCCCCTCTCCTGGAAGAGGCCTGCGCGCTGGCGGAGGACTCCGGTGTCCGACGTACCGTCGTCGATCTGTCGCTCACCGACTTCGCCGACTCCACGGTGCTGCACGTCCTGCTCGCCGCGCAGCGCGCCCACCACCGGCAGCAGCGTGAGCTGATCGTCGCGGGCCCGTTCCACGAGGTCGTCCGCCGGCTCTTCGATGTCACCGGCACCGCTGGATACTTCACACTGGCCGACGACATGGCCGACGCCCTGAAATCCTGAGGTCGGGGCCCGGCTCGCCCGGGCCCGGCTCATACGGTCCGGCGGGCGGGCACCGTCACCCGGTATCGGGAATGGCCGCCGACCGCCGCCGACCGCCATGATCAGGCCAATTACGCCGGACCGCGCACCGCCGCGGGCCGTCCCTGCGTCATGACGGCGTCCAGTCTCGTCGCCGCGCTGATCAGTGCGAGGTGGGTGAATGCCTGCGGAAAATTCCCCAGGTGTTCGCCCGTCATCCCGATCTGCTCCGCGTACAGACCGAGGTGATTGGCGTAGGTGAACATCTTCTCCAGCGCCACCCTGGCCTCTTCGGTCCGCCCGGTCCGGGTGAGCGCCTCGACCCACCAGAACGAGCAGATCGAGAAGGTCCCCTCCGTGCCGTCCAGACCGTCCGGAGAGACCTTCGGGTCGTAGCGGAAGACCAGGCTGTCGGTGACGAGGTTCTCGCCGATGGCCCGCACCGTGAGCTGACCGGCGGCGGCGTTCCCCACCCGGACCGGGGCGGATCCCCGGTAGCCCGCCCAGTGGTCGAGGGCCTGCTCGGGCCGTTCGGACGCGCCGTCGATCGAAGAGAACTGCTGGTGTTTGGCGACCTCCGCGACGGGACCCATCTGCCAGTGCCCGCCGTTCCCGGCGTCGAGCAGAGCCCCGAAAATGCTGGGCGAGTCGAACCGCGGGGCACAGAACCAGCTGATCCGGCCGTCGGTCCCGACCAGCGCCGCGGCCCGCAGATCCCCGATCAGACCGTGCTCGGCGATGGGCAGCTGACCACCGCCTTCCTCCCCTGTTCCGGCCATTCCCTCTGTTCCGCCTGTCCCGCCTGTCTTGCCTGTCTTGCCTGTCCCGGCTATTCCGTCCATTCCGGCCGAAGCTTTTTGACCGTCAGTCATACGCCACTCCCCCGGGATGCTCGTCGTGCCATACGGTCGCCCGCGCCTGTCCCCGCCCCGCCCCGCCCGGTCGGGACGGGGTGCTGCCTCCGCGTATGCCCCGGTGGGCCAGGTTCATGAGCCGGCACCGCTCGGTGCCGACGGGCTTCGGTGCCGGCGGCCGCCCCGTGGGACACGCGTCAGCCCGTGGGGGAGCTGCTCCGTCCGGGCGGGGCAGTGAGGGGGCCGAGGGTGCCGGTGACGGTCAGGAGGCGGTCCAGCGCGGGCGGGCGGTCGTCGAGATGGAGGTGGACCCCGGCGGCGGTCGTGCGGCGGTGGAGGGCCAGCAGGACGGAGAGGCCCATCGGGTCGCAGGCCGCTACCCGCGCGCAGTTGAGGTGGAGGTCGCGGAGTTCGGGCTGCTCGGCGATCTGCCGCAGGGCGAGGGCGAGCAGTTCGTCCGCGGTGGTGCGGTCGAGGTCCCCGGTGAGGTGGAGGTGGGCGGTGTGCTTGTCCGGGGTGGTGACGAGGGTGGAGCGGTCGTCGGTCGGGTGAGTGGTCATGCGGAGGTTCGGGGGTCGGGGCCGGTGTCGAGGGTGCGGCGGGCGTGGCTGAGGATGCGCCGGGCCCGCGGGAAGTCCTTCAGCTGTGCGTCGAGTGCGTCCAGCGTCGGGAGCAGGGAGTGCGCCGGAACCCCGCGGGCCGTGAGAATCTCCCCGGTCCAGGTGAGAAAGCCGCTGAACAGTGCGTCGTCGTCGGTGTAGAGCGCGGTGGCGAGGAACTCGGCGATGTGCGCGAGGTCTTCCGCGGTGTGCTGCCGCTGCCGGTCGTCGTAGTCGCGCAGCGCCGGAAACCGTTCCTCCAACTGCGTCAGGGTCTCCCTGACCAGTTGGGGCGCGCTGCGTGCGACCAGGGAGTACTCCTGATCGGACAGGTGCGGCAGGTCGTCGACGGGCTGCTGCCCGAGCGCGGGGGGCCTGGTGTCCGGCAGGCCCCGGGAGAGGAAGCCGGCGGCGGTGCGGGCGTCCGGCGCCCAGGCGTCGGCCCCCAGGAGCCGGGCGTAGCGGCCGTCGGGACCGAACGCGGCGCCACCGACGAGCACGGGGACGCCCGCGGCCTGGCAGGCAGTGATCGCCGCATGTGCGGTGGGCAGCCGGGTGGCGATCGAGCTGGACAGCGCGACGGCCCGCGGCCCGGTCCGGTGCAGATGCGCGATCAGATGGGGCGCGGGCACCTGCGCACCGAGGAAGTCCACCTGCCAGCCGCGCAGCCGCAGCACCTCCGCGAGGAGACGCGCCGGCAGCGCATGCCATTCACCGTCGACACAGGCCACCGTGAGACGTCCCGGCTCCGCCGCCGGGGTGGCCGGCCGGTGATGCGCGAGGGCCGCGATGACCCGGTCGTTGATGGCCGTGGCGGCGTGCTCCTGAGCCACCGTCATCCGGTTCGCCGCCCAGTGCTCACCCACCCGGTGCTGGACGGGCGCGATGATGTCGAGCAGGACGTCCTCGGGCGGGACACCGGCGTCCACCGCGTCGTACACCCGGCGGACGGCCGCGTACTCGTCCACGGACACCACCGCGTCCCACAGGCGCTCCACGTGGGCGGCCAGGCTTTCCTTCGTCGCAGCGGACGTAGTGGTCATGACGCACACCTACCCGACGGGCGGCCGCCCATGGACCCCGGACGTACGCGGCTCCCCGGACGGGCCCCCGGCCCCACACCGGGGGACGGGCCGGCCGCCACCGCCGCTTCCCGGCCATCGGCGGTCATCGGCACACCTCGTGTCGCAGCAACGGTTCTCATGCCGGGTACCTGCCCCCGGTGTTGCGGTCCATGGCGTCGGGGTGTGCACGGTGGGGCGCGGTGATGGCAACCACGGCCATGTCGTCGTGGCGGCCGGTGCCCACCCACTGGGCGGCGAGCATCCGGATCCGTTCCACGACTGCTTCGGCGGGCAGTCCCGCGCACTCGCTCAGCGCGGACCGCAGTCGTTCCTCGCCGAAGAGCTCATCGCCGAGCGGCCCGCCCACGGCTTCGGTGATCCCATCCGTGTACAGCAGACACGACTCCCCGGGTGCGAGATCGAGCGAGGTCGTCGTGGACGTCACCTCGGGCAGGGCGCCGACGAGGCCCACCGGCGGGGTGGGCGGCGTTCGCCGCCGGCGCCACGAACAGTGATTACGTCTGCATGCCGTGGGAGGGGCATGAAGTGGAGTGCGCCGACGTCCCGATGGAGGTCGCTGAGCGGTGGCGGGGGCAGGTGCTGTTGTCCCTGGGCGGGATCCCTGACGAGGGCCTGGCCATGTACTCGGAGAACGATCACCCCTATCGATGGACCGTGTGCCCGCTGTGCGGCTCTTTCGGGGCGACGTTTGGAGGGTACGCAGAACGGCTGCCGTGTAAGTGCCTTGACGACTTCGACAACCGCAAGGTCGACTGCAGCGCCGACGAGACGTTGCTGGATGCCTATCGTGCAGCGCTGGGCGAGCACCTTGAGGTCGATACGGACACCTACCCGACAGAGATGCCCGTACGGCGAAAGGCACTGGCCCGGCGCAGGGGCATGGCGTTGGCAGCCCAGCAGTGCAAGCGGGAATGCCGGTCGGTGGCTGATCAGCTCCGGGCCGTTCTGCCTGCCGGGGCGTACGTGGACGTTCCGGAGGGAGCGGACTCGCTCTGCGCGGAGTGCCCAGGATTTGTGTGCTCCTGGTGTCGGCAGCGGGCGGCCGCCGCCGAGGGCGTGCCCTGCTGGCTGTGTGACCCAGTGGTCTTCCTCACCAAGCGCCGGGCTCGGCAGGAGCTGAACATCCTGGCCGGCCGGGCGGGCAGCGCGGCCAAGCGGTCAGCGAGGGAGATCAACACGCTGATTAACCGGGATCGGCAGCTGCGCGGGCGCGAGTGGTTCTCCCTCTTCGATCTCGGAGAGGCCCTGACGCTGGTGGAGCGGTGGATCGAGGACCCCTCGCTTGTGCCACGATCAGACGGTCCCCGTCGACTGCTCTTGTCCGAGGACGAGCTCGACGCGCTTGATGAAGCCGAGCTTCGCCAGACGCTCAATGGCTGGGTAGGTCCGCTAGCGGGCGCCACCGATGCATCCTTCGCGGCTGTCCAGATGCAGTTCAATTACGTGATGGGCGTCGGGCAGCGGGGCGATGCCGACGCGGAGCAGCTGCGCGACGCCATCAAAGCCGCTGCGGGAAGCGCTCGATGCGCTCCAGCACGGCATCGACACCCAGGCAACCTCGATTCACCTGCCCCACCGCCCCACGCACGCCGTGGTCCGCGTCGTGCACCAAGGCGCCGAACCGGGTGCCATCGACACGCAGACCGTGGTCCTCAAGGCGGTGGCCCAGCACCTGGCCGAATGGCGCAGCCGCTCCCCGCGCCTGGACCCGAACCGCTTCACGAACCGGCGGGGATGGCGCCGCGCGATGCTTGCCCAGACCCGGCGTCCGACGGTGCTATCCCGCCAAGGGGGCCCACTGTTCGTTTGACGGCGGCAGGCGTCACCGGCGCAATGCTTGCTTCCCTCGCCCGAGCGATCCTGCTGCACCGAACCGGTGACCAGGCACCGGGGCACCATGCAGACACCGCCATGTTGGAGCGACCACCCATCTTGGCGAAAGCAGACGGCATGACCATCGAAGAAGTCACCCTGGACATGGCCGGCCACGACTTCCCGTCGCTCGACGAGATCCACGCTATGCGCGGTGCGGAGCGGCGCTCGTGGACCGACACAGGCATCAGCGCCGTCGCCCTCTTGCTGGCTGCCTCGCCCGATAAGGTCCGAAAGCGGCTCGCCAAGACCGTCGGCATCAAGGACTGGGCAGCCGCAGACGAGGCTGACCTGGGCGAAGCCTTGCGAGTCCTGCGGCGGTGGCTGAACGCCCCGGACTCATACGCCCCGCCGGCCCCTAAGCCACGGGTGAAACGGCCCGAAGGTATCGCCCAACTCCCCGTCCCCCGCATGCTCAAGCCGGCACACGCTGATATTGCCTGCGGGTTGTGCAGCGACCCGGTCAAGGCCGGAGACCTCATCGGCAGGTTCCGCACTCCCAAGGACGCCCGGACCTACGCGGCGATGGACTGGCTGTGCCATCACTGCCTCTACGAGCGGCGCCATACGCCCCGTCGGCGTGATCTCCTGATGCGGATCTTCCACCACCTGTTCGCCGGCAGCGCCGTCGACCTCAACGCCTTCGAGTGTGCGGTGCTTCTTGTCTGGCTGACAGAGCACCCGGGCTTCGCCGACTCCGCTCCCTGGCTCAAAGACCCGCTGGACACCACCCTCACTCGTCTTCAGACCAGCATCACCGAAGGCAAAGCGCACACGGGCATCGCGTTCCCCACAGCGGTCACCGTCATTGCTGTCCTGCGAGAGGCGCCGGTGCAGGCCGGCACTCCGGCCGAGCGGGATCTGCTCGACGCCATCGCGCAGCACCTCGAGGAGTGGCAGCACAACCCACAGCAGATCGAGGCCCGAAAGTACGGGTCCGGAATCCCCTACCGCCGCCAGGTCCTGAAGTCCACATCACATCCAACGGCCCTGTCTGCTCGTGGGGGCCCCTTTGACCTTCACACGGCACCGGCGCCAACTGATCCGCAGGCATCCGACGAGAGTGACAGCTGACTGGGCGCCGGCACGCACGAACTGTCGGTCGGGCCGCGGCAAATACCCGCGCATCGGCCCTCTGGCGGTCGCGCCCCTTTTGGCCCATCCCGGCGTATCGGATCCCGCGACGGGTCGTTGACGGCCCGTGGGACGAGCATCCAAGGGACGCCACCGCGCACGCCTGCATCGGCAAGCAGCCGGCGGGTTCACACTCCGCCCGGCCCGGCCAGACGATCACGATGCCACCGCTGCTCTGCTGGAGCTGGTGGAGTTCGAAGACCCTGACGAGGCACGATGCGTGGCCCGCGCTCTGGGGTCACCACAGGGTGTCGCAGCACGCGTGGGTCTTGGCGCGTGGGTGGCTGAAGCGACCAGATGTGATGTGGCCGGTGTGGTCGTGACCTGCCCGCCTTTGTCTTGGATCAGCACCATCCCGGGGCTCAGCGATGACCACCGTCGGCGCCTGGCGCAACGTGTCGTCGAGGCGTCAGCGGTTGCGGTGTCCGAGGAATTCCGCGGCCGGCGGCTGGGCCGGCACCTTCTGCAGCGGGCGGCCCGGGAGGCTCGCGAGCAGGGCTACAGGGTCGTGCTCGGCACGCTGCTGAAAGAGAACGAGGAGTTGGTCGGCTACTACGCCGATGCTGGCTTCGTTGCGTTGCCGCCGGGTGAGCCGCTGTATCTCGTGGATCCGCTCGGGATGGTGCTGTGCCGACCGAGTTCGGCCAGGGTGCGCCAGCTGTGGATGCCGCTTCACCCGCAGGTGGCTGTCCAACGAGTCGCCGCGCCGAGCGGCGGATCCGTCCAGGCCATCGCCGGGGCCCTGGCACCTCCGGAGCATGCGCCGGAGCGTGTCATCCATCATGCCGACGGGAGCGCCACTTTCGAGGGCGGTGGCCAGCGCATGACCGTACCCGCCCCGGCGCTGCGTCTGCTGGAGTCTGTTCGGGGCCAGCAGGTCACCGACGCTGAGGTCCGGGCCGCTGCCGCTGAGGCCATCCGCTATGGCTTCGAACCGCTGATCGCCGCCCAGCTGCGGAAGTCCTCTGGTATGACCTTGGGGGCGCTTTTCGGTCGGTAGCGGGCGCTGGCGGACGCCGCCGGGCCGATCGAAGAGAAGCAAGCAAGCGAGCTTCGAGCCAGGGACCTGGTACGGAAGGTGGCCGGTGGGCAGCGAACAGCGGCGTGACAGCACACCGATGGCACGACAGGGGAGTCCGTGGAGCGACTCGGAGTGCTCCGATCTGCTCGTGGCGATCGGCCAAGGGCTGTCCATGGCAGAGATTGCCGCACGGCACCAGCGGTCAGCAGTGGCCATCGAGGAACAGGCTGTTCGGCTCATCCCGCCCTCACAAGCCGTCGACCGCCAGCACGCGCTGCCGTGGCTCCGAGACTGCCTCCGGCGCGGAACGGACGTCGACTGGCGAAGCGCGCTCGCCGAGCGGGACCGGCGCGAGCGAGGCCGCGACATCGCCCAGCAATGGCACAAGCCCCCTCCCCCGCCACCGGCCGCCTCCAGCTCAAGGACCCGTCTCGGCCGTCAGCTTGCGTTATCCGAGGCGCAGCCGGAGGCTCCCGACGAACAGCCGGCCCCGCGCGCCGCTCACTGGCCGCCGGAGCGTGGACGGGCTGCTCGGTGCCCCGACTGCCAGGTCCTCGTCCAGCAGTACCCGCTTGCGGGCCGGGGCTGGGTCGTACTCAATGCTGCCGAGTTGCCCGGGGCGGTCGTTCCTGGGAATTTGCGCTGGAGCGTTGATGAAGAGGGGGTGGCTGCATTGACGCCTGCGGCAGCCCACGCAGTGCGCATCGCCCACTCGGAGACCTGTCTGGCGTCCGGTGAGGCCCGCACGGGCTTGCTCATGCTCACCGGCCGGCCTCGTGACTTCACCCCGGGCGTTCCGGAGGAGCCAGCGGAACCGTCGCCGATCGCGGCCGTCCCCGTTCTTGCCCGTGTGGACCGCCAGGTCGTGATCCGCGAGGTTGCCTGCCCGGTGTGTGGGGCGCCGCCCGGCGTCCCATGCCGCCGGTCCGAAGGGTACCGGTCGCCCCGCAAACGGCCGCACGCGGAGCGGATCGCAGCATGGGCCGGCGGCTCCGCGTGATGCACCTGGCAATGGGCTGGCTTCCCTGCCAACCTGGGGCGTGCGGACGCTGACTATGCGCGGGTCGATGGCTTCTGGTGTGCCTCACGTAGGAGCACGAACTCTCGCGCCGTGGCGTCCATTCGATCCTGGTATGCGTTCCGGATCGCTTGCAACTTGTCGTAGTCAGCCTTGGGAAGGTACCCCGAGGCTGGTGCCTCCCATGGCGGCCGGGTGAGGAGGAGCAGCAGCGTCTTCCACTTGCCTGCTCCGTACGCCGTGGACAGGTCCACGTACAGTTTCCGCTCGGCAGTTAGGTTGATCCACGCAGAACGCCGCTCCGCGTCGAGCTCTCGCACCCACGCAGCATGCGCAGCCCCCTCCACTGGGATCGGCGCGAGATCCGCCAACCTCCACGCCATGTCTTGGCAGATCACGGCTACAACGCCCGGCAGGTGCTTCTGAACGATCTCCTTGACCGTCTCCAGCTCATCGGGAAGCAGCGACAGACGTGGGTCGTTGGCCGGGACGATGTCGTCTGGGTGCGTCAACGGTGGTGCAGCTAAAGGGGATTCCGTCCCTACTTCGTTCATGCGGGTCATGCTTCCACGCGCGCCGCCATTTCGTGCCATCTCTCACGTCTACCGTCGGCTGACTCTGTCACCCGCCCTCCGCATCAGATGGCGCTTGCCGTGCCTGCTGGCGGCGCGGGTTGGGGCACGGGCCACACCCACCTTCAGCGACCGGCGCTCCCTGCTCAATATCCACTGAATGCCTGCGTACAGACCGCAGGTGAGCGAAGGTGAAGGCATGGGCAGGCGAGATGACCCGCTCGCCGGTGAGGACGGGAGACCGGCACAGGTGGGAGAGCAGGAGACTATGGCGGACGACGCTCGTCCCCAGCGGCAGGGTCGGGCCTGGACCGAGGACGAGTGCGCCGACCTCATCGCAGAGATCCGTGAGGGACTCGGTGTCGACGTCATCGCTGCACGGCACGATCGCACCGCGACCGCCATTGGCGCGCGCCGCACGGCTCATTCCCCGCTCGGCGGGCGTCGACCGGCACGCTGCCATCGTGTGGCTGCGCAGCAGGCTGTCGCAAGACAGCGCATACGACTGGCGGAGCGCCCTGGCCGAACACACTCGGCGCCGCCCTGCCGTCGGAGCACCTGCACCGCGCAGGTCTGCGCCCGCAGAGAATGCGTCCACCGCCTGTGACACGGGGATCCAGGCCGCGCGCGCGGCCGGTCCTTCTGCACGCGGACCGCTGGCAAAGCGAACGGATCCGGGAACCGTACCCACCTCTGGGCAGTCCGCCCATAGCGAGCGGTCCTGCGGCGCACCGTCGACGGACCGCGCGGTGCCGCGTGCCGCGGCACCGCGTTTGCTCCAGGGCGAGCTGCGGCAGCTGGTGTCCACGCTCACCCGCGTTACAGGGCTGACCTTCGGCGGGGTCAATCAGCGCCTGAATGCCAAACTCGGCGTGCCCACGCGGGCCGGAGCCGACGAGGCACTCCTCCAGCGGGCCGTGAACGTCGCGCGGGAGTGGCTGCAAGAGCTGGAAGGCCCCGAGCGTAACTATGAGGCACCGGAACCGGTCAGCGTGGGAAGGGCGCCAGTTGTTCGTCGGGCTCCAGGGCCGAAACCCACGGCTGAGCAGGACCGCGCTGTTGAGGTATTCGCCGGCGGGGAGCATCTGGTCTTGCAGGCCGGGGCGGGGACGGGGAAGACGACCACGCTGACCATGCTGGCTCGCAGTGTGCGCAAGCGCGGCCGGTACATCGCGTTCAACAAGCCCGTGGCCATGGACGCCGCGGCCAAGTTTCCGGTCAACGTGGCGTGCCGGACAGCGCATTCCCTCGCGCATGAGGCCGTGGGCAGGCGCTACCAGGACCGGCTGGACTCGCCTCGCCAGCCGGGCTGGGTGATGGGTCAGGCCCTGGGCATCGCCCCCACGATGGTGGTGCGCCTCGGTGAGCGGCGTGTCACCAACCGTGCGCTGTCCTACCTGGTGTTCGAAACCGTCAAGCGGTTCTGCTACTCCGCCGACGCCGAACTCGGGCGCCGTCACGTCCCCGGGCTGCGCGGGTTAGATGACGCCCTGCTGCACGGGCAGCTGGTTGATCTGGCACTGCCGTTTGCGCGGCGCGCCTGGGAGGACCTCCAGAACCCCAAGGAGGGCGTCGTCCGCTTCACACATGATCACTACTTGAAGCTCTGGGCTCTGCAGAAACCTGTGATCCGTGCCGACTTCCTGCTCCTGGACGAGGCCCAGGACACCAACCCGGTCGTGGAGGAAGTCTTCACAGCGCAACGCGACCACGCCCAGTTGGTGATGGTCGGGGACTCGGCACAGGCGATCTACGGCTGGCGCGGGGCGCGAGATGTCATGACCGGCTTCGAAGGACATCAGCTGTCACTGTCGCAGTCGTTCCGCTTCGGCCCCGGCCTCGCTCACGAAGCGAATCGCTGGCTGACCATCGTGGATGCGCCGATCCGGCTGCAGGGCTCCCCTGAGCTCGTCACCGACATCGGGCCGCTCAAGGACCCGGACGCGATCTTGTGCCGCACCAACGGGGGCGCCATCGAAGCGATTCTCCACCTGCTGGAGGCGAAGCGTCGCGTGGCGTTCGTGGGCGGCGGTGGTGCGCTGGCCGCCCTGGCCAAGGCAGCCAGCGACCTCAAAGAGGGGCGCCGTACCAGTCACCCGGAACTGGTGTTGTTCAAGAACTGGGCCGATCTGCAGGAGTACGTCACCTACGACCCGGCCGGCCACGATCTGGCCCCGCTCGTAGACGTCATTGATGAGTACGGCGCCGACGTCATCCTCGACGCCGTCAGCCGTCTCGACGATGAGGCCCAGGCGGACGTGGCGGTGTCCACGGCCCACAAGGCCAAGGGCCGGGAGTGGCCGACAGTCCAGATCGCCCGCGACTTCGAGCCCGCCCCGAGCGACACGTTCGACGCACACGGAAAACCGGTCCCCGGGGACCTCAACATCCCCGAAGCGCGCCTGTCATACGTCGCCGTGACCCGGGCACGCCAACGGCTCGACCTCGGCGGGCTGGCCTGGATCAACGACCACCCCAAGAACCCTCCGACGTACGGCCTGCCAGCGGCTCCCGGCTTGAACCCGCACCTGCCCCGTCGTAGCGATCCAGGCTCCTCCGATGGGCAGGCCACACCATGGGATCGTCTCGGTCCGCCACCGGCTGCCGAAGGCATCTGATCCCAGCGTGCAGCTCGTGGGATGAGCACACCTTATGTCCCGGGGCCACTGCCGCGCGGCACAGAAATGCGCTGCTGGCCTCCCCGGGCGTTTGCACGCCCAGGGCATACGGAGGGCATCACACTGTGTCAATTGCCAGTGGCTCGCCGTAGCGTAACTCGTATGGCGCACGGTGTGTTCCACAAGGTGCTCGGGGCGATCAACCTCTCCGAGCTGGATCTCGATGTCCGGGAAGACCGGCTCCTGTGGGAGTCGCTCTACGGCAAGACCGTCAAAGGCGACCTGGAGTGTCTGGAATGCCGAGAGCAGGATCCGGGCTGCCCACAATGGATGTTCCTGCGGCTGTGGAAGGGCCGGCCCGTCGCTGTCCACTACAGCACGGGCCGACGACACCCCACAGCACCAGAGAGCCCTCGGCACCGGGCTCTCAAAGACCGCATCGCCCAGGCCGCCGAAAGCGCGGGATACTCCGCGGAACTCGAAGCGCGCGCGCCCGACGGGCGGCGACGTACCGATGTTCTCGTCCACGGCGAGCAGGGGCTGCAACTCGGGTGCGAGATTCAGCTGTCCTGGGCCACAGCGCCGGCCGTGGCCAAGCGCAGCGACATTGCCCGTTCCGACGGGATCAGTCCGCTGTGGACCACCGATGACACAGGGGCGCCGCTCATTGAACGGACACCCTGGGCGCGCATCGACCGGCTTCCGCTGGAGGCCTTCTCCGGCGGCAATCCCCTTCTGGTCCGCGGCGGCGTCAAGGAACTGAAGCTCAAGAAGTGCGACAGCAGGAATCCTCTGCCCTGTCCGGACCGCGGTTATGGGCGCTGCAACCAATGGCACGGCACCTGGGCGCCCACCCTGGGTATGCACCTCGACCGGCTCGTCGCGGTAGCTGCCGCCGGCGAGTACGTCTCTCTCTATCTGCCCGCGCAGGCGGGCCGCCGCAGTCGGGCGTCGCACATGTGGGTCGCCACGCAGGACCGCGACCGCTACCTCGACGCCACCAGCGATGATGTGGCTGCCGGTCCTGAGCCGGGCACCGTGGATGATCACGCTCCCGCCCGGCCGGAGAATCGGCCTCTGCCCCGTGAGTGCTCCTACCAGCAGCGGCTTGACGACAAGGAACTCCGTGGGAGTGTCCCCCGTGATACCGGCGCGATTGTGCCGGCCGGCATCACCGTCCCCGAACCGCGGGCACCTCGGTCACGCCGAGCGCCGTTACAGGCGTCGCCGACAGCAGGCTCCCGCAATGCGCCGGTCATCCCTCAGCAAGCGAGCGCCCCAGGCTCGGCCTCGCCCCGCTTGACGCCTCCCTCGCCTCTAGGCGACACCCTGCTGGATGCACGCCGGCCGTCCCGCCCGCGGGCCGACCGCGCAGCTGTGGCTGCCCGACTGGGGTGCCTGGTCGAGCAGGTGGGTCCGTGTGCGTCGTGTCAGGACCTGGTCCAGCGATACGGCGTGGGCGGAAACCCGTTGTGTCCCGGGTGCCGCGCTCAGGTCGAAGCCCGGCGGACGAAGCCACGGGATGCCGCAACGTAGAGGTCTTGGCCCCGGCTCCTGTTGGCACGTCGGTCGCGAATCAGGGGGTAGGAGACGTGGTGGTGGATGCCTCCCACAGTCGTGCGCCATCGCCGCCTTGCTGGATGACGTGGCGGATGATGACGCCGTGTTCGTTTCGGCCGGCGCGGGCGGCGAGCCATCGATCGAGATGGACTGGGTGGACTTCGCCGTATCGGGTGCGCGGCAGGATGCTCACGAGCGTGCCGTCTTCCACCAGTTGTTGCACGGTCACGGGCTTGCCGCGACGTCCGCTCGCCCATACCGAAAGGAACTCGCGCCAGCGCTCCTCCGGGTAGATGTCGTCCTCTGCCTCGGGTTCGGGCGCCGGCAGGGCAGGGTCAGGGGCGTGGGGGCAGCCGATGTTGTTGTGGGCGTCGACCCAGCGGGTCGTGCCGGTCTGCTCGTGGTGGCGTTCTTCGAGGTAGACGTCGCAGTGCCGGCATCGCCGTGCGCGGAGGGTGTCGACGCTGCAGTCGGGGCAACGGCGCCCGGTGTTCGGCGACAAGCTGGGCGGTGTACCAGTTCACCACCGCACGGACGGCATCGAACGCCTGCTGCTCTTCACCTCCCTCCAGCGCGGAGAAGTCAGGGGTGTTGGGGTCGGACACAGCAACCACCTTCCTTTTCGATCTTGCAAGGGAACTCGCCATTGTCCTACTGGCATAGAGCGGCTGCTGTTAGCCCCGACCAGGACTAGTGATGCGGTACCCGGGAGTCGGGCTGGCCGTTGAGCCAGTCGTGCTCCGAGCAGCCCGCCTCCTGTGCCGGTCACGATTCGCGCCACGTGATGCTGGCCCTCTGGGCTCCTGTACGGCGATGTTGAGCTGAGCAATCTCGCGCTGACGTCTGCGACTGAAGGGGGGCGTTCCAGCCAGTGCAGCTTGATCAGGGTGCAATGAAACGTAGTTTCGAGCCAGCTTGATCACGCTCGCACGAGAAAGCGTCACTCGCTCGCTGACCTGAACCCGTCGCCAGCTCAAGACTTACTGGAATGTTTCCTTTGCGACTTTCAACTTCGCAGAGTAATGCAAGCAGGCAGTCGACGAATGGGAGCATTTTACTCCGGTTCCTTGATGTCTGGCAGGCTGTGAGGCATCTCTGACACGCACAGTTTCAGGACATGTCGGATCGGGCTCTTCTCTTCTTTTCTCGTGGACGGCGCCGCAGGCGTATGGAAGTATTCATTGCGCATTGCAGAGCCCTTCGAAATCGGAGGGTCGGGGGTAAACGGGGGTAGGACTGCATGTATTACGGGGATTCATTCTGTTGCCTTGCGCAACTTCCCTAGCAGATTCAGGGAAAGTGCTGTGCGCCGGTGCTTAGTTGCGCCTGATTCTCTCCTTTCCGGAAGAGTCGCCTTGGTTGATATATCGATGGGCGCAAGCATCCTGTTCATGCGCTGAGCGCATTCATCCTGAGGTTCGTTTACCCGTCATGCCGTCAGTCGTGCCTGCGGCTGGCGTACCTCCTGCCTGCTGTGAGGCAGGCTTTAAAGGAAAGGGAAGATTATGAAGAAGATAGCTGCCGGGGCTGGCGTCGTCCTTGCGAGTGCCGCCCTGATTGTGGCGACTCAGGGATCGGCGCAGGCTGCTGAGGCGAAGGCGCCGGCCGTTTCTGCGGCGACTGTGAAGGCGCAGGAGCCGGGCAACTCTCCACAGGTCATCGGCGGTCTGGGCAAGCTGGCTGCCAAGGCTGGCAAGGCGGCTACTCGTGCGGCGCAGAGGGCGTACGTGCACGGCAAGGCAGCCGCTCAGCTGGCTGGGAAGTCGGCTGGACAGTTGGTCGGCGACGCCACCAAAGCCTTTGGCTCCGCTCCGTCTTCGTCCGTCCCGAACGGTTCTTCCGTCGAGATGGTTTTCGACAAGTGAAGGATCACTCTATAACCAGGAGGGTGGCGCTGCTGGTTGGCGCCGCCCTTCTGGGCCTTCATTTCTGTGTGGCCAGCTTCTCGCAGATGCCGTTGACTCCGGTGAAGCTTCGCTTCATGAGCTTCGTGAACAATTATCTGGAGCCGTACCAGGCACAGAACTGGAAGCTCTTTGCCCCGGATCCGTTATCCGAGAACCGCGGGATTCTGGCTCGTGGTCGATGTGCGAACGGCAAGGTCACTAGCTTTTATGATGTGACGCGCAGGTACATCGACGCGGCTCAGAGCAGCAGGTTCTTCCCTTCCCGCATGTCGAGGCTGGTGACGGGGAACGTTCTCCAGCTAAGTGGTGGAGATCCGGTGCTGGATGAGCTCAGAGAGCAGCAAAAGGCGTTGCATAAGCGACCGCTGCCGGCTACTCCTCTGGAGAAGGAAACTCGCAAGGAAACGGTGGCGTTCCTTTCCAACTACTCAGTCACTCAGATGCCTTCGGTGTGCGGCGGTAGGCCTGAAAAAGTGCAGGTTCGCGCCTACGTGGAGAAAATGCCGCCTTGGTCCAAGCGGAATGACCCGAAGGCTAAGAGTCAGACGGAGGTACAGGACATGGACTGGGTGAAGGTGGGGTCGCAGTGAAAAAGATATCCCGCTTCTTGGACACGGCCAGTACTCAGTCTTTCAGTATCCTCGGCGTCAGCGGGACACGGGCACTGCTCGGATTCGTAGGATTCATGTACTACGCGAGCCAGTATGGGGACCGCTCTTACCTTTTCGGCCCCGAGAGTGTGCTTCCCTGGCGAGAATTTGTCTCCCAGCTGCAGGACAACGGGACCTTCAGCCTGTATGCGGTCAGCAACTCCGAAGCTTGGTTCCAGATCGTCTTTCATCTGGGAATGCTGACTGCCTTGGCTGTGACCTGCGGCGTCGGTGGAAGGCTGGTACTGGCCCTTCACTGGGTGTTCCTGTGGTCGATCTATCAGCGCCAGCCCGTCCTCCTGGACGGTGGAGACAACCTGGCCTACGTAGTTATCCCCATGCTGCTGCTCACACGCTGCTACGGACGCCTATCATTTTCCACCGGCGTTGCACGTAAAGTTTCGCGGCGCATGCCCAGCATCGTGATAGCACTCTCGCACCCCTTACACAACCTCGGCATCCTAGCCATTGCTGCTCAGATATGTTTGGTGTACGTGGTGAGCGGCCTGTACAAGGTGCAGGGTAAGGTGTGGCAGGACGGGACAGCCCTCTTCTACGTCCTTCGGCTCTCCGAGTTTGAACTTCCGGGAGTTTCCGAACTCGTCTACCAGAACGAATTCCTCGTCTTCCTGGGAACGTACTCCACAACGATATTTCTGGTGTACTTCCCACTGGGAATCCTCGTTCCGCGGCTGCGTCCGTGGGCTGCGCTCGCCTCCATGAGCTTCCACCTGGCCATTGGGGTCTTCATGGGTCTCACGAGCTTTGCGTTGACCATGATGGCGTGCGATCTCATCTTTCTGAGCGGGGCTCTCGACACGGCATTGAAACGGTGCAGCTCCTTGTTCCGCCGCCTGCGATCTTCTGATGCCCGCGTGCGGCAATCCGTCGTCGTTCCCGTCTCCCCGCCGGCCGGCGCGACGCAGTCGCAACCACGCCCCGCGACCGTCTCCTCCGATGGATGAGCTGACCGCTGTACCGATTGAACCGCTGTCAGCTGCCTCTCGCGGACCGTGTTCAGCAAGCGGCCAGACCATGAGGAAGGTTCCGTGACTTCACCGATGACCCGTTCGGAGCCGCTGCTGGTCTTCGACGGAGACTGCGGGTTTTGTCAGAACGTCATCAACCGCATATCCGCCTTGGGGCGCCCGGCCGTGGACGCAGTGCCCTGGCAGGTTCTTCCAGAAGAGACAACGCGGCCTCACAGCGAGCGGCTCGACCGCGAGGTCCTGCTGTTGCGAGATGGCCGTGTCCTGGCTGGCGGCGCCGACGCCCTGGCTGCCTACCTGCGTCGCTCCCCACGCCGCAGGTGCCGGATCGCCGGCGCGGCAATCAGCCTCCCCGGCATGCTCCAGTGCGCTCATACCGTCTACCGATGGGTGGCTCGAAACCGCCACCGGATGCCCGGCGGGACGCTTTCATGCCGCCTGACACCACCACATCCATGAGACGGCCTCGCCAGCTCGTCAGGCGAGACCGGACAGGAGAAACAATGCCGGTGCCCACCTGCGTCCTGGGCGGCAGAGGAATCCAGGACCACGTATCGCACGGTCACTCTTTCAACCACTTCGTCGAATTGGGTTCGCTCACCAAAGTCGTGACCGGCACGATCCTGACTCAGCTCGCAACCGCGCGAGTACTCAACCTCGATGACCCGCTGGAGCTCCGCCTCGCGGACGTTCCGCAGGGCACCGGTGTCACTCTGCGGCACCTGGCTGAGCACACCTCCGGACTGCCTCGTCTCCCTCCCCATGCCGGTACCTCCGGCGCCGATCCCTACGCCTGCTTCACAGAGACCGCTCTGCGTGAGGTGCTGAGGAAGTGGCACACGACAGCAACCGGTCCTGTGGGAACACAGGAGTACTCCAACCTCGGATACGCCGTCCTCGGTCACGCCCTCACCACAGCAACTGGCTGCACCTTTCAGCAGCTCACCGACGAGCACGTGCTCACTCCACTGGGCCTGCCGCCAGGGGCCGTAACCGCTTCACCACCACCTGAACGGCGACTCGTAGCCCAGGGCTTGCTCGGCCGACCCCGCCGCCATTGGAGCCTGACGGGACCGATCCTGCCGGCCGGCGGATTATGGGCCACCCCGCGCACAGCAGCACGCCTGGTGACCGGTCTCGTAGTGGACCGTGTGCTCGGTGAACCTGCTCCCACATGGTTCCGCAGCGGACGCGTTCACTGGCACAACGGCGCAACGCGAAATGCATCCGCGTTCACCGCGGCCCACGAAGACGGCCGATGGATCTTCCTGCACCGTCTCCACGGAAACCCACGCCGCACCGAGCGCCTGGCCCTGCAAAAGCTCAAGGCGTGAAGTTCCGGTCGTTTGCCAGGAGCGGCGTCAAGCGGGATACGACGTGAGCTGCCGAGTGTTGTGCCGAGCCTCACGTTCATCTGCCTGAGGTAGCTCGGTGCGCTGGTATCTGGCCACGCACCGCACACAACAAGGGCAGTAGTTTTCAACAAGGAAAGGGAAAGAGGGATCATGAAAATCAAGAGGATTACCGCAGCTGTGGGCGTTGTCGCAGCGGGCGCCGTGTTCACCATCTCCACTCAGGGCAGCGCGCAGGCAGCATCGACCCCGCCATCCTCCGCACTTAAGGCACCCATCCAGAAAATTGCCCTGACAGGAGAAACAGAGGGCTCGCACTTAGCCCAGACTGATTGGCATCCCCCGGCTGGCTACGTCCTCGAGGATACGTTCACCATGACCACCAATGCGTACTGCCGGAAGAAGGGCGACCAAGGAATAGCTAAAGGAAAGTGGCAACGGTATGTCTGCCACGAGGCGATGGTGAAGATCGCCGATGTTTGGGTGACCGCAGAGTACCTGTACGTCAAGAAGTAGGCCGTTTCGAGTTCAGCTAGTGGTCTTGATCGCGTGATGTCAGCTCGGATCGGCATGCTCTCCCGTTCAAGACGCGGCTGAATCACAGCAACCGGGGCTGGTGTATCCGTAGCCACGGCCGTGCGGCAGAGCCACCTCGATGCGAGCGCTCCGCGGCTTCGGTGAAGAGAAGGGGCGCCCTCGGCTGGCGCCGCGAGAACAGCGTTTGTGTCGTTTTCGAAGTACGCGGTGCCGCGTACAAGACACAAGCGCTGTTCTTCACCGAAGCCGCAGCCTGCACCTGGGCCACCGGCAAGACATCGGCTCCCGAGCGGGCAGGGCGCTATCCGCCAGCACGCCGGTCGGGGATAATCGCCGCATGGCCTCGCAGTCCTCACCCACCGCCGACACACCGTCCACCGTCGACGTGTTGCGCCAGCGGTACGCCCAACGACTGCCGACTTCCCTCCACGACCTCGCCGGACACACTGATGGCGAGGTGGAGCTACCGCTGCACATCGCGTGGTCGGGTCTGCGCACCTACAACCTGCACCGGCCACGCCAGCGCATGAGTTACTACCGCACCGTCCTGGCCGAGGGACAGCTCGACGACCTGGCCGCACTGCTTGACGGAGACTTGCTGGCCTCGCAGTGGCCCGTGCTGCGCACCCTGGCCAGCCGGCGCATCCGCGAGGTGTGGGAAGCCACCTTCCCTGCTCTGGCCGGCGGGACGTCCGCAGCCGCGTGAACATCAGCGCACCCCACCGCTGGCTCCTGGCCGACGTTCTCGCCCTCGGCGGCCCCTACCCCCTGGTCATCACCGGCGGCAACGCCGTCCAGGCCCACGGCCTGGTCAACCGCCTCAGCCTCGACGTCGCCACCGAGAACCCCGCACCCATGGCCTGCATCGCCCATACTCCAGCAGGGCCTGGCCGAGCGGGGCTGGCGCGTAACGGTGATCAGCACCGCCCCGCTCTCCGCCCGCCTCGTGGCCACCGACGCCGACGGCGCGGCATGCGAAGTCGACATCCTCAAAGGAAACTTGTGGTCGCCGCCGCGCGACACAGAGTACGGCGCGCGGATGACGTCATCGGCACCAAACTCCGAGCCCTGGCCGATCGCGGCGCTGCCCGGGACCTCATCGACGTCCACGCCGCCGCCGAACACCACACCCGCCCGCAACTCGAACACCTCGACTAACGCCACGGACGCGACGCCTTCCGCCTCGTGACCTGCACGACCGTCTGGCCGGCGCCGAGTGGTACGACGACGAGGAATTCGTCGCCTACGGCCTCACCGAGGACGCCATCAGCTGCTCCTGCCTTGTTCGACGTGCGCCCGACTGCGGCCAGGCCCGGGAGCCCGTGGGCTCTCGCGCGCGGCGAACCTGCCATTTTCGAGTGTGTGCGCCCTGCGCGTAGGGCGCTCGAGTGGTGGCGGCCGCCCGCTGGGCCACGCCCCCGGGGCGTACCACTCCACGCAGGCGTCCAGCAGTTAGGCGCCCGCGTACCAGGATCGCAGGGTCACTGATGCGATCACTCACCGCGGGCCCCCCGGTTGGGAGATGCCTCAGAGGCGGCAGGCGTCAGCCAGCGGCAAGTTGCTGTCGACCAGTCCCACACATGGCTCCACAGAACGGGAATGCCGCCACCTCGGACGCATGGCCCGCGGTGGCGGCAGTTGATGCCCAGTGGAACATCTCAAGGAGTAAACGATCTTACTGAGACCTTGAAGGCGTCACGACTAAATATTTAGTACGCGACGCGGTAGCCCCCAATAAGACTAGGACCACCTCTGGGTTGCGTTCCCATAGTCAGGGTTCGTGTACACGCCGCCCGCACGAGTGCTGTCCAGAATCTGTCCGGTCGCCTTGTTCTTAAGACGCCACCCGGTCGAAGTTTTGGTCTCGTACCACTTCTGGTTATTTCCGCCATTGCAGTCAATGGCGTACACGTCACCCTTGGTATTGGCGTCCAGGCACCCACCGCCGAAGCCCTTAAAGGCGAGCGTGAATGTGCCGTCTGCGTTCTTCTTTTCCCACCAGCTGATGGCGCGATCGTCATTTGCGGTCACGACTTTGCCCATCCCATACGAGAGCCAGCGCCCCGTCCCCTTATTCTTCCACGAGACGGTCCGATCCCAGCCGGAGAGAGCAACCTGCGGGTCACCGTTCGGAGCCGGACTGGCCGACTGTTCGGCGGTCGCACTAGTCGGCTCGTTGGCCGCCGACGCGCTGCCGGCGATCCCGACAACAAGGAGCGGGAGCGTTGCGGCTGTCGCGAATAACGCTGCCGTCCGCTTCTTCTGCATATCCAAATCCCCCCATTGATCCTGCGAATTGCGACACTCGCACCTATGGTCAGCAGAGTGCGAAGCGCAATGCGCACGACAGTGACTCACGGGCGCAAATTGCCCGTAACGGTCGCAATCTATCAACACTTGATGATCTACGCAAGTAATCTATCTAATTGCTTCACAAGTGAACTTATCTACCACGCCTATCGCACTAAAACGCGCACTCTGTCCGCATATGGAGATGCTGGAGCTCAAGGGCGGCCAACGCCACTCTCCAGGCCGCACGCGGCTTGCGAACGCCGTCACTTTCGGCCTGCGGGGGAGGGGGCGTGGTCCTCGTCGGCTGACGCCAAGTCGGTGCCGCCTTTCGGGGACCTGACCCGGCCAGGGTGGTATCCACCTCGGCCTGGCCAGCCGGCACCTCATCCACTTCGGAGTCATCCTCACGGCCCCATAAACCGAAGAGCTGGGCGTTAGCGGTCAACCGGGAAGATCAGCGCCCTGATAGGATTCCCGAGATTTTGAATCGGTCCGGGTAAACTGGGGAGTGCTTGATGCAACACAGGGAAATAGAGGATCAGGGCCTAGATAAAATCTGGACTATCCCTAATGCATTGAGTGCTCTGCGCATCGCCGGAGTCCCTCTGTTCCTTTGGCTGGTATTACAGCCGTACTTCGGAAATTCGAGTCTCGACTTTTGGGCTATTGGTCTGCTCGTCCTGAGTGGGATCACTGACTATCTCGACGGGAAATTGGCACGCCTATGGAATCAGACCAGCCGGCTAGGGAGAGTGCTCGATCCGGCAGCCGACAGGCTTTATACGATTTCCACGCTGGCCGCCCTACTCCTTCGAGGGGTCATCCCGTGGTGGTTTGTCGTTCTACTCGTCGCGCGTGACGTATTCATGGCTGGCAATATCGTTGCTCTGCGCAGAATTGGCTACGGGCCGCTCCAAGTCAATTTCATAGGCAAGGCAGCCACATTTAACTTGATGTACGCATTCCCTCTCCTGCTGCTAACCGCGGGGAACGGTTCTGTTGCCGATATTGCGTGCATCTTTGGCTGGGCACTAGCAATCTGGGGCGCCGCGTTGTACTGGTGGGCTGCCGCCCTTTACTCAGTTCAGGTGCACAGGCTCAGGAAGGAGCGGATCACTCCTGCGGTGAAGTAGCAGCACGAGGCGCCACCAGGAGAAGCCTCAAGGCCGGGGTGGTCACCAAGATCCTGGACGGCTGGAGGCGCCCGACTGTCGATCAAACTGACGGGCCACGATGGGAGCGTGTGGGGACCGGTCGAGGCAGGTGACGACGATCTGCGCAAGGTCGACTCCTGAGACGAATGCTTGCAGGCCTGAAGGAGCGGGGCACCGAGTACGTGGAGGTGCCCGCACCATCTGCCCGGGAGCTGGGGTGATCGCGGCGGGCGCCGCGCGTGCTGCGCCCGCCGTCCCGTCGGCCGGCGGCCCTGTGTCCGCCTCCCGCATCAGGCCGGTTGGCGAGGTGCATCGCAGAACGCGCGCTTCGCGCATCTGGCCGTCCCACAGAGCCACCTCGAGGGCGGGGGCGGGGCGATGACCGTCGTGTACGACCCGGACGGCTGGCTCGACGCGGAACTCGGCCTGCCCCAGGACCGCGCGGCGCACGCACGGTTGGTGCAAGCCGTCATCGGCTGGGCTGGCCCCGGCCCAGTCCCGGCCCTCCAGCCTCGCGACTTCGAGCAGATCGCCCTCCAGCTCACCGGGCACGGTCGGGTGGTGGCAGCCGAACTCCGGCATCTGTGCGAGGGCCTGCCACCGCGCGCCGAGCCGCGCGTCCTGGCCGAGGTGGTGCTGGAGGAGGCGGAGCGAAAACTACGCCAGCCGCGGCTGGGAACCGCCCGCGCTGTCCGGCCGCACGGAGACCGGACAGCGCGGCCCGGCGCTTGTTGCGGCGCCGGGTGCGCTGCGCGGGGAAGGCACGGCAGCTGCTGGAGCGCCCGGTGGCCTCGGCCCGGGGCCGAGGCGCGCTGTACGCGCTGGCGGCGGATGCGACCACCACGGCGGCCTGGGCCGCGATCGACACCCACGGCTAGCGCCGAGCGGCCGCGCACCTGGACCGGGCGCTCGCGCTGGCCGGCATGTCCCGCGATCCGGACGCCGAACTGCGCGCCTGGCACAACGTCAGCATGCTGGCCACCCAGGGGAACCGGAACGCTGATGCTCTGGCGGCCGCTGAGGTCGCCCGCTCCTCCCGGGCCGCCCGCCGCGACCCGCTCTACGCCTCCCTCGCCCACGCCCGCACCGCCTGCTGCCACGCACGTACCCCCGACCGCCAGGCCGTGATGCGCTCCCTCGGCTACGCCGAGCAGGCCCTGGCCCGCGCCGACGAGGATGTGTGGCGGCCGGCGTGGCTGCGCTTCTACGACGGAGCCGAGCTCCACGGCCTGGCCGCGGTCGTCCACGCCCGCCTTGGCCAGCACGAGACGGCGGAGGATCGCGCCCGCCACGCCCTGGCCCAGCTCCACCCCGACCTGGTACGAAACCGGGCCTACTACCTCACCCAGCTCGCCCTGGTCCAGGCCGCCCAGCACAACCTCGCCGGCGGCTGCGCGAGCGCCAAGCAGGCGCTGCGGCTGACCGGGCCCGCTCTGGCCTCCGCCCGCATCCGCACCCTGCTCAGCGCCTTCCGCCGACGCGTCGCGGCCGCCGCGCCGTACGAGCCGGCCGCCGCCGAATGGCTCCAGCACACCCGCACGTTCATAGAGGAGACCTGATGTCTGACGGCCCGCTGCAGCTCGTCCACGCCCGGCACTACCAGCGGCGCGGGGTGCCCGGCACTGGTGACCCGGAGCCGGACGGTGCCGCCCCGCTTCACCACCGAGGCCAGCACCAGAGTGGCGAAGCGGGTGTGGTCGGAATCGAGCAGCGCGCCGTTGAGCAGCCGCAGCACCCGCTGATGATCGGTCGCCAGCGGCAGCAGGGCGTGCAGGGTGTTGCGGATCTTGCCGGTCTGTACGGCGGCCTCCAGGCCTTTGCCGCACACATCCCCGAGGACGATGAGCGACTCCTCGTCGGGCCCGGCCCCCGCGTGCACGTCATAGAAGTCGCCGCCCACGCGATCGGTGTCGTTCGAGGCGCGGTAACCGCCGGCCAGCTCCACGCCGCTCACCTGTTGCAGCGGGGGCGGCAGCAGTTCCCGCATCAGCGTCCTGGTGATGGCGGACTGTTCCGCGTAGAGCCGCGCGGCGGACATGGCCGCTCCGGCGCGGGCGGCGAACAGCCGGGCGAAGGTCTCCTCGCTCTCACTGAACGCGGCGTGATCGGAACGCCTCATGAGGATCAGCGCCCCGGCCGCCACCCCGTGCCCGGGGAGCGGGGTGACCGCCACCGAGCCGATGTCCTCCAGCGCGGACGGCCTCACCCAGTCCGGCACGGCCGCCGGATCTATCCAGCGCGAGGGCACGGGCGGAAACCCCTGCAGGGCCTCGACCAGTCCGGGCACGAGGGCGGGATCGGCGGCGACGTTGTCGCGCACCACCTGCCGGCCCGGACCGCAGAAGCTCAGCGCCAGCCGGCGTCCGGAGGGCGGGGTGACGACGACGGCGGCGTCCGCCAGATGCTGCGCGGCGAGCCGGGCCGTGACTTCCATGCACCGGTCGACATTCAAGGAGGCGAGAAGTTCCGTCGACGCCTGGGCGAGGAACGCGGTCCGCGCACGCTCCGCACGCAAGGCGTCCTCCGCCGACCGGCGGGCGGTGTCATCGACCAGCCACCACACCACGTCACCGTTCTCCGCACGGCTCGGCCGCGCCTCGAAGCTCCGGTCCCCTATGGGGCCGCGCACCGGATCGTCGTCATCGGGCCGCAGGGTGTCGGTGAAGCGCCGATGCGCGTCGACGAGCCAGCCGGCCAGGCCGTCGCCGCACGGTGCCCCCGTCCTGAGTTCCGGGAACAGCGGCACCGCGGCGTCGTTGAGCGCGCGCACCAGACCGGAGGGGCTGAGGACGAGTACGGGGTGGGGTACGGAGCGCCAGGGTTGCGGGGCGGCGGTGAGGTCGGCATCGGCGTCGGCATCGAGGGCGATGGCGGGTGCGGTCGCGGTCGCAGCAGACGGGGCCGCTGTTGGTGTGGTCGGAGCGGGCGCGGGCGTGGCGGGCACGAGGGCAGAGGATGCGGTCGCGACCGGCGCGGGTGTGACCGGCGCAGACGGGGCGGGCGCAGACATGGCGGGCGCGGTTGCGGCAGATGCCGTCGCAGCGGGCTGCGTCACGGCCGACGCGGTCGTAGGCACATCGGAACTCCTCACCACGCCAAGCTCACCGAGTACACCCCATCACGTGACAAAAACGGCAGCGACCATTCCCCTTCGTCAACCCTCCCGCACGGACACCACGGATGGCAATCGTCGCCCGGGGCATCCAGAGGAACAGGGCCGGGCGGGCTCCCCAACGGGACGGCCGGATCGGATACCGGTCAAAGGGGCAAGGTCACACGAATGGTCTTGCCGGTCACGGTCACGGTGACCTCGACGGTGCGGGCCAGTCGCTGTATCAGGGGCCAGCCGTATCCACCGGAGACATCGGGATCTCGTCGGGAGGCGGCGGTGGGGCAGTGCGCGCTGCCGTCCTCGACCGCCACTTCCAGATACCCCTCGACGATCCGCGCGGTGAACCCGGTGAGGCCGCCCGCGTGCCGCTGGGCATTGGTGACCAGCTCCGTGGTCACCAAGAGGGCATCGACGAGGGCCAGGTCATCGACCGGGCTGCCTATCTTGTGCAGCAAGTCGTGAACAAAGTTGCGCGCCTCGGCCGCCCTTACCGGTACTCCCCGCATCACACATTTCACCTCGATGCCCCCGAACCACCCGAGCGACGCTGCGTCGTCGCCCACCCTCCTGGCGGGCACGGCCCGACCGGGGCACTTCCTTCTCGCACGGCAGGACGGCAATACTCTCAGGCCTCATCACGGGCGCCACAGCGGGTGAACGCTCAACGCACCGGGCCGAGCGGAGGCAGCGGGCGCCCCTGCCCCTCATCGGCGCACCACCCGTGAGGGAGTTGACCGCAATCAGCCCGACGACAGCACCTGCTCAACGCCACGGGGAACCGGAAACTCCGCAAAAAGGGAGCCGAAACCGGCGAACCCACGAACCCGCGAACCCACAACGCGCGAACCTCTGCGCCTGCGCACCGGCGAATACCGCACCCGCGGCACCCTCACTCGGCCTCGCCGTCAAACCTGAGAGGGACGGTAACGGTAATGGCCTTACCATCCGCAGCGGGGACAATCACCACACAGGACGTGAGTTTCTGGATCATCGGCCACCCATATCCGCCGACCCCGTATTTCTCGGGTCCGATGGCCGTAGCAGGGTGACGGGGGCTGTGATCGGCAACGGTCACTTCCAGAAGACCGGACGCGATCCGGGCGGAGAATGCAGCAAGACCCTCGCCATGGCGCTGGGCATTGGTCACCAATTCCGAGGTGACCAGCAGTGCGTCGATCATGGCGAGTTCACCGACCCGCGGGCGGTGCGCGTTGAGCAGCTCCTGCACGCGGTCCCGCGCCTCCGCCGCCTTGTTCACCGGGGTCTGCTGCGTGCCCGTCACACCTCTCACCTCACGCCCGATCGACCACAACGCTGGAGCTCACCCGCCGCCCCCTGCGAGGGCCACGCAAAAGGCTACTTCGACGAGAAGGTTCTTTGACGGCTTCCCCGGACCGCGAACTTCACGCAACACTCGCCACGATCCAGCATCACGACAGCGGCTCAGCCTCAACCTCCCCACCAACGACGTGCAGCGGAGAGCCGGTCACACCACGCCTCCCGTGAAAGACATCACAGGAAGGACGCCACAGGGGCCGCACCACGGAAGCCCCATGCCCGCACCGGCCACACACCACCTGCGCCACGGCTCAACCAGACACGGAACGGGCCGCGACCTCTCCGGGCCAGCCGCCCCCTCAACGCCACATCACCGCGCCACTGGACCGGTGCACCACTGCACCAGGCAGCGGCCACAACCTCCCTCACACCAGGGGAAATCCGCCGAAATAGACCCCGACCTGATGCAGGTGGTCGGCGCCGGCCTCCTGCCCGGCGCTCTCGAAGTCGGGCGACCCCTTGATCTCATCCTTGGTGCGCCCTGCATAGACCTTCTACTCCTGCTGGTCGATGCCGGTCACGATGCCGGCCGGCAGCACGACGCGCCGTCCGAGAATCCACGGGCCGGTATCGACGACAAGGTGCGCGGAATCCACCTCGTCAGAATGCTTGTCGACCATGCCGATACTCCCGTCGACAGCTTCGACGCCGAACCCCGCACGGACCGTACCCACCCATCCACGCCAATGGCGGAGCCGGCACCACACCGCCACCCACCGAAGCGAGCACCGCGATCCCCGAAGAGGCCGAGTACCTCCCGGCCCCCTCAGCACGAAGAGCATCAGCGACGCCCACTCCCGCTCGCGGCGTTGCCGCCGCAGCACTCTCCCCGGGGCGCCACGCCTCCCACCCATCCCGCGCACCACCCCGACCGACCGGCCGCCGGTCCGCCCCACCACTCGCCGCCCGAACCGTCACCACGAGTGAAGGCGGCGTGGCGGCCCGCACACCAACACTCGGCCACCCCGCCCCGCCCCCGACCGGCACGGACGCAGGCACGGGAACGGACACAGGCACGGGCGCGTGCAGAGGCAGGGGCGACACCGCCCCCTGTCACGAGAATCACACCGAGCGGGACAATTGCCCCATACCGTCAAAAGCTCGGAGCCGGGACCCCACGCCGCACCCCCCTGCCCTGCACCGACGCCCCGGTCGCGCCCGACCAGCGCATCCCGCTCAGGCCGGGACCCTTTGAATGATTAAAGTGGCGGGGCGCTAGCATATGAGCACCGCCTAGCTCGAAAGATAAGCCTGTGACTGTCAATGACGACTCGTTCACCAACTGGAAGACCCGTGAGGAGATCGCGGAGTCGATGATCCCGATCATCGGGAAGCTGCACCGCGAGCGGGATGTCACGGTCCTGCTGCACAGCCGCTCCCTGGTGAACAAGTCGGTGGTCAGCATCCTCAAGACCCACCGATTCGCCCGGCAGATCGCCGGTGCGGAACTCTCGGTCACCGAGACGATGCCGTTCCTGCAGGCCCTCACCTCGCTCGACCTCGGCCCGTCCCAGATCGACATCGCCCTGCTCGCCGAGGCGTACCGGACCGACGACCGCGGTCTCTCGGTGGAGGAGTTCACCGCTGAGGCCGTCGCCGGCGCCACGGGTGACAACAAGATCGAGCGCCGCGCGCCGCGCGACGTCGTGCTCTACGGCTTCGGCCGCATCGGCCGCCTCGTCGCCCGCCTGCTCATCGAGAAGGCCGGTTCCGGCAACGGCCTGCGACTGCGCGCCATCGTCGTCCGCGGCGGCGGCGACCAGGACATCGTCAAGCGCGCCTCGCTGCTGCGCCGCGACTCCATCCATGGCCAGTTCCAGGGCACGATCACCGTTGACGAGGCGAACAGCAAGATCATCGCCAACGGCAACGAGATCAAGATGATCTACTCCGACGACCCGACGTCGGTGGACTACACGGCGTACGGCATCAACGACGCCATCCTCATCGACAACACCGGCAAGTGGCGCGACCGCGCGGGCCTGTCGAAGCACCTCCGCCCCGGCATCGCCAAGGTCGTCCTGACCGCACCGGGCAAGGGCGACGTCCCCAACGTCGTGCACGGGGTCAACCACGACACGATCAAGCCGGACGAGACGATCCTGTCCTGCGCCTCCTGCACCACGAACGCGATCGTCCCGCCGCTGAAGGCGATGGCGGACGAGTACGGCGTCCTGCGCGGTCACGTGGAGACCATCCACTCGTTCACGAACGACCAGAACCTGCTGGACAACTACCACAACTCCGACCGCCGCGGTCGCTCGGCGCCGCTCAACATGGTCATCACCGAGACCGGTGCCGCCTCCGCCGTCGCGAAGGCACTGCCCGACCTCAACGCGACGATCACCGGCAGCTCGATCCGCGTCCCCGTGCCGGACGTCTCGATCGCGATCCTCAGCCTGCAGCTCGGCCGCGAGACCAACCGCCAGGAGGTCCTCGACTACCTCCGCGACGTCTCGCTGACCTCGCCGCTCAAGCGCCAGATCGACTTCACCACGGCCCCCGACGCGGTCTCCAGCGACTTCATCGGCTCCCGCCACGCCTCGATCGTCGACGCCGGCCCCACCAAGGTCGAGGGCGACAACGCCATCCTCTACCTCTGGTACGACAACGAGTTCGGCTACTCCTGCCAGGTCATCCGCGTCGTCCAGCACGTCTCCGGGGTGGAGTACCCGACGTACCCGGCTCCGGCGGTCTGATCTCGGAGCTGTCTCCGCCGTCGCCCGGCCCGGTGGGTGGGCGGCGGTGGGGCGGGAACCGATCCCCGGTCGTCGTCCCGCCTTCACTCGACGCGCACGCGCGACGGGCCCTTTCGCTGCATGAAGGCGACGGGGCCTTTCGCCGTTCGGCGTCGAACTGCACCTTCCGGTCCGGCCGATCGGGCCCCCGCCCGCGTTGCGTCGCCGCCCCTTTCGACCACCGGATCGAGGCGCGCACCCCACGCCTGTAGCGGACTCCCGGACAGGCCCGTTCCATAAGCGGCAAAGTCCGGCGGCTGTACGGCCCTTGGGCATTGGGCATTGGACAGAAGATGTCCGGCTGCTACCTACCCGGGCCGGCGTCGAGAGCCGCCGCCCGCGCGCCGTGAAGTACCCCCTGTCCTGCCGGTCCGCGGCCCCCGGTCCCCGGTCCCCAGCCCCAGGTCTGCGACAGTGACACAGCCCCTCCCCGAAACGTCTCGTAAGCCCCGGAAGAAGAGTCAGAACCCTGACATCGCTCATGTCAGGAGAGTGCCCTGCCGGATGGCCGGAGAGTGACACGGTGATGGCGAGGGAAGCTCATGCTTACGGCACGGAATTCCGCTGGAATGTCATATCTTTCGCGGCTGCATTCGCCGTAACCTCAGTCATGTGCGAGGTCATCAGATCCCGCACAGAATCCGAGCACAGGAGGTGAACACCATGTACTCGAAGCCCAACGTGGTGAAGATCGGTGAGTTCTCCAAGCTCACCATGCACAGCCGTCCCCGCCGGAAGGACAAGGGGCACCGCCGGCGCCCCAAGGGGATTTTCCTCTAAAACTGAGGTGTGAAGGTGGCGCGAGTGAAGTATTCGCTCGCGCCACCCGGCCTGCAATCTCAAGGAGTGCTCTGCTTCGCCCCGTGGGGCCCCTGATATCAAGGAACCCACTAGGCGTCAGTAAACAAATCTGGACGGGGAATTCTTTTATGGATCAGTTTGACCGTGCGGGTGAATGGCTCGTCGTCCTCCCCGACCACGTGGCGTCAATCGTCCTCGCCGACAAGCTGGAACCCGCGCCGCAGCGTGTGCATCATCCCTCCGGCCGACCGTGGCTGATCGGTTCCTGGGAGTCGGCCGACTTCCGCATCGGTGAGGCGGGCACCACCAAGATAGCGACCCTCGGGTTCAGTTCCGCCGGCCCACAGCGGCTGGCACAGCTCGCTGCCCGCACCCAGCGCGTCACCGACCTCGACAGCCTCGGCACCAAGCTTCCGGGCTGCTTCCACTTGCTCGCCACCGTCGATGGGGCCACGCACGCGTACGGGACCCTGTCAGGTCTGCGCAAACTCGTGTACGCGCGAGCGGGAGACGTGACCGTCGCGGCGACCCGGGCCGACGTGCTCGCGGCACTGACCGGCGCCGACGTCGACGAGGAGCGGCTGCTGATGCGGCTGCTCGTCGCCGAGGCCGTCCTGCACACCGTCAACACGCCGGTATGGCGCGGGGTGCAACTGGTCGATGAGGACAGCAGTATCACCTTGCACCGCACGGGCCGTTCCACGGTGACCCGGCGGTGGACCCCACCGCTGGACAGGCTGCCGCGGAAGCCGGCGGCGGAGCGGTTGCGGCAGGCGCTTGGGGACGCCGTCCAGGCCCGTGTCGACTCCGGGCTCAACGTGACCTGTGACCTCTCCGGCGGGCTCGACTCCACCTCGCTGTCGTTCCTGCTCGCCCAGACCTACGACCGGCCGCTGACCACTCTCACCCAGGGAGCGGCCGCGCCCGGCGATGACGACCCGATGTGGGCTGACCTGGCTGCGGAGAAGCTGCCCGGGATCAAACGGCTGATGCTCACCTTCGCCGACCTACCGACGCATTATGAAGACGTCCTCGACGGGGTCAGGCTCCCCGGAGCCGGCGAAGAACCGTTTCCCGGCATCGAGGACCGGCCGATCTACCGGCGGATCGCGGCGCTGCTCGGTGCGGAGGGCTCCCAGGCCCACCTCACCGGCGAAGGCGGCGATGAGGTCGTCCAGGGTGGCTCAGCGGGGGTGTTCGACATGTTCCGCACCCGGCCGCGCGTCGCCCTGGCCTACCTGCGCGGCTACCGGGCCCTGTACCACTGGACCTGGTCCGATGTGGCCCGCATGGCTTTCGATCAGCGGCACCCGTACCCGGCGTGGCTGGCCGCCCGTGCCCAGCGCGTCACCACCCACCACCTCGACGACGAGAGTTCCCCCCTCATCCAGATGCCGCCGTGGGCGACCGCGGATGCGGTTGCCGCGATGCGGGACCTGCTCGCCGACGAGGCCCGGCGTGCCCGTCAACACGGGCACAACTGGACCGCACATCACACCATTTGGGGGATCCGGCTGTGCGCCGGCCTGGCGCGCCGCACCATCCCGCTGTACGCCGCCGAAGGGGTGCGGCTCACCTCCCCCTACATGGACGATGCGGTCATCGAGGCGTGCATGTCCGCGCAGGCGCACGAGCGCCGCACCCCCTGGGAGTACAAGCCTCTGCTGGCTGATGCGATGCGCGGCATCGTCCCTGACCAGTCGCTCGCCCGCACCACCAAAGCGGAAGGGTCCCCGCTGGAACATGCCGGGATCCGCACGAACGTGGCCAAGCTCGCGGCGCTGTGCGAGGACTCGCGCCTGGCCGCCATGGGTCTGATCGACGCCGACAAGCTCCGCGCGGTCTGCACCACCTTGCAGATGCGCCCGTTCACCCCGTATGCGATGTCGATGACCTTCAGCTGCGAACGCTGGCTGCGCGACCTTGAAACCACCACCCCCGTGGAGGCTTCCTGATGTCTCTTCAGCTGCCCGATCATGTGTCGGTGACCCACACCGACGACGGCGGGGTGCTCTTGGACGAGCGCACCGGCGAGTACTGGGAGATGAACCAGAGCGGGGCGGAGGCACTGCGGAAACTGCTGGACGGCGCCAGCGCGGAGGAAGCCGCGCAGGCACTGATCGCTGAACTGCCACCCGGTGAGATCGGTCTGGAGGCCGCGGTCACCGATATCCGGGAACTCCTGGCGCAGTTGACCGCGGCGGAGCTGGTGGTGACCGCGTGAGCACCCCCGAAACCCTCTTTGAGATCAGCGAACCGGTCCCGCTCCGCAGCCGTCTGGCCGCGCGGTGCACTGTTGCCGTGGCTCTGGCACTGGCGCGCCTGTCGCCCCGCCGTATTCGACGCGTACTGGTCGTGGTGCGGGGCGGCGCCCGACCGTCCAGCTACGATCAGACTCGGGCCGCACGTCAGGCTGTTGTCGCGGTCAGCATGATCTGCGCCGGGCAGGGTTGCCTGGCCCGGTCGATCGCCACGGCTCTGCTGTGCCGGCTGGGCGGGCACTGGCCGGTGTGGCGGGTCGGAGCACGTACGTCCCCGTTCGGCGCGCACGCCTGGGTGGAGGCGGAGGGCCGCCCCGTCGCAGAAGGCGACAACATCACCGGGTTCCGGCCATTGATGACCGTAGAACCCCGCCTGCACGCCCACTCGAGTACGTTCCGCTGAAGGCCCCGGCCGAGCCCAGATATGCGCCAGGCCGAAGATGCCCGCCGAGGAGATAGCTTTCCGTGTTCACCAGCTTGCGACCAGCCCGCAGAAGCGATGCCCTGGACTCCGACGACGCCCTGGACAACGAGCCGGAGGACGAGGCGGAAGAGCCGTTGCGGGTCGGTCTGCGCGACCTGTTACGCGTCACCCGCGGACACCGCAAACCGATCGTCGTCGCCCTGGGGTTCTCACTGATCGCCTCAGGGCTGGGCCTGGCACAGCCGATGCTGGCGACCAAGACGATCCAGGAGTTCTCCGGTGGCCGCCCCTATCTGATCCTGGCGGTGCTGCTGGGTGTGCTGTTCATCGTCGAGGCCGTCGTTGCCGGGATCGCCTCCTACTCCCTCGAACGGTCCAGCGAGGGGCTGGTGCTGGGGCTGCGGCTGCGAATCATCGACAAGCTGCTGAGGCTGCCGATGCGGCGCTACGAATCCCAGCGGCTCGGGGACTCGCTGTCCCGCACCACCAGCGACACCACCATGCTGCGGGACTCGCTGGCCTACGACCTGTCGGAGGTCGTCGTCGGCCTGTTCGTCGTCGTCGGCGGCGTCGCCATGATGCTCTGGCTGGACGCGGCCCTGTTCCTCATCGTGCTGGTCATCGTCGGTGTGATCGGCGGGCTCACGATGCTGCTGCTCGCCGGGATCCGCAAGGCGGTCGAAGACGCCCAGGACAGCCTTGGTGGCATGTCGGCCGACCTGGAACGAGCCCTGTCGGCGATCCGCACCGTCCGCGTCATGCGCGCCGAGGACCGGGAGAAGGAACGGATCGGCCAACTCGCGCGGCAGGCCTATCAGCAGAACCTCCAGGCCGCCAAGCGCGACGCCGTCATCGGGCCGATGATGACACTGGCGATGCACGGCTCCATGATGGTGGTCCTGGTCATCGGCGGAATCCGCGTCGCCAGCGGAGAAGCGTCCCTGGCCGGCCTCGTCGGGTTCCTGCTCTACATCACCTACATCTCCGCGCCGGTCGCCAACATGTTCGATGTCATGGCAACCCTGCAACGGGGGCTCGCCGCCTTGCAGCGCATCGAAGAAGTCACCCAGCAGCCCGGCGAAGCAGACCGCGCGCCGGCCGCCACTGCGTCGGCCGAACCTGTGAAGGCCGCGGTGCCATCGGCGAGCGGAACCACACCGGCCGTGGAGTTCCGCGATGTCACCTTCAGCTACGACGAGGGCCGGCCCGTACTGCGGCAGGTGTCGTTCACCGCTCCGCGCAACGCCCACGTGGCACTCGTCGGCCCGTCCGGGGCGGGAAAATCCACCGTGTTCGCGTTGCTCGCCCGGTTCTACGACGTCGACCAGGGGCACATCCTGCTCGACGGCACCGACATCACCAGCCAGATGACCCTCGACGAGTGCCGCTCGAAGATGAGTCTGGTCGAGCAGACCGCCCCCGTCATGCACGGCACACTCCGCGACAACATCACCTACGCCCGTCCCGGAGCCACGGACGAGCAGATCCAGCGCGTCGTCGAACTCGCCAGCCTCAACGACCTGGTGCAGCGGCTTCCGCAAGGGCTGGACACCGCTGTCGGAGAGCACGGTGACATGTTGTCAGGCGGTGAACGACAGCGCGTCGCGATTGCCCGCGCACTGTTACCGGAGCCGAGTCTGCTGCTGCTCGACGAGCCGACGTCACAGCTCGATGCCGCCAACGAGGCGGCCCTCACCCGCACCATCGCGCAGATCTCACGCGAGTGCACACTCCTGGTGATCGCGCACCGGCCCTCCACCATCCGCGCCGCCGACACCGTCATCACCCTCGACAACGGCCACGTCACCGCCACCGGGACACCCGACGAGATCGGTGCAGAACACATTCTCGCGCGCGACTGACCTGTCCGCGAAAGTCCCCGATACCACCGGACATGAGACAGGACGGTCTCCTGTGCACCCCGGTGCCCACGGGCGTGAGGATGGCGCAGAACAGGCGGCCAGCAGTTCGACATGGACCACTACTGCAATTACCATGCAGTAGCAAAATGTGCACAAGAGTAGCCGAACTCTGTTCCAAAAAGCCGAACCGGCGCCGGCCGTGCGTCTGGACAATGTCCCGGACGCTCCAGCCGCAAGCCGCTGGCAAGAATGGACCTATCAGCGATACAACATGGGCCGATGTCCCAGCGGGTCCGCAGTGGCGGGCCCGCTGGGGCGTGAAGGGCTGCGTGATGATGTGCGCGAGTAGTGGTCACCTTCACCGGTGACCAGAACGGGGCGTTGACCGTGGACGAGACCGAATTATCGACGAAGCGTCTGTGTGCGACCGGGGGGCACCCGGCCCCCTTCGGCCCACAGGGCCGGCCACCATCGGCGGACCATCCGCAGCCATCAGCGGCAATCATGAACTCATGCCGCTCACCGCTGAACAGAACAGGGCAGCTGCGCACCCCCCGGACTTCACCGCCACCGAGCTCAGTGTGGGTGGACCATTTGATCGAGAATCCGCCTGCCCCGGTCTCTCGCCGGCGTCACCTCACTTCCCCGGCGACGGGTCGCCGGGTTTGCCGGCGAGGCCAGGGAGCTGTGGACCAGCTCGTGCACCGCGCCCGGTTGAGTCGTGAAGCCGACCTCGCAGACAGCCCAACGGCCTGGGCCCCGAAGCGGCCACCGTCATTCCTGAGCAGTCATGGCGCCCCTGCCCCCTGCTTTTCCTGAAGCCTTCTGCCGCAACGTGTATGGCCGGGCCCTCCTGGCGTCCTGACCGAATGCGAGTTCGGTCGTTCACGCCCAGGGAGCGGTCCCCTCATTCGTGGGCCCGGTCTCCGTCTCATCCGGGAGAGCTGCCCCTTTGAGTGCTTCCGTGCTGGTCATTCATAGCGCACCGGCCTATCGCTACGGCCTGGTGCACGGACTGAAAGAACTGGGGATCGATGCCAGCGAAGGAGAAACAGTCAAAGCTGCGGAGCAAGCCGAATGGGATGTCTGCCTGCTGCACATCCCCGCCGACGACACCTCCCCCCTCGCCCAAGTACGGCAGGCCGGGGAAGGCCTGGTCATCGCGCTGGTGGACAGTCTCACCGTCGACAACTGCCGGGATGCGATCCGCGCGGGGGCGAATGGAGTCGCCCCGCACGATGCCGACTTCGACGACATCGTCGAGGCCCTTCGTCTTGCGCAGTGGGGAGAGATGCGCGTACCCCTCGCCTTACTGCGGACGCTGGTCGACACTTCACCTGTCGCCCCGAACGGACTGACCCTCAGCCAGTCGGAGACCGACCTGGTACGCCAGCTCGCGTCTGGACGACCCGTTGCCGATATCGCCGCCGACCTGGGCTACTCGGAGAGGCAGATGTACCGGTTGGCACGGGAAATCTATTTCAAGCTCGGCGCCAGCAACCGCAGCGAGGCCATTGCCACGGCAGCCCGATGGAGACTGCTTGACGATGCATCCTGAGGGCCGATGAGACCAAAGGCGGCGACGGCCGCTCTTGCGACGAGGCAGGCGGCGGGCCGCTTCAACAGCGTGCCTGAGAACGTCGGTCTTCCCCCGGGGCCGCGCCGCGCAGGTGAACTCCGCCGCCAATCCGACCTTCGAGGCCTACGGGCACCTGCTCAAGACGCCCGAGAACTGGGCTGCCCTGGGGTGGGCCATCGACCAGCAGCACTTCCTGACGGCACTTGAGGACTGCCGCCGATTCCGCAACGGCCTGATGCACTTCAGCCCCGACCCCGTCACCGATGACCAGTTGCTTCCGGCGCAGGGGCTCCTCGAACTGCTGCGTTCCGTGGATCCGCAGATCTGACGTCACGAGGTGCGGACGGCGGCGCGGTGCCGAGGGACGTCCAGGACCGTTCCACCCAGGACGCACGCGCCCACGGTGCCGCTCACCGTCGGCACCCTCGCGCCTGCGCTCCTCGATACCGGACACCACTCACATAGCCACCAATCTCAACAACCCAACTCATCAATGCAGTTAAAGGAATACGATCCATTCAGGGGAGCGCTACGACGAGTGCGTCCCACGGGTGGAGGGGCGCCGGCGCCATGAGAATCATGGATCAGCTCAGGCTGCAACGAGAAGGAACGGCACGGAAGGACTGCGCCGGCACATGCTCAGGTGTGCAGTCCGCGGGTACGGCGGACGTGTGGCAGGTTCGACTGCCCGGGCGCCCTCTGCTGACGATCCACGACACTCGGTGGGACAACGGAGAGCGCGATCTCGTCCTGTACCAGCCCGCCGTCGTGCCCGAGATGCCGGCGCCACTGTCCAATCTTCACAATCGGCGGCGGGCCGGCATCCAGCCAACCCCAGGGAGAGAGCTGCGGATCATGGGCTGGGTCGCCGTCCCCGGCGATCGTCCCCGTTTCAAGAAGGCGTTCACCACGGCCACGTTGGCCGACGTATGCGGCCTCGACGACCTGCGCCACCTGATCACGCGTCCCGGGGTAACCCTGGACGCAGCGTTTAGCCGGCCGGAGCCACTCCTGATCGATCTGGAAAGACCTCAGGACACAGATTCCCTTCAGCATGCTCTCTACTTCCCGCGGCACGATGCTGAGACGCCAGTCATGTTCTTCATCTTGAGCCGTATCGCACCCACACTGCGCCACATAGGCTGGCTGCCCGATCTCGTCCGGGCGTAGTCGAGGCTCGTTCGAACGACACTCGGCACGGTCATGCGCCGGCGGCCGGCGGTACAGCCCGCCGGGGCGGCGGGCCGTGCTTCGGCGCGACGCGACCTCCCTGTGGACCACCCTTCCGTTCCCGAGAGTTCGGCGTGGCCCGGCAAACCGTCTTTGCGAGTGTGCCGCGTCCGGATCCAGAGGAGCGCTCTCCGCCTTCTCCGCGGCGGACACCGACCGCACCGGGCCGGGTTGCCGGAGTGTGCCCACCGACCGCCGGCGAGGCGTGCGGAAGCCAGTCACGTGCCGGCGATCGGGACCACCTCCAGGCCGCCCCGAAGCGCTCCCGGCGAGATCGCGCGCGATCGAGGAACGCCCCCGTTGATGCGTATGATCGGACAAGAGCGACTTGTTCGATTCATGCCTTCCGCCGAGGCCTCTGTGTGGCGGGGCAGTAACAGGAGGAGCGGTGGCCGTAACTCCCGGGCGGAAGGCGGAGGGCGGGGCTTCGCTCGTCGGGCGAGAGCTGGAACTCGCCCTGATTCGTGAGCATCTGTGCGGGGCGGGCGAGGGGCGGGCGGTGTTGCTGCGCGGAGTCGCCGGTGTCGGGAAGACCCGGCTGATGTCTGCCGCGCTCGCCGAACTGGGCGTCGGTGCTCGCGTCCTCACCGTCAAGTGTCAGGAGAGCGGTGGCGCCGCCTACGAGGCGCTGCGTGAACTGTTCGCCCCGCTCGGCCTCACCGGCGGCGGCGCGAGCCACCCCCTGCTCGCCGGCAGTGCCGCGCTCGCCCTCCCGGCTCTCACGGCGGGTGGTGCCCCAGATGGCCAACCGGCCGATATGTACGGCGTCATGCACGGCCTGTACTGGCTCACCGCCTCGCTCGCCGCCGAACGGCCCCTGGTCCTCGCCGTCGACGACCTGCAGTGGTGCGACGAGGCATCGCTGCGCTGGCTCGGCTTCCTGCTGCGCCGGGCCGAGGGGCTGCCGGTCGCCCTGCTCCTCACGCTGCGCTCCGAGGTCGAGCACGCGCGTCCCGACATGCTGGACGAGATGGCGGACGTCGCCTCCTGCCTCACCGTCGACGTCGAGCCGCTCACGGACGACGCCGTACGCGACATGCTCGCCGGGGCCCTCGCCATCACGCCCGATCCGGCCCTCGTCGAACGCTGTATGGAGCTCACCGGCGGCACGCCGTTCCTGGTCCAGCTCGTGGTGCACGAGCTGAGGGAGTCCGCGCCGGTCACCGGACTCGGCGCGGCCGCGCTCGGAGACGTCCTCGGGCACGGTGCGGTGGCGCGCTTCCACCTCGACCGGCTCACTCCCGAACGGCTTGCCATGGCGAAGGCCCTCGCCGTTCTGGAGTCCGACGACATCGAAGCCGCCGCCGCGCTCGCCGGCACCACCCCCGGCCCCGCCGCCGGCGCCGTCGACGCCCTGCGCGCCGCCGGGCTGCTGCACCCCGACTCCCTCGCCTACCGCCACGACCTCATCCGCCAGGCCGTCCTCGACGGCACCCCCGCCGAGGAACGTCTCGCGCTGCGCGAGCGCGCCGCCCGCCTGCTCAACGACTCCGGACGCCCCAGCGACCAGGTCGCCGTCCAGCTGATGCACCTGCCCGAGGTGCCCGAGCCCTGGATGGTCACCGTCCTGCGCTCCGCCGCCCTCGGCGCCGAGCAGCGCGGCGCCCCCGCCACCGCCGGCCGGTACCTCTCCCGCGCCCTGGGGCACGACCTCGACGACATCGAGCTGCTGTCCGCCTCGGCCCGGGTCCTCGCCCACACCGACCACCCCACCGCGCTCAGCCGGCTGGAACACGCACTGTCCCTCGCCACCGACCCGCGTCTGCGCTGCCGCCTCGTCCTGCAGTACGTCATCACCTCTCTCGGCGCCCAGAACTCGCTGCGCGCCTTCGAGTTGGTGGGCGAAACGCTGCCCATGGTCGAGTCCGGCCTCGGCGACTCCCCGGAAGAACAGGCGCTGCGCGCTCTCGTCGAGGCGATGGCGCTGGTCTCCGGTCTCGACGAGAAGTCCACCGTGCGCCGCGTCAGCGAGCGGTTCCGCGACCGTGTGGCGCCGCCGGGCGAGACCGCAGAGGAGCGCCTGCTGCTCGGCATGCTGTGCGCGCTCGGCACCCTGGAGGGCCGCCCCGCCGCCGAGCTGGTCCCGATGGCCGAGCGGGTCCTGCGGGTCGGGGACGTCTCGCTGGGCGGCTGGGGCGCCCTGGGCGCCAGCCTCACCTTGTATCTCGCCGACGAGGTCAAGCCCGTCGAGGGCGCGCTCACCGCCCTGCTGGAGCACGCCCGGAAACGCGGCCAGGCCTGGAACAGCGCCCTCGCCTCCACCACCCGGGCCCAGGTGCACATGTGGACCGGCAACATCTCACTGGCGCTGGCGGACGCGCAGTTCGCCTTCGACCTCGTCCACCGCGACCTGCATGTGAAGAGCGCCGTCGGACCGCACTGCACCCTGGCGGACGTCCTCGTCCACCGTGGCGACGCCCGCCGCGCCGAGGAGGTGCTCGACCTGATCCGGCGGCCTCGCCTGGACCAGTTCACGCTGGAGTCGCACACCTACCTGATGAGCCGGGCCCGTACCCGTGCCGCGCTCGGTGACCCGGAGGGAGCCCTCGGCCACCTCGTGCGGTGCGGCGACAGCCTCACCGAGGCGGGCGTCAGCAACCCCGTCCTGGCCCCCTGGTGGTACGACGCCGCGCCACTGCTCGCCGAACTGGGCCGGCACAGCGAGGGACGCGACCTCATCGACCGCGTCGCGCCTGCGGTGGAGCGCTGGGGCACCTCCCGGGCTCGGGGCATGCTGGCCCTCGCCCGCGGGGTCCTCACCCCCGGCGACGCCGGCATCGACGAACTCGCCGAGGCCGCCCGGCTCCTCGACGGCAGCCCGGGGCGCCTGGCGCACGCCCGCGCCGAGTACCTGCTCGGCCGGCGGCTGCTGGAGCGCGGTGCCGCCGAGAGCGCGCGCGAACGGCTGCGCCGCTGCATCGACATCGGCGTACTGTGCGGCGACCGGCTGCTCCTCGACCAGGCCGTGCCCGCCCTCGGCGCGGCGGGCGGACGGCTGCGCCGCGGTACCGAGTCACCCACCGACGCCCTGAGCGGAAGCGAACGCCAGGTCGCCGAGCGGGCCGTCGCCGGAGCCACCAACCGGGAGATCGCCGAGGCCCTGTTCCTCACCCAGCGCACTGTGGAGTTCCACCTCACGAGCGTGTACCGGAAGCTCGGTATCCGAGGGCGCCGCGAACTGGCCGCGGTTCTCGCCGATGACACCGCCTCGGCGGGACTCCGCCGCTGGACGGCGCTGCGCTGAAGGAGTTCGGCGTCGGTACAAGGTGGACGCCGAGAGCGACGCGGAGTGCGAAGCCGCCCTCCCGGCCGGGCCTGGAAGGCCGGGAGGTTCGACGCGCCACGCGGAAGGCCCCACCGCGGGGGGCGGCAGGGCCCTTCGAGGGGTTCGGTGACCATGGTCAGTCGGACACGAACTCCGGGCGCACCCGCGGGGGCCACTGACCGAGGGCGAAGACCCCCAGGGAGTAGCTCTTCGATATCAGCGCCGGCCGGTTGGTCACCTTCATCTTCCGCAGCAGCGAGGAGACGTGGTACTCCACTCCGCCGCGGCTGAGAAAGAGTTTCGTGGCCAGCTGGCCCGTCGACTCACCCGATGCCACACCTTCCAGGATGCGGGCGTGCATGGGACTGAACAGATTGCGCCGTGCGCCGGCGAGTTGCGGACCGTTCGCGGATTCCTCCGGGTCGACCAGCACCAGGATGCGATCGACCCGGCCGGCCCCATTGCGTACGGCGATTCCGGTCATCTCACCGCGGAACACGGCGTCCTGCGCGCCCACCGCCACCAAGTGGGCGACGAACCGAGGATTCTTGCCGTCCGCCAGCCGGTTCAGCTCGTTCCTCAGATTGCTTTGCACGCTGGGGTGCAGGAGTTCACAGAAGTCCTTTCCCGTACCGTGCCCGGGGTGCCAGTCGAATTGGCGGGCGAAGGGTCGGTTGGCCGCCACTATCCGGAATTCCAGATCAAGGTTCGCCGTGCAGACGAGGGACCGTTCGAAAAGCGCTAACTCGCTGTCGACATCCGCAGACAAGTTGCGCGACGCTTCGGGGAGGATCTCTGGGGATTTCAGGCCGGCGTTGTTCATGGGGGTGGGCCACTCTCTCTGAGCACTCATGACCAGTGGTGCATCCCGCAAGGGGGAGTGTTCCTTTCCCGTGACATTGCCATCGCATGAAAAAGCATGTCAAGGCATGCAAGGTTCACCGGGTCCTGTTCTCGGCTAAGACTGCGGTGCCCAGGTGCGGTGGTTCGGTGCGCATTGCGGTCCCGTATGCTGGGGCTTTCCGGGTACCGTTCGGTAGCCTACAAATGTTCACCGGTAACTTACGAATGTTCACCTTCGGGTTCCGAGTGCCCGGCCCCGGAGCGGACTGCCGGAGTATGCGGACGGGAAGCTTTAAAGGGTTCCGTCCATTCCCATGGCCCCCGCCAGTTGTTCCCGGCCGGCAATAGAGAATTTGCGGTAGGAGTTGGTGAGGTGTCTTTCCACGGCCCGTAGACTCGTTTCGAGGTCCATGGCGATCTCCCGGTTGCTGAGACCGCGCGCCGCGCGTTCCGCCACTCTCGTCTCGGCCGGGGTGAGTCCGGCCGCGAGCGCCCGCGCCGGGCGGGTCGTGGCGCCGTGCCCCGTAGCAGCCGGCGCATTCAGTAATTCGGCGGCCATTCGGCGCCCACGCCTGAGTATCCGGTCGCCCTCCGGGACCGACTCCCGTTGCAGGCGCCTGCCCAATTCGGTGAGGGCATGGGCCAACTCCAGTCGGCTGCCCTGGGTTTCGACCGTGTCGACGGCCTGCCGCAGCAACGCGACGCCCGGCGCGCCGTCGGTGACGACGCCGAGCAGCCGCAGAGCGCGGCTCAGAGCGGTCGGCGCTCCCCAGCGAACGGCGCGTTCGTGATGGCTCCGCGCCACCGCGAGGGCCTGCGCGGAACGGCCCATCCGGTGCTGGACCAGCGCGGCCCGCACCTGCCAGTGGGCGAACGCGGGATTCACCCAGCCGGCGCGTTCCAGGACGCGTCCGCAGTCCAGATAGTGCGCCAGCGCCACCGGCAGATCTCCCCGCGCCTCCGCCAGCATGCCGTTGAGCGCCCCGTGCAGGGTGAACAGCCGCAGGTCGGTGGGGGGTTCGGCGAGGTCGAGCAGCTGGCCGGCGAGTTCGCCGTCGCCCAGTTCGAGCGCGACGAAGCCCAGGGGGACGGCGGCGTGCACCCTGTCCCCGGCCGGCGTGCCCTCACCCAGCGCGAGTGCGCGGCCGCCGCACTCCCGGGCCAGACCGGCCTCGCCTCGCGCCGCCTGGGTCAGACTGCGCATCGCCTCGATCCGGGACAGCATCGCGCGGTTGCCCTCCTGCGCGGTGTGCAGGTGCGCGGCGTCCAGCCAGGACGCGGCGAGGTGCGGGCTGTCCGCGCTGGAGAGCACCGGGGGCAGCAGTTCGAGCACCAGGCCGGACAGCGCGGTGTGCGCGGGCTCCTCCTCCAGGAGCTGCCGGGCCGTGCCGGCCACGGTGCCGTGGTCGGTCTGTCCGCCCATGGCCGCCGTGAACACGAGGACGGTGCGCAGTTCACGTTCGGCCGACGAGGCGCCGTGGTGCCGCGCGCCGAGTTCGTGCAGTCGGCGCGCCGCCGACGCCACCAGACCGGGGTCTTCGAGGCCGGCGTACCGGGCCCTGGCCTCCAGCCGCATCGCGAGGTACCCGCCCTGCCGGTCGGTCTCCCGCGGCGTGCCGAAACGGGCGGCCGTCTCCCGGACGAGGGCGGCGACCTCGGGATCGCTGCGCACGATGTCCATCGGCGTGCTGGAGACGACCTCGGCGCGCCGCCGCAGCCGGGGCATGAGCCGCGCGGCCTGCACGAAACAACGGCCCGCGACCGGGGACCCAAGGTCCAGCTCGGTGACCCCGAGTTCGTAGAGCAACTCGGCGCGGACATGGCCGGCGGCGGACACCTCGGCCAGGGCACGGCTGAGGTAGCGCACGGCGGCCCCGGGCGCGCCCCGGCGCCGGGCGGCCGCCGCCGCGGCGCGCAACTGGTGGATCTCCCACAGGTCGTCCAGCCGGTCGACGTGCAACAGCGGCAGGGCGACCTCCTCCGGTCCGGCACCACACGCGTCGAGCACGGCGGAGGCCTCCCGGTGGCGGCGCGAGCTCTCCTCGTCCCCCATGGCCTGCAGGACGACGGCGCGGGCCGCGCGCGCGTGGGCGGCCTCACCCTCATCGTCCGACCGCGGCCACGCGTGGGCGAGGGCCTCGCGGGCCTGCTCGCACTGCACCGGGCTCAGCCCCGCGAGCCGCGCGACGAGATCGTCGCCGACGTGGTCGGGGAGCACGGCCACGGCCTTCAGGAAGGAGTCCAGGACGGGTTCGCGGCGCAGCAGCGACCGCAGCCGCTCACGGCGCAGGGACTCGCCGAGCGCGCGCAGCCGCGGTGTGTCCCAGTGGGGTGCGCCCAGCCGTCTGAGCCGGGCCCGGCCGCACAGCGTCCTCAGGTCCTTGGGCCGGCCCCCGGTGACGTCGTGACAGGTCCGGGCGAACTCGTCCGGGCAGCCCGGCCCGAAGTGGCGGGCCACCAGCTCTGCCGTGGCCCGGCGCGACAGACCGCGGGCCCGGACCCGGTGGGTGGCGGCGGCGGCGATCTCGCCGACGAGCGGACTCCGCGCGCCGGGGCCGTCCTTGCGGACCACGGCCAGCAGCAGGCGCAGTCCGTCGAGGCGGGCGGCGAGGTGGGCGAGCGCCTCCAGCGAGGCGTCGTCGACCCAGCCCAGGTCGTCGACGGTGAGCACCACGGTGCGCTCGGCGCTCAGGCCGGCGAACAGGAGGTGCACCCAGTGGAGCGTGTCGGCGCGGACGGCGGCGCCGCTCTCGACGCCCGGCCCCGAGGGGCCCGGGCCGGCGGCGACGGGCGGCGGGGCGGCCGGCGGCGCGGCGGGCAGGTCGCGTCCGGCGACCAGCGGGAGCACGAGATGGCGCAGCACACCGAAGGAGACGGCGCGTTCGCCAGAGGTGCCGGTGGAGCGCAGTACCAGGTCACCGGCCGCCGTCGCCCGGTCGGCCAGTTGGTTGAGCAGCGCCGTGGTGCCGGTGCCGGCGCCGCCCTCGACAAGGACGAGGGCTCCGGTGCCCGACCGGGCGTGGGCCATCGCCTCGTCCAGGACGGCGAGTTCCTTCTCGCGCTCCAGCAGCACGGATCAGCCGTCCTGCTGCCGGGCTCGCAGGTGGGCGACGAGGGCGACGCGCCCCTTGACGCCGAGCTTGCGGTAGACGTGCGTGAGCCGTAACTCGACGGTGCGGGTGGCCAGGCCAAGCCGCCGGGAGATCTCACGGTTGGCCAGCCCCTCGACGACGAGGGCGGCCACATCCCGCTCGGAGGGCGTGAGAAGGTCCGGCTCCGGGCCGGTCCCGTCGGACGCCGTAGGGGGTCTTTCACCGTCCTGCGTCCAGGGGATCTCGACGCCCTGCACCGCCAGCGCCTCGTACGTGCGGGCACGCAGCGTCGTGAAGGCGTTCGCCGTTCCCCAACGCTCCGCGGCGGCACGCTCGTTGGCGAGGAGTTCGGCCGCCGTGCCGGGGGCGCCGAGGAGATGGTGGGCGACGGCCGCGACTCCGCGCCATGGGAAGAGCATCGGGTTGCGCCAGCGCTCGGCGCGCAGCATGCGGCCGCATTCCTCGAGCAACAGCAGGGCCCGGGCGGTCTCCCCGTCGATGAGGGCGAGTTCGGCGCGCGCGTACAGCAGGAACGCCGTGGTGACGCTGTGGCCCTCGGACCGGCTCGGGGCGCGTTCCGAGGTGCGCCGGGCCTCCGCCACGCGGCCGCAGCGGATGAGGACGAGGATCTCGGCGGCGGCGAGCCGAGGTGCCAGGAGGCTGTGCCACGAGGCGGGCGGGAGGGCCCGCGTGGCGGCGGTCAGATGGCGCAGCGCCTCCTCGCCGCGGCCGAGGCGCACCTCCGCTTCGGCGCGACAGAGCAGCGCTTGGGCGACCGCCGCGAGGGCGTTGTCGCGGCGGGCGTCCGCGACGACGGCGTCGAGGCGGTCGAGGGCGGTGGGCACGTCGTCCGCGCACAGCAGGGCCCGGACCGCTGCCGTGCGGCACATGAGCGGTACGGACGCGGGCGCGTCCAGCGCCGCGCGGGCGAGGTCGACAGCCTGGGCCCGGTCTTCGCCGCGGGTGGCGAGGGTCCAGGCGTGCACGGCGGACTGGGCCGGGTGTCCGGGGCGGTCGAAGTGCACGGGCGGCGGGGCGACGAGCGGCAGGCCGCCCTTCTCCTTGTGGGCGAGCCGGCCGAGGGCGCGCAGGCGGTGCAGGTCGTCGTCGGGGATCTTGGTGAGGGCCCGCTGGTGCACGTCGGCGATCACCCAGCGGGCGGTCTCGGCGTCGCCGCGGCTGAGCAGCAGATCGGCGGCGCTGAGCACGTGCGGCCAGGTCGCGCGGCTGAGGTGGCGCAGCATCACCTGGCGCAGTCGGCCGTCCGAGGCCTGGGGGGCGGTGACGGCCTCGGCGGCGGCCAGCCGGAGGAGGCGCCGGGCCCGCTCGGTCTCGGTCACCGGCTCGGACAGTGCGTGCCTGAGGGTCGCGGTGACGAGGTCGGCGGCGTGCCGCAGGGGCGGGGCGGCGGCGATGTCCGAGGCGTTCCACAGGCGCACGAGCGCGGTGACGTCGCCGGGTAACCCGGCGCCGGTTCCGACGCGGTCGCCCTCCTGCCCCTGCAGCAGGGCGGCACGACGGTGCAGACGGTCCCGCTCGGGTCCGGTCATGCCCGCCACCACCTCGTCGGCGAACCAGGGGTGACGCAGCCGGGGGGTGTCGGTGTCGGCGAGGAGTCCGCAGGACCGAAGGGCGTCCACGGCGTCGGTGAAGGCGGTGACGTCGAGACCGGCCAGGGACGCGAGCCGGGCGGACTCCGCCCGGTGGCCGCTGACGGCGGTGGCGCGCAGCAGGGCGACGCCGTTCCCGGGCAATCCGTGCACGGCGGTCAGGGCGCGGCCGGCCCAGGTGGTGCGGGCGGCGGCGATGAGCTGCGGCACTGCATCGGCATCCAGGGGGCGGCCGAGGGCAACGATCCGGTCGGCCACGGCGTGCAGGACGGCGGGGGACCAGCCGGCGACGTCGGCCACCGTGAGCACGAACCGCTCCACGGGGTGGCCGATGCGGGACTCGACCAGCCCTCGCGCCTCGGTGGCGGTGAGCGGGGCGAGGCGCAGGGTGTGCACCGTGCAGGGACCCGCCGGCTGCGCCCCGGCCGCTCGGAGGACCTGTCGGACGGGCACGGGGGAGGTGACGACGGCGAGGACAGCGCCCTGACGGGCACGGTGGATGAGGTCGACGAGCCGCCGCAGGGAGTGGGGGTCGGCGAGGTGCAGGTCGTCAACGGCCAGCAGCACGGGCCGTCCCCTCCACCGCGCCAGGAGGGTGTCGCACATACGGGCAACGGTGTCCGTGGGCCGGAGGGTGGGGCCGATACCGGAGGCGAGGGCACCGATCCGGGACGGGCGGCACAGGGTGCCCAGCAGTTGGGTGATGGCGCCGTAGGGGAGCTGGGACTCGCGCGGTGAGCAGCGGGCGACACCGACGGCGAGACCGGAGGCACGGGCCCGGTCCACGACCCGGTCGAGGACGGCGCTGCGGCCGGAGCCCACGGGGCCGGTGACGACGGCGATGCCCGGGACGCCGTCGTGCAGCCGGCTGACGAGTCCGTCGAGGGTGTCCATTACGGCCTGCCGGCCGACGAGTTGAGCGGGGACGGTGGCGGGCCTGGTGGTCATGAGCGGCCCTGGGGGGGTCGTGGCACGCACACCGTGGGGGGCGGTGGGGGGTGGATCGGCGAGCCGCGGACGGTTTCGCATGCGCACCTCTCGTCTGACGCAGGCGGGGTGACCTGCTCTTCCTTCGATCCGGAGAGTAGAGCCTCCAACCGCCGTTGCGCGTTCCGGGAGGGATCTCTGAGCTTTTCTTGAGGTTACTGAGGAATCAACATGTGTCTCCAACCCGGGGCGGCGGCTGACGGGAGGAGCCGTCCGCCGCGAGGGCGAAGCCGTAGCCCTCCAGAAGTGAGCGGACGGGCAACGCTTGCCCATGCGCCGTGCCCCACGCCCCATGAGGAGAATTCGAATGGGGAATTACCTGAAACGCAATGCATCGCTCCCTAGTGGTTTCCCTAGTCCCCCTTGCCACATCGTTGACACGGCCGGGAGAGGTCACCCAGACTCAAATCCCGTACCGCCACTGGATTCCAGAGATTTCACTGCACGGCGAAGTGGAGCAGGAGGCGAAGAGATGTGATGACGCATCCGCAACAGCTTCACCGCATTGACGAGTGTTCAGTGGTTCATTCAAGCGGTCCACCTCGCCGTTCGCCGACCGACCGTGCCGTTGCGGCCGGCGAATTCCGTTCATTCCGATCCGTACTTATCTCGCCATCAATACCGGCCCGGATGAGCGCGAAATCGAGTTCCGAGCACGGTCACGCCTTCGCGCCAGCCCTTTCCCATCCACCGAGAGGAAGCCATCCGTGACCACTCATCCCGATGTCATACGGTCCGCGACAAGCACGGTCGCGCACGAACTCACCACGGAAACGCTGCTCCAGCTGGCCAACCGCGAGATCGCCGTGATCCACGTGCGCGGCTATTACCCGGCCGAGGTCGCGGCCGAGGTCGCCAAAAAGGCGATCCATCACCAGGAACTCGGCCATTACCACAAGCAGCACACCAGCAGCGTCGGCCGTGTCTACATGCCCCACATCGATACCAAGTGGGACGAGGGGCTGACGAAGAAATACCACGAGCAGGCACTCCCGGCGATCGAAGACGTCCGCTCGATGTTCCATCCCTACATGGCGCCGGTGGACCGCATCCGGCTGGAGCTGCAGGAGTTGTGGCCGGCGGGCGCCAACCTGCTGCGCCTGCGGGGCCGGACCTGCTTCGTCGGTGCCCTCCGCGTCTTCCAGCCGAACACCTCGGAGTTCTGGCCGCACAGCGACCAGATCGATCAGGAGACCGACGCCCCCGAGATCGAGGGTGTGCTCAACCAACTCGTTGCCAACATCTACTTGGAGTCCGCGGAGGAGGGCGGCGATCTCCAGCTCTGGTTGCGTGAGCCCACTCCGGACGAGAAGGAGCGGATCCTTGAGGTCGAGGGCCTGGAGCCGGACTCCATCGAGAAGCCGGTGCTGCAGATCCACCCGGAGGCCGGGGACCTCATTCTCATCAGCCCCCGTCAGTTGCATGCGGTGACGCCGGCCAAGGACGGACACCGGGTCGGTGCCAGCGCCTTCATCGTCACCAAGGGCCCGCAGGAACCGCTCCTGTTCTGGAGCTGACGCCCACCACCAGCCACCCGGCCACGAGTCGACACACAGAGGACGGCAGTAGATGCTCCCGGCTCAGGTCCGAGCGCACGCGAAGGCTCACCCGAACCGCACGGCTGTTGCCATGGGTCACGATCGTCTGACCTACGCACAGCTCGACGTCTGGGTCTCCCGGCTGGCCCGCCGTCTGCGCCACCGAGGCATCGGCCGCGGACACCTCGTCGGCGTACACCTGGACCGTACGCCTGCGGCCGTCGCCGCGCTCCTGGCTGCGCTCTCCGCCGGTGCGGCATACACCGTGGTCGACCTGGCCGATCCAATCTCCGAGGGGGCGGGCCGTCTCGCCGCGGCCCGCCCCGACCTGGTATTCGGTGCGGCACCGTACCTCGACGAACTACGTCGACACGGTCTCGACGTCGTCGACGTCCATGAGCACACCCCCGGGGAGGATGCCGGCGATCCCCCTGAGGGGGACCTGACCAGCCCAGCAGCGCAGGACACCGCGTATGTGCTGCACACGTCCGGCTCGACCGGGGTGCCCAAGGGCGTCATGGTCACGCACGCCAACGTCAGGCACTACACCGAGTCCTTGCTCGAACGCCTCGGCATCTCCGAGCCGCTCCGGTACGCCCACGTCACCACGCTCGCCGCCGACCTCGGCAACACCTGCGTCTTCCTCGCCCTGTGGACCGGCGGCACCCTGCATCTGGTGGACGACGCCACCCGGCGCGACCCCGCGGGTCTGCTCCGCTATCTGCAGGCGGAAGGCATCGACGTCCTCAAGACCACGCCCTCGCACTGGAGCGTCCTGTTCCAGGCTCACGGGCTCGACGACGCCACCCGGCCAAGGCTCCGGCATCTGTTGCTCGGCGGCGAGCTCCTGACCCTGCCGCTGGCCCGCAGAGTCATCGCTTCCGGCATCACCGCCACACTGGTCAACCATTACGGCCCGACCGAGGCGACGGTCGGCGTCTCCGTCCACCTCCTCACTTCCACGGCCGACCTCGACGCCCTGGGCGACGCGGCGTCGGTACCGATCGGCCGCCCGCTCGGTGCGAACCGGCTCTTCGTCCGCACACCGGACGGAGCCTTCCATGAGCGCGAGGCGACCGGCGAGCTGTACGTCGTCGGCGCTTCGGTCGCACTCGGCTATCGCGGCGCCCCGGAGGCCACTGCGGCGGCGTTCACCGAGGACGTGGCCGTGCGGCATCCCGGTGTCGGCGTGGCCTATCGCACCGGCGACCGGGTCCGGGCCGACTCCCACGGTGTGCTGGAGTTCCTCGGCCGCGGCGACCGTCAGGTCAAGGTGCGCGGCCACCGCGTGGAACTCGGCCACGTCGAAGCGGAGTTGCGACGGATGCCCGGCGTCACCGACGCCCTCGCGATGCTGCTGCCCGGCGCGCAGGACCGGCTGGTTGCCGTGGTCAGCGCGCCTGGTACCCACGGGAGTTCGGCGTCTCTCCGGGCCCGGGCCCGGGAAGTGCTGCCTTCGTACATGGTCCCGGACCGGATCGACGTGCTCAGCGCCTTCCCACGGACCGGAAACGGCAAGACCGACCTCGCGGCGCTGCGTCAGCTGGCCGAGGACGGCCCCACCGAGCGCCGAAGCACCCCTGCCTCGGAGGATCCGCTCCTCGATGAGGTGTTGACGGCTTGGCGGCGCCAACTCGGTCACGATGACTTCACCCCGCACGACGACTTCTCGTCGGCCGGCGGCAACTCCATCGACGCCATCCAGGTGATCGCGGACCTGCAGTCCCGCGGCCATCGGGTATCCGCCGCCGGCTTCCTGGCCGAACCCACAGCAGCGGCCCTGGCCGCCCGTCTACGGGCGGGCGCCGCGGGCGAGGGCCCCGAGGCCACGGACCGCCCGGTGGTCCCCGTCCCGGCCGGGGACACCGCGCTGTCCCCCGCCCAGGAGTGGTTCTTCCGGCAGCACTTCCCCCAGCCCGACCAGTGGAACCAGGCGTTGCTGCTGGACGCCGACCCGCCCGTCCGGCCGGAGATCATGGCCGCCGCGGTGGCCGACGTGGTGCGACTGCATCCGTTGCTCCGCACCGCTTTCCGCCCCGGACCGAACGGTGTCCGCCGCGTGCTCACCGAGCCCGGCACTCCGTTCACCAGCTCCACCCTGCCGACCGCCGCCGGGGAGGCGGAACGGCACATCGAGGAGACCGCCACCGCCTGCCAGCAGAGGATCCGGATCGCGGACGGCACCCTGTTGCAGGCCCATCTGTTCCTCGGCACGGAACGGAGCCACCTGTTACTGGTGGCCCACCACCTGTGCGTCGACGCCGTCTCCTGGCGCATCGTGACCAGCGACCTGGCCCACTGCTACGCCGAACGGCTGCGCGGCGGAGCCCCGTCGCTCGCTCCCGCACCCACCGACTTCGGCGACTGGGCGGCCCACCTGCGTGCCCAGGCCCCCGTCCTGGCCGACGACCTCGAATTCTGGGGCGACGTCGCCACCTCGCCCCCAGCCCCTGCCGCCATCGGCCACAACCGCGAGGGCGAGGCCGAGACGATCTGGTTCCGCCTGTCCCGCGCCCAGACCGAGGCGCTGCATCACACCGGTCTGCCCCCTCATGCCCTCCTGCTCGGCGCTTTCGCCCAAGCACTGGCCACCGCGCGCGGCACCGACGAGGTCGTGGTGGATATCGAGAGCCATGGACGACTCCCCCTTGACGAGGCCCTCGACGTCTCCCGCGTGGTGGGCTGGTTCACCTCCACCTTTCCGCTCCGCATCGCTGCCGTCGCCGACGACATGACGGCTACGGTCAAGGCCGCTGAGGCCGCGCTGGCGGAGGTGCCCCGGCTCGGCGTCGCCTACGGGCTCCACGGTCAGCCACAGCGCGCCGACGTGTGCTTCAACTACCTGGGCACGCTTGCCCTCCCTCAGGACGACGAGCTGCGGCTGTCGCCCTCACGGTTCCGGCAGGGACCGGTCCGTGGACCGGAGAACGACCGCGGTTACGCCCTCAAGCTCACCGCGCGCCTGCACGACGGCCAGTTGGTCGCCGACTTGTCCCACCCCGCGCGCCCGCACGACTCCGGGCAGTTCACCGACCTGGCACGCGGTACCCGGGCACATCTGCTGGAGGCGGCCGGACTGCCGCCGGAGGAAGGCCAGTTCGTGGTGGAGCCCGGCTCCACCACGGGTCTGCTCGTCCACGTCCCGCGCACGCTGCGCTGCGAACCGCCGGCCGGCGGCGGCCTCGGACGGACCGGCGTGCGTGAGTACGGCACCGTCCTCCTCACCGGGGCCACCGGCTTCATCGGTGCCCACCTCCTGCACCTGCTGCTCACCCGTACCCGCGGCACGATCCACTGCCTGGTCCGCGACCGCGACGGCCGCCCGGCCGCCGAGCGGCTGCGCGAGACGCTCGCCTGGTACCTGCCCGATGGTGACGTCGACCGTTATGCCGACCGGCTCACCGTGCTGACCGGTGACCTCGCCGAGCCCGCGTTCGGCCTGCCTGATCAGGAGTACCAACGGCTGGTCCGCGAGGTCGATGCCGTCTACCACCTCGCCGCCGATACCCGCTTGTTCGGCGACCGCGAGAGCTTCACCCGCCTCAACACCGAACCGGTGCGTGCGGTCGTCGCGTTCGCCTCCACCGGCCGGCCGAAGGACCTGCACTATGTGTCCACTCTCGCGGTCTGCGGTACCGGGCCGGAGGGTGAACCGGCGGTCTTCTCCGAGGAAAGCCTCACCATCGGCCAGCGCTTCCTCAACGAGTACGAGCGCAGCAAGTACGACGCGGAGCGGATCGTCCACGAGTTCGCCGCGGCCGGCGGCGCGGGTTTCGTCTACCGGTCCGGAAACGTGACCGGCCACTCGGTCACCGGCCGCTTCCAGCGCAACGGCGGTGACAGCCGGCTGGTCCAGCTCCTGCGCGCCGCGGTACGGATCGGCCGGGTGCCCGGGGTCGGCGCGCGGACGGTGGCGCTCAGCCCGGTGGATGTGGTGGCTGAGGGCATCCTGGCGATCTCGCGGAGCGAACGGGTCTCCGGCGGCACCTTCCATGTCGACACGCACCACGAGGTGCGCTACGCGGACCTGTTCGCCGCCCTGCGCGAGCTCGGGTTCGTCCTGGAGCCGGACGCGGCCGCCGACTTCGCGCCGCTGTTCGCGGACCATCTGGCCGGCGGCGACGAACAGATCGCTCTGGCGCACTTCTGGGCGAGCCGTCCGGACCGCAATGTGCGCTACGACCACAGTCGCACCCGTCGCCTGCTCGCCCGGCTGGACGTGTCGTTCCCCGCACCGGACCGTTCCTGGCTGCACGTCTGGTTGACCGGCCTGATCGACCAGGGCGAGCTGCCGCACCGGCCGGGTCTGCCCTCTCATGAGCCAGCCGATCGATGAATGACAAGGAATCGACATGACAGACCGACGCATCGCAGTCGTGACCGGGGCCTCGTCGGGGATCGGGCGCGCCGTCGTCCGCCACCTCGCCCATCAGGGCGCCTGCGTGGTGGCCGCCGGGCGGCGCGCCGAACGACTGACGGAACTGGCCCAGGAGCTGCGTACGGCGCCGGGCCGGACGGTACCGGTGGCCGGCGACATCGCACAGCCCGGCCATACCGAGGAACTGCTGGCCGCGGCCGAGCCGGAGTGGGGACCGGCCGACGTGTTCGTCGCTGCCGCCGGGCAGGGCCTGCCCGGCACCGTGCTGGGCTCCGACCCGGAGCGCTGGCAGCAGCTGGTGGAGGTCAACTACCTCGCCATGCTGCGCCAACTCCGCGTGGTGGGTGCCGAGTTCCGCAAGCGCGCGGAGGCCGACGGCGGCGCGCAGGTGCGGGACATCGTGGTCGTCGGCTCGACCGTCGGCCGGCAGGTGTCGGCAGCGAATCCGGTCTACGGCTCGACCAAGTTCGCGGTGCACTCGCTGGTGGAGGCGCTGCGGCAGGAGGTGTGCCGGCACAACATCCGGGTGACGCTGATCGAACCGGGTTTTGTGCGGTCCGGGTTCCAGGAGGCCGCAGGGTACGACGCGGCGTGGTTCGAGGCGATCGCCGAGGAGAACGGGCCGCTGCTGGTCCCGGAGGACGTCGCCGACGTCGTCGGGTACGTGATCGGACGCCCGGCGCATGTCCACCTCGACGACATTCGTCTGCGCCCCACTCGCCAGCGGGCCTGACCGGCCGACCCGGCCCGGCCTCCGCCCGCGGCGGACGGCTCAGGCTCCCCGCCCACCGGATGACGAAAGAGAATCCCGATGTCTCCGAACGAGAATTACGCCCGCCGGGTGCTTGAGGCGTTGGCGTCCGATCCCGACCGGACCGCCCTGTGGCGGGAAGGCGAGGAGTTCACCGCAGGCCAGTTCTCCACGGCGGTTCTCACGGCGGCGGAACGCCTGCGCCATCACTTCACGGAGTACCGAGCTCCGACTGCGGAAGCCAAGCATCCGGTGGTGGCGGTGCTGACCGTCACCAACAGCCCGGCGACCGTCATCCTGCGCTACGCGGCCAACCTCGCCGGGGCCACCCTGGTCCACCTGCAGTCCACGAACGCGGTGGATCCGACCGATCAGATGGCCGCCGCCGCCCGGCAGAAGATCCTCAGCAGGACCGGGGCGAGCTTCCTCGCCGTCGACGAGGAGAACCTCGACGCGGCCCGCGAACTGTGCGACCGGCTGCCCGGACCACCGCGTCTCGCCGCGCTCGGCGCCCTCGGTCCCGATGTGCTGGACCTCTCGTCGGGCGACCCGGACGCCTTCGGCCTCGACGCCGTCGAGGCCGACCCCGAACAGCCGGCCGTGGTGATCTGTACCAGCGGTACCAGCGGCAGCCCCAAGGCCGTCACGATGCCGTACCGCGTCCGCAGTCTCTACCTCGACGTGGGCCTCAAGGTGGGCTTCCGGTCCCCGGAGCCCCTCGTGTACCTGTCGACCCTTCCGGTGAGCAACTCCAGCGGCACCGTCGTCGACCTGGCGCTCGCCTCCGGCGGAACGGTCGTCCTGCACGACGGCTTCGAGGCGGGCGCGGTGCTGCGGGCCGTGGCACGGCACCGCGTCTCCACGCTGACGATCACCCCGCCCCAGCTGTACATGCTGGTCGACCACCCCGACCTCGCCACCACCGACCGGTCGAGCATCAGGAACATCACCTACGTCGGCTCTCCCGCGGCCCCCGCCCGCCTGGCCGAGGCGATCGAGGTGTTCGGCCCGGTGCTGGTCCAGATCTACGGGACCACGGAGACCAGCCCCATCAGCATCCTGACCCCGCCGGACCACCTCGACCCGGAACTCCGCCGGACCGTCGGGCGCCCGGCCGCGGAGATACGCATCCGCGCCCTGGACGACGAACGGGACGTCCCGCCCGGCGAGATCGGCGAGGTCTGTGTGCGGAGCCCGTCCACCATGCTCGGCTACTGGGGCGAACCGGAGCTGACCGCCGTGACCCTCCGCGACGGCTGGGTGCACACCGGCGACCTCGGCTCTCTCGACACGAACGGCTGGCTGCGTCTGCACGGCCGGATGGGCGAGGTGATCAAGACCAACGGCATCAAGGTCCATCCCACGGATGTGGAGAGCGCGCTGCTGACGCATCCGGAGGTCGCCCAGGCCGCGGTGTACTGCGTGGTCGATGACGGCCGCGTGGAGCACCTCCACGCCGCCGTCGTGGTGCGGCCGGGCAGCACCGCCGACTCCGCGACGCTGATCGGTCATGTCGCTGCCGAACTGTCCCCGAAGCACGTACCGGCCGTGGTGACGTTCCATGACGCGCTGCCCCTCACCGGTGCCGGCAAGCCGGACAAGCAGACGCTGGCCGCACGGCACAGCGGTGCGGCATGACACCGGCCGCCGCGCCCGTACCGGCCGAATCCGCGCACGCGGACTCGCTCGTCGACGCGAAACGCCGTGACCGGCATGCGTAAGCCGGCCCTGCAACAACCCGACTGGGACGACCCGTCGCAGGTACGGCGCATCCGGCAGGTACTGGCCGCACGCCCGCCGCTGGTCAGGGCGGAGGACGTGCGCGTGCTGCGGACGCTGCTGGCCCAGGTGGCCCGGGGTGAGGCCCTGGTGGTGCAGGCCGGGGACTGCGCCGAGAACCCGGCTGAGTGCGACGCCGCGTACGTGGCGCGCAAATCCGGGGTGCTCGACCTGCTCGCCGCGACGCTGACGGCCGCCACCCACAAGCCGGTCGTACGGGTCGGACGCATCGCGGGCCAGTTCGCCAAGCCCCGGTCCAGGCCCTTCGAACGGATCGGTGAGCTGGAACTGCCGGTCTACCGGGGTCACATGGTCAACGGCCCGGAGCACGACCCGGAAAGCCGTCGGCACGATCCGCTGCGCCTGCTGACGTCGTACCTCACGGCCTGCGATGTCATGGAGCACCTGGGCTGGCGCGGGCCCGCGGCCGCGGGTCACCGGCCCCTGGCCGAGTCCCGGTTGTGGACGAGCCATGAGGCCCTCGTCCTCGACTACGAAGTGCCCATGATCCGTGAACTGGGTGACGGGCGCCGATGGCTCGGCTCCACGCACTGGCCGTGGATCGGTGAGCGGACCCGCCGGCTGGACGGCGCCCACCTGGACCTCGTCGCCGGGCTCGTCAACCCGGTCGCCGTGAAGGTCGGTCCGACCACCGCCCCGGAGGAGGTCACCGACCTGTGCGAACGGCTCGATCCGCTGCGGGAACCGGGCCGGCTCACTCTCATCGCACGGATGGGCGCCGAGTGGGTGGCCGGCCGGCTGCCCGCGCTCGTGGAGGCGGTCCGGGTGGCCGGCCACCCGGTGATCTGGCTCAGCGACCCCATGCACGGGAACACCGTGACCGGCCCGGACGGACACAAGACCCGCCTGTTGGAGGCCATGGCACGGGAGATCCGGGGATTCCTCCGGGCCGTGACCGACGCCGGCGGCACGGCGGGCGGACTGCACCTGGAGACCACCCCGGACGACGTCCTCGAATGTGCCACGGGCCTCTCCGTGTACGAGGGGAAGGCCGTCCGCCGCACCAGCCTGTGCGACCCCCGGCTCAATCCGGAACAGGCCGTTGCGCTGGTCTCCGTCTGGTCCGGCGGGGACGCCCGGTCCACCGCGTCGGGAGACGGGGTACGCATGGACCGCGAAGCGCAGTCGTTCCCGGGCGGACGGTCGCTGCCCGGGGAGCCGGAGTATCAGGAGTTCGAGACCCTGATCCACTCCACATTGCGGCTCAAACAGATCTAGGGCGGTTTTCCGGATCATTCTGCTGAGGGGGCTGCGGATTTTCCCCGTCGTCAGCAGTGTGCGTTCTCTGCCCTCGAACAGGAAGCGGGTGCCCGGGTGTTGGGCTCGAAATACATCGCCCCCTAGTGGTTTCCCTAGTCCCCATTGCCGCCTCGTTGACACGGCTGGGAGAGACCGCCCAGACTCAAATCCGTTACCGCCAATCGAGTTTCTACTGCACGGATAAGTGGAGCAGGAGGCGAAGAGGCGTGAGGATGTATATGCGACACGTTCAGCACATTGACGAGTGTTCAGTGGCTCAATTCGCGAATGACATGTGCCTTACCCGCGCGGCTGGAGGAGAATCGCGATGAGTACACATGTCGCCGCGTCCACCGGGTCCCGAGCCCTCCTGTCGCCGAGGGTGGTGCGATCCACGGTAGTTCCGGTTATTCGGCATCAGGTTTCTGCGCTGGAGCCGACCCTGGCCCGGATCTGCGGTTACCACCTGGGCTTCATCGACGAACATGGTGACCCCAGCAGTGGAGGGGACGGCAAACTGACCCGCGCCGGCCTCATGATGGCGGTGGCTGATGGAGTCGGCCTGCGGCCGGAGGACGTGCAGTCCCAGGCGGCAGCGGTGGAGTTGCTGCACAACGCGACCCTGCTCCACGACGACATCGCCGACACGGACGAGCTGCGTCGCGGCCGCGCGGCCGCGTGGAAGGTATTCGGCGTCAGCCTGGCCATCCACGCCGGGAACGCGCTACAGGCCCTCGGGCTGCAGATGGTCGTGGACGACTCCGGCCCCGGCCACCAGAAAATCGCCCGCTCCTTCGCCGAGGCGCTCAGTCTGGTTCATGCGGGCCAGGCTCGCGAACTCGCCCTCCGGCCGGGTCCGGGCTCCGGCACTGCGGCGTACGAGCAAATGGTGAAGGAAAAAGCGTCAGCACTGCTGGAGTTCTCACTGGCGACGCCGGCACTGCGGGCGGAAAAACCGGAGAATGTCCTGACCGCCCTGCGCGGCGCGGGCCGGCATTTGGGCATCGCTTTGCAGATCTCCAATGACGTGGAGGACATCTGGGGCGATCCCGCAATGACCGGCAAGCCCCTCCGGGGAGACCTCAAGCGGCGCAACCTGACCTTCCCTGTATTGGTTGCCCTGTCCGCCGACGGCCCGGCCGGCAACCGATTGAACCGGTTGTGGCATGCCGACAGCACCACGGAGACGCATCTGCAGTCGTTGGCCGACCTCATCGACGAGGCCGGTGGCCGCCATTCAGCCCAGCAGCTGTCCCGTCAGCATCTGGACTCGGCTGTGGAGCACCTCGGACGAGCCGGACTTTCCCCGGCCGCGACCACCGAACTGACCACCCTGTTCGACCGCATCGTCAATCGCGCAGCATGACTCGCTCCGCCCGACAGGGGCGGCATATGAATGGGAGTACACCGTCATGACCACTACCCACGACAACCCGGCCCCCCTTGTCGTCCGCACCGAATTCGAGCGCCGGGCGCAGGCCCACTACGAAACCAAGACCCAGGACCCGATCAATCTGCTGCTGGGCGAGGAAGACGGGCTGTACCACCACCACTATGCCGTCGGCGGCTACGACAAGTCCGTGCTGGAGGTTCCCGAGCCGGAGCGGGATGCGGCGATCCTCGCGGAGATGGCCCGGATGGAGAACGAACAGGTCGAACTGGTGCTGCGGGGGCTGGCCCCGCTCTCGCCCGACGCCCGGGTGATGGATGGCGGATCGGGTCGCGGCGGTACGTCCTTCCTCGTCAACCGACGGTTCGGGTGCGAGGTGGTCGGGGTCAACTTCTGCGCCCACCACATCGAGTTCGCCGAGCGCCTCGCCAAGGAAAAGCACGGCTGCGACGACAAGGTCTCCTTCAAGTTCGCCAACATGTGCGACACCGGCCTGCCCGCCGACTCGTTCGACGCCGTATACACCAACGAGACCACCATGTACGTCAACCCCGCGGAGGCCTTCGCGGAGTTCGCCCGGCTGCTGCGCCCGGGAGGCCGCTACGTCTGCGTCACCTGGTGCGCCAATGACGCCGTGTCGACCACCAGCGAGGCGGTGAAGGCCATCGACGACCACTACGACTGCCACATCAACAACCGCAGCGACTACTTCAAGGCACTCGCTGACAACCACCTCGTGCCCTCGCAGGTCTGGGACCTGACCCACGAGGCCATCCCGCACTGGGAGTTGCGATCCCAGTGGGGACTGCGCACCGGTGTGGAGCAGCCGTTCCTCGACGGCCACAGGAGCAACGAACTCAACTACATAGTCGTGGTCGCCGAATACACACCGCCGGCGTAGCGCCAAGGGACGGTAGCCGGCCGGATTCCTCCGGCGGTCACCGAGCGGATCGTGAGTGCGGCGGGTGAGGCGTCTCGAGAAGACCGGGTTCCGTACCGCAGGGGCGGCTGCCCGGTCGCCCTCACCCGTCGGCTCCGACGGAGGTTTTACGGGCCATAACGATGGAGGTTGTCAGTGAACACACCGGCTCAGTTGCCCTTCGAGCAGACGCATCTGCTGCACGTCGCGCCGATGCTGCGCACGCTCCAATCCCAGGGCACGGTCCATCGGGTTCGTACTGTCGAGGGTGACGAAGCGTGGCTGGTCACCGGGCACGCCCAGGTACGGCAGTTGCTGGACGACGACCGGCTCAGCCGCTCCCGTCCCGAACCGGGGGCGGCCCGTGACAGCGGTTCCGCGCTTCTCGACAGCCTGCTGGGCAGCTTCGCCAACGACCACGCCCGGCTGCGTTCGCTGCTGGAGCCGCACTTCTCACCCGAGCGCATGCGGCCGCTGCGCTCCCACGTGGAAACACTGACCGAGCAGTTGCTCGACGAGTTGGCCGGGCAGGCGCCACCGGTGGATCTACGCCTGGCACTGGCACTACCGCTTCCGATCCTGGTGATGTGCGAGTGGCTCGGCGTTCCCCATCAGGACAAGGACCGGTTCAGCAGGTGGACCCAGGATGCCGCCAATGTGGCGGACCGGGTCCGGTCCAAGCAGGGGATGGCCGAGTTGTTCGGCTATTGCCGACAACTTGTCGCGCACAAGCGGAAAAACCCTGGCGATGACGTGATCTCCAGGCTGTGCGCGACCGAAGGCATCAGCGACAAAGAAGTCGTGGGGCTGTCCGCGTTGCTGCTGTTCGGTGGTTATGAGACCACGGTGGCCCGAATCGGTACGGGTGCCTTGCTGCTGCTGGCCAACCCCGGGCAACGGAAGGCATTGCTGGACGACCCGGGCCTCGTCCCGGGCGCGGTGGAGGAAATCCTGCGGATGTCGATGCCGAACCCGCACAACGGCGGAATGCCTCGTTATGCGCGCACGGACCTGGAGATCGATGGAACCGCCGTCCGAGCCGGCGACCTCGTACTGCTGAACATCATCGCGGCCAACCACGACCGGACGGTCTTCACCGACCCCGAGCGGGTCGATGTCACCCGCCACACCGCGGGCAGCCTCACCTTCGGCCACGGCACACACCACTGTGTCGGCGCGCCGCTGGCCCGGATGCAGCTGCAGGTGGCGCTTGCCCGGCTGGTGGCGCGTTTTCCCACCATGCGTCCGGCGGTCGACGTGGCGGAACTGAAACTACGTCACGACACTCTGCTCGGCGGGCTGGTTGAACTTCCGGTGACGTGGTGACCGGCGTCCCGGCGGCAGCGGGCCGCGACAGTTCCCCGCGCATATCCGAGCGCCTGGTCAAGAAGAGCCCCGATGCCATCCGCGTCTATCTCGTGTTGATGCGTCTGCACGCACCGACGGGTGTCCTGCTCTACCTTCTTCCAGGATTGTGGAGTGTCTCCCTCGCCTCCGGACGGCGACCGGACCTGCTGACGGTGGTGTGTCTCGCCGTCGCGGCCGTACTGGTGCGCGGCGCAAGCTGCGCGGTCAACGACGTCGTCGACAAGGACATCGACGCCCGGGTCGCCCGCACGGCGTCGCGTCCGGTCGCAGCGGGGACGATCAGCGTGCGGAAGGCGCTCGTGTTCGGCGCCGCACAGGCCGTGGCGTCCCTGGTGATTCTGGCGATGGTGAACGGGGAAACAGCCCTGGTCGTCGGTGCCTCTTACCCGTTGCTTGTCGCGTACCCCTACATGAAGCGGGTATTTCCGTGGCCCTCGGCATGGCTGGCCATGGTGATCAGCGTTTATGCGCCGGCCGGGTGGACGGCGGTGACCGGGAGCCTCGACTTCCCACCGGCTGTGCTCGGCCTGTACGCATGCAATTTCTTCTGGACCCTGTTTCACGACACCGTCTACTCCCACCAGGACAAGGAGTACGACCGGACCATCGGTGTCAGGTCTTCTGCTCTGATGTTCGGCAGTTCCAGCAAGGCGTGGCTGACCCTCTTCATCGTACTGAGTGTCACCGGCGCATTGTGGGCCGGCGCCGAGGCGGGAACGGGTTGGGCATTTCACTTGCTCGTCGCGTGTGCGGGAATCCTGTTGGCATATCAGGTCGTTCGGGTAAACCTGGATGATCCGAAATCCTGCTGGGACGCTTTCGTCGCCAACCGCTACTACGGCTGGATCATTCTCGCGGCGGCGGTCGCCGGACGGTTCACATGACGGCGCCGGAACCGGACGACACTCGACCGCGACGCCACGGGGACCGGATACACCGGAGAGGGAAGGATGGGATACGCATGGCAGATTCGATGTGGCAGGGCGCTGACGTCGACTTGGACGCTTACCTGTCCCGCGTGGGATACCTGGCCGATGTGGCTCCGGATCTCGCCACGCTGCGGGGCCTGCATGCCGCCCACGTCGAGGCGATCGCCTTCGAGAACATCGACGCGGTGCTCGGGCGGTCCGCGCCGTTGGACCTGGCCGGTGTCCAGGAGAAGATCGTGCGACGTGGCCGTGGCGGCCTGTGTCTGGAACAGGTCGTCCTGATGGCAGCCGTGCTGGACCGTATCGGGTTCACCTTCTCGGCGTTCGCGGCCAGGTCCCGGATCCGCACCGGGAAAAAGGTGGGTCCCGCCGTCCATATCGCTCTGTGTGTGGAGTTGGAGGACGAGCGCTGGCTTTTCGATGTGAGTTTTGGCGGATACGGGCTGCATGAGCCGATCCGCCTCGCCGAGACCTCACGGCTGGCGGGCGACTGGTCCTTTGACATGGTGCGGGAGCCGCATGGCGAACACGTACTGCGATTCCTGCGGGCCGAGGGACCGGCGGAGCTCTACGGTTTCACCACGGACGCGCGCTATCCGGCGGACTTCGAGGTCCTCAACCACTACTGCCTGACCCACCCTCGCTCGCCGTTCAACCACCGGTTGATCCTTCAGCGCACACAGCCCACCGTGCGGCACATCCTCATCGGCAGCACTCTCACGGAAATGCTGCCCGGAAAGCCGGCCACACACCGGGAACTCGACGAGGACGAGGTGCTGTCCGCTCCCGGGAAGATCTTCGGAATCACGTTGGAATCGCGCGATGTCCAGTCCCTCAAGACCATCGCTGGCCCGGCGGGGGCCGGTCGGCACTGACCTGGACCGAGAGTCCGCCCGGCCCGTCCATCGGCAGCAGGCGAGATCATAAGGATCCATATGGACGAGATGCTCGATGAACCGGAATTCGGAGCATTGCCCGTGGCGGAACGGCTGCGGTCGCTCCCGGAACACGATCCGCATGATGCAGTGGAAAACGCGATCCTCAACAGGCTCGCCGACAACTGGTACCGGCGTGCCACGGTCAAGCGGCGGGAGGAGACTCTGGACGACGTATTCGAGCCGGACAGACCGGACTTCCCCGTGGCCCTGCTGCCTTTCCGGAATCACCCCACATATCTCGGTCTCGACGACGAGATCAAGGCCAAGCTCCTTGCCTGGGGCTGGGTTGCTTTCAACAAGAACATCATGGACATCGAGCAGTGCGTGGTGAATCCGGGGTTCAGCTTGGTCGCCAAAGGCGCCTTCGACACCGGGACGGGCGGCGAGTCCATGGCCATCGCGGTGACACAAGCCATGGTTGATGAGCAGTACCACACGCTGATGCACCTGAACGCCAGCGCCGTAACCCGTCGGCAACGCGGCTGGCACATGCCCGAGTCCGCCCTCCCCCTCGGATACAAGGCACGCAAACACGCGCACCGGCTCGCCACCGCCGCATCACCTGAGCATCAGGCCCTGCTCTCACTCGCCTTCACCACGGTCGCGGAAATATCGGTGAACGCCCACCTGGACCTCATAGCCGAGGACCACGAGATCCAGCCCGTCAACCGCATGACGGCCGTCCTGCACAACCGTGACGAATATTGCCACGCCTCCATCGCGGACACGATCGCTCAGATGGCATGGCAGCGTTTCACTGCCGGACAACGCGCATACTTCCTCACCGCGCTGGCCGACGGAATGGAGGCATTCGCCGCCCACGACTTCACGACCTGGGCGAGGATCATGGAACTCCTCGGAGTGGAGGGGGGCGAACAGATGCTGCGGGACCTCAAGAACTCCTCCGGCGGTGGCCGGCTCCTTCAGGACTTCAGCGGATTACGGCAACTGTGCCGAGAGCTGGAGGTCCTCGACTCCCTCCCCTTCGACTGGTCAACGGTGACGACCGACGCCCCCTGACCACCACCGCCCCCGCTGCCCCTGATCTCCGAGCCCACTACGCCAAGCGGCGATCCAATGGACCGCTTCCGACAACCACCTGGTGCTGCCCATGCGCGTCCTGCTGATCGACAACTACGATTCCTACACCTACAACCTGTACCAGCTCCTGGCGAAGGTGTACGGCATCACGCCCGTCGTCGTACGCAACGACGCCGCAGCCTGGGAACACCTCGATCTGAACGGCTTCGATGCCGCAGTCATCTCGCCGGGCCCGGGGCACCCGGGCATCCCTCGCGACTTCGGCCGTTCCCGCGACGTACTGGAGCACTCCCGGCTTCCGGTCCTGGGTGTGTGCCTCGGGCACCAGGGCATGGGACTCCTGTCGGGCGCGCGGATCATCCCCGCCCCGCAGCCCCGACACGGATACCTCTCCACGGTCCGGCACAGCGGTGACCGGCTCTTCGCCGGCATCCCGCAGGAGTTCACGGCCGTGCGCTACCACTCACTGAGCATCGCCGAACCCGCTCCCGCCCACCTCCAGATCACCGCGCGCGCCGAGGACGGAGTGGTCATGGGCCTGGCCCACCGCGATCGCCCCTGGTGGGGGGTTCAGTTCCACCCCGAGTCGATCTGCACGGAGCACGGTGCCCGCCTCGTGGCGAACTTCCGTGACCTGGCACTCGCCTCGGGCGGACGCCAGGGCGGTGCCGGCATCCGTGGCCGCCATCTCGGCACCGGTACCCAGGGCACGTCCGCGTCTGTCGCACCCTCGACTCCGCACCCGCACCCCACGCAACTCCAAGCGCAGATCGGCATCCTGGACAGAGCCGTCGACACCGAGGCGGCATTCCTGGCCCTGTACGGTGCCGGCGCACGCTCCTTCTGGCTCGACAGCTCGCACGTCGAGCCGGGCCTGGCCCGCTTCTCCTTCCTCGGCTCCGCGGAAGCGCCCGGAGCCGAGATGCTGACCTACCGTGTGGAGGACGAGCATGTCGTCGTGGAACCTGCGGGAGGTATGTCTCGCACGGAAGACGGCACCATCTTTGACGCCCTCAACCGCCGCACCGGCCGCGTGGTCACCGGTGCCGAGCAGCTGCCCTTCGATTTCACCGGCGGCTACGTCGGTTACTTCGGTTACGAGCTGAAGGCCGATCTCGGCGCCCGTCGCGCCCACCCCTCACAGACCCCGGACGCCGTGTGGCTCCAGGCCGACCGCTTCATCGCCGTGGACCACGCCGAGAACCGCACCTATGCCGTCGCCGTGTGCGAGCGGCAGGACGTGGACGCCGCCCAGAAGTGGATCAGCACGGTGGTCACCGCACTGGCCGGCCTGCCCACACCACAGCCTGAAGCGTCTCCCCCACGCCCACCCCGCGCCGAAGACCATGACGCGTCGAGATGGCTGGCCCGCTCGCGCACCCAATACCTGGCCGACATCCGTGAGTGCGACCGGCGCCTGCGGGAGGGGGTGAGCTACGAAATATGCCTCACCAACAAACTCCGCCTGCCCGCGCCGGCGAACGATTTCGCCTACTACCAGCGCCTGCGCCGGCTGAACCCCGCTCCGTACGCCGCGCTTCTGCACCTCGACGAGGTCACCGTCCTCAGCTCCTCGCCCGAGCGATTCCTCAAGGTGGACGCCGCTCGCACAGTGGAGACCAAACCGATCAAAGGAACAGCGCCCCGCCACCCGGACCCGCGAACCGACGATGAGAGACGGCGCTCCTTGCAGATGGATCCCAAGACGCGCGCGGAGAATCTCATGATCGTGGATCTGCTCCGCAACGACCTCGGCCGGATCTGCGAGATCGGCAGCGTCACCGTCCCGTCCCTCATGGTGACGGAGTCGTACGCCACCGTGCACCAGTTGGTCTCCACGGTCACCGGGACGCTGCGCGAGGACACCTCCGCCGTGGACGCGGTACGGGCATGCTTTCCCGGCGGATCCATGACGGGAGCGCCGAAGCTCCGCACGATGGAGATCATCGACGCCTTGGAGGGTGAAGCCCGCGGAGTCTACTCAGGAGCCCTCGGCTTCATCGGATACACCGGAACCGCGGACCTCAGCATCACCATCCGCACCGCCGTGCGCCACGACGGCGAAATGACCATCGGCGCGGGTGGCGCCATCGTTCTGGACTCCGATCCCGGTGCAGAGTACGAGGAGATGCTGCTCAAGGCCCAGGCGACCCTGCGGGCACTGCCGCAGGAGAGGGTCGCGGGCTCGTAGATGCCACGGGCCCGGTGCGCCCGCAGCTGCGGTGCTGACGCATCCCGACCGGGGCACCCGAAGAAGCCCTCACCCCACAACAGCCACGCAGCCACAACGGTCCTTGCGACCCCTGCTGCGCTTGTCTGCGGCGGAAGGATGCTCATGTCCCCCCTACAACTGTCCCGCCACGCCTCCCACTCAGCACCGCCCGCGCCCCCTACGCGGAGCGGCCGCCTTCGATGCCCGGACCGAAGAGGCAGGCATCCCGTGCACAGCGCTGCCCGGACCGGGAGGCATCATGCCTGAGCTCTCCGGGGCACTCGCCGACGAGCAGCCCACCGCACCCGAGGGCGCACACCTGGCCAAGCCCGGCGGCCCGCACGACGTGCGGGCCCTGCCCACCGGACAGCTCGCGGCCCTGGCCCGGGACATCCGCGCGTTCCTGATCGAGAAGGTCTGTGCTTCGGGCGGCCATCTGGGTCCCAACCTGGGCGTGGTGGAACTGACCATCGCCCTGCACCGGGTCTTCGACTCGCCCCGCGACGCGATCCTCTTCGACACCGGGCACCAGGCCTACGTCCACAAGATCCTCACCGGACGCGCCGCGGACTTCGACCGGCTGCGCCAGGCCGGAGGACTGTCCGGCTATCCCTCGCGCGCCGAGTCGGTACACGACTGGAGCGAGAACTCCCACGCCTCCGCCTCCCTCTCCTACGCCGACGGCCTGGCCAAAGCCCACGAACTGCGCGGTGACCGGGACCGGTCGGTGGTCGCCGTCATCGGTGACGGAGCCATGACCGGCGGCATGGCCTGGGAAGCGCTGAACAACATCGGCGCCGGCGGGCGTCCGGTGGTCGTCGTCCTCAACGACAACGGCCGCTCCTACGCCCCCACCACCGGCGCCCTCACCAACCAGCTGCACGCCCTGAAGCACCCCGGCGCCCACCCGGCCGTCCCGGACCGGGCCGATGCGAATCTGTTCACCCAACTGGGCTTCTCCTACCTGGGTCCCGTCGACGGCCACGACACCGAAGCCCTGCAGGCCGTCCTGGAGCATGCCCGCATCCTGCGGCGGCCGGTACTCGTGCACGCGGTGACCGTCAAGGGCTGGGGATTCGGGCCGGCCGAGGACGACGAGGCGGACTGCCTGCACGCCGTGGGCACCGTGGACACGGCCACCGGCCGGCCCGCCCCGGCCCCCGCCTCCGGTACGCCCGCCGTGTCATGGACCGGACTGTTCGGCCAGGCCCTGCTCGAATTGGCCGGTGAACGCGAGGACTTGGTGGCCCTCACCGCCTCCATGCTCCGCCCCACCGGCCTGTATCCGATGGCGGTGAAGTACCCCGAGCGGGTCTTCGACGTCGGAATCGCCGAGCAGCACGCCGTCACCTCCGCGGCCGGTCTGGCCATGGGGGGCTTCCACCCCGTCGTCGCCCTCTACTCCACCTTCCTCACCCGGGCCACGGACCAGGTCCTCATGGACGTGGCCCTGCACGGGCTGCCGGTCACCTTCGTCCTGGACCGGGCCGGCGTCACCGGCCCCGACGGCGCCTCACACCACGGCATGTGGGACGCCTCCCTCCTCGGCATCGTGCCCGGCCTGCGGCTGGCGGTGCCCCGCGACGGCGGCCAACTGCGGCCGCTGCTGCGGGAAGCCACCGCGCACGAGGGACCCACCGCGCTTCGCTTCCCCAAAGGAACGGCCGAGCAGGGCATGGAGGCCGTACGCCGCGCCGGGAGCGTGGATGTCCTGGCGGAGTCCGGGGTCCGGGACGTCCTCCTGGTCTCCTACGGACCGATGGCCCCCAGGTGCCTGGAGGCCGCCAACCGGCTCACCGGGCAGGGGATCGGAGTGACCGTCGCCGACCCGCGCTGGGCGATCCCGGTCGCACCCGAACTGCTCGACCTGTCCGCCCGGCACCGGCTGGTCCTCACCGTGGAGGACAACTCCCGCACCGGAGGCCTCGGCAGCACCCTCGCCCAGACCTTGCGCGACAACGCGATCACCACCCCCGTCCACAATCTGGGGCTGCCGCGCGCCTTCCTCCCCCACGGCCCCCGCGAACAACTGCTGGCCGATGCCGGCCTGACGTCCGCGCAGATCGTCTGCGCGGTCCTGCGCGCCCGCGCCGGAAAACCTCTCCAGCACACCGGCACCACAGACGGGATCCCTCAATGACCACCGTCGGCCTCCCCTTTCCCACCCTCCCCCCTGCGCCGGTGCGCCGCCGCTCCCGGCAGATCCACGTCGCCGATGTCCCAGTGGGCGGCGGCGCACCGGTCTCCGTCCAGTCCATGACCACCACCCCTACCGCCGACGTGGACGCGACGCTGCAGCAGATCGCCGAACTGACCGCGGCCGGATGCGAGATCGTGCGCGTCGCGGTGCCCTCCCAGGACGACGCCGACGCCCTGCCCGCGATCGCCGCGAAGTCGAAGATCCCCGTCATCGCCGACATCCACTTCCAGCCCCGCTACGTCTTCGCCGCCCTGGACGCCGGCTGCGCCGCGGTGCGGGTCAACCCCGGCAACATCAGAGCCTTCGACGACAAGGTCAAGGAGATCGCGAAGGCCGCCACCGCGGCCGGGGTGCCGATCCGTATCGGCGTCAACGCCGGCAGTCTGGACCGGCGGCTGCTGGCCAAGTACGGCAAGGCCACCCCCGAGGCACTGACGGAGTCCGCGCTGTGGGAGTGCTCGCTGTTCGAGGAGCACGGCTTCACCGACCTGAAGATCTCCGTCAAGCACCACGACCCGATGACCACGGTCGCCGCCTACCGCCACCTCGCCGCCGCCTGCGACTACCCCCTGCACCTGGGCGTCACCGAAGCCGGCCCGCCGCCCCAGGGCACCATCAAATCCACCACCGCCTTCGCGATCCTCCTGAACGAGGGCATCGGCGACACGCTCCGTGTCTCCCTCACCGCACCCCCCGTCGAAGAGGTCAAGACCGGCCTGCAGATCCTGCAATCGCTGGGATTGCGCCCCCGCCGGCTGGAGATCGTCTCCTGCCCCTCCTGCGGCCGCGCCCAGGTCGACGTCTACGCCCTCACCGAACGCGTCACCGCTGCCCTGGACGGATTCCCCTACCCGCTGCGCGTCGCGGTCATGGGCTGCGTCGTCAACGGGCCCGGCGAGGCCCGCGAGGCCGACCTCGGCGTCGCCTCCGGCAACGGCAAGGGCCAGATCTTCGTCAAGGGCGAGGTCGTGAAAACCGTCCCCGAGTCGAAGATCGTCGACGCCCTCGTCGAGGAAGCGATGCGATGGGGCGAACAGCTGGTCCCGGAAACCCCGGAGGAGGCGAACCCAGCGTGAGCGCACCGGCCCCGGCCTCCCTCCTCCTGCCAGGACGCCGTACACCGCACGGTGGGCACCACCCTCGCCGGCCACCTGAGCGGCCCCCCGGACTCCGCCGCCCTCCACTCCACCTCACGGCCGTACCGCGTTCCCTGGCCTTCATCACCATGTCGAGGACCCGATGACCAACCCGCCCGCAGCCTCCGGACCGGCTGCACACCCCCGCCGCGTTCTGCTCGCCTCGCCCCGCGGATGGTGCGCGGGCGTGGACCGCGCCGTGCTCGCCGTCGAGAAGGCCCTGGAACAGTACGGGCCGCCCATCTACGTCCGCCACGAGATCGTGCACAACAAACACGTCGTGCAGACCCTGCAGAACAAGGGCGCCGTCTTCGTCGAACGCACGGACGAGGTACCCGAGGGAGCCATCGTGCTGCTGTCCGCCCACGGTGTCGCCCCCGCCGTCCACGCCGAAGCCGCCGCGCGCAACCTCGCGACCGTCGACGCGACCTGCCCACTGGTCACCAAAGTCCACAGGGAAGCCGTCCGGTACGCACAACAGGACTACGACATCCTTCTGATCGGCCACGAAGGCCACGAAGAGGTCATCGGCACCAGCGGCGAAGCCCCCGATCACATCACCGTGGTCGACGGCCCCCACGACGTCGCGAACCTCTCGGTACGCGACGAATCCAAAGTGGTCTGGCTCTCCCAGACCACCCTCTCCGTCGACGAAACCATGGAAACCGTCAACGCCCTCAAGGCACGCTTCCCGAACCTGACCTCCCCGCCCAGCGACGACATCTGCTACGCCACGCAGAACCGCCAGACCGCGGTGAAGAAGCTCGCCGAGGAAGCCGAACTCGTCATCGTCGTCGGCTCCAAGAACTCCTCCAACTCCGCCCGCATGGTCGAGGTCGCCCTCGACGCCGGCGCGCCCGCCGCCCATCTGGTCGACTTCGCCCACGAGATCGACGAGTCCTGGCTGGAGGGCGTCACCACGGTGGGCCTGACCTCCGGCGCCTCCGCCCCCGACGTCCTGGTCGACGGCGTACTGCAATGGCTCGCCGAGCACGGCTACGACCAGGTCGACACCGTGACAACCACCGACGAGTCCATCACCTTCGCCCTCCCCCACGAACTCCGCCGCAATCTGCGATGACTTCAGGGGATCAGGAGCACCCTCCGCACGGGCAGAGGTGAGGCGCCGGCGGAGGTGAGCCGCCGGCCGAAGCGGAGCAGGAGTCCTGAACAGGTCAGCCGCCCTTGGCGGACCTCTCCGGGACCACCACGCACTCGACATGCCTCATCGCGAAGATGACGTACGTCGCACCGAGCGCGTGCCCGGCGGCTGAGCAGCCCGGTCGGGCCCGGCCACCCGGACCCGGGCCGCCCGGCCGGAGGCTCAGCTGAACAGCGGCGCCAGCGCGGTCTCGCCTGCCAGGATCCGCCAGGCCGGCACCCGTACCGTGCGGCTCACCGGGCAGGGCTTGGCCCCGTGGCCCCCGGAAGGCAGTCCGGTGAGCAGGTCGCCTCCGGCGTGGGTGAGCCGAAGGTGCCGCGCCGGGTCTCCGCCGGGCCCCGGGCCGGGGTCGATCAGCACTGCCGTGTTCTCGCCGGCGTCGGTGAACAGCAGGTCCACCGGGTGTCCGCCCACCAGGACGGATCGCTCCAGGTCGGTGACGCCTCGTCCGGTCAGGTATCGCTGCAGGCGGTCGGCCAGGTCCTCGCGGGCCTCGGTCAGCGGGCCTGGCAGGCCGGCCCCGGTCGCCGTGCCGTCCTCGTCCGGTCCCAACAGTGCCGAGCGCGCGGCGAGGAGGGCCGGCAGGCCGTTCTGCTCTTGCCAGAAGGCGCGGCAGCCCACTGTGATCAGCTGCGATTTGGCCCGGGTGACCGCCACGTTCCACAGGTTGACCTGGCTCGCGACCCAGTGCGTCGTCCGGGGAGGTGTGTTGGGCGCCGCCACCGGGCTGAGCACCATCACGTCGCGCTGTCCGCCCTGGAAGGTGTGAACGGTGCCGACCCGGACCCGGTCGTCGTCCCGCCACATCCGGGCCAGTGTCTCCTTCTGCGCTCGGAACGGCGTGACCACTCCCACCCTCGCGTCCGGCGGAAGCCCTGCCAGCAGTCCGTCGACCACGTTCCGGACGGCCTCCGCTTCCACCGTGTTCCGCCAGGACCGCCCGTCGGCGCCGCGCGCCGATTCCCCGAACGGGGCGTCGACCCAGCCGAGCACCGGTGCCGGGTCGGCCACTCCCACCGGGTCGTGCGCCGGTACCCGCTCCCGCACATCGGTCAGCACGCGCAACCGGCCGCCGTAGCAGTGGCCGTTGACGACATCCGCGATCCGTGGGTGGCAGCGGTAGTGCTCGTCCAGGAGCAGCGCGCTGTCGCCGTGCTGTTCGGCCGCGTGGTACGAGGAGTGCACGTGGTAGGTGAGACGCTGGTGCTCCAGCTGCGCGGCGCTCAGACCGGCCCGTGTCCGTGCCTGCCGTTCCTGCTGCGGTGACACGCCCGGGATGTGCCCGAGCTGCATGGGGTCGCCGATGATCAGTGCGCGGCGGGCCCGGAACAGCAGCGGTAGCACCGACGGAATGGAGCACTGGCTCGCTTCGTCGATGACCACGAGGTCGAACAGCCTCGGGGTGAGTTCCAGCTGCCGCACCGAGTGGGTGCTGACGGCCCATCCCTTGATGTGCGTCATCAGGTTCTTCTGGCTGCGCTGGTAGCCGGAGCGGCGGCGGAGCGCCTGGAGCCGCTGGTTCATGAGTCCGGTGGCCCGGGCGAGGCTCTCGGCGGACAGCGCGCGGGACAGTTCCGCCGCCAGGTCGGACAGGGCCCCCGCCGTCGCCAGCCGGGACTCCTTGAGCCCTTCCTCGTCCCATTCCCCGTGCCGGCGGACCAGTTCCCGCACCTCCCGCTCCACGGACGCGATTCCGGCCAGCAACTCCAGCAGTTCGGGCGGCACCGGTCGTCCCGTCGCCCACTCCGGCCATGCCGGTCCTGCCCCCTCGGGTTGCTCCGTCCCCGCAGAGACCAGCGCGGAGAGCGCGCGTCCGCGCCGCCATGCCCCCAGCTGCCACCATCGGGCACCGGCGGCCTTCCGCGCCCTGTCCGCCCACCGCCCCAGCGGTGCCACGCCGTCCCTGTGCGCCGCCCAGACCGCTTCGAGGAGGGACCGGGGCAACTCCAGAGCGGCGGCCCGCTCCTCCCGGTCGCGTAGCAGTTCCAGCAGCCGCCTTTCCTCACCGACGCGGTGCGCCGCCTCCGCCCGCAGCCGGTCGGCCGTCCCCCGGGTGTTGCGCAGCTCGCCGACCACGGTGGCCGATCCGCGCCGCGGAGCCCCGGCCGGTTCGGCGAGCAGCCGTTCCAGTTTGGTCGCCTCCCGCTCCAGCGCCTCCGCGTTGCCCGTCCGCATCAGCAGACCGGGGGCGATGTCGTCGCAACGCTGGGCGACGACGTTCACGGCCTCGTTGTTCGTGGAAGCGACCAGGACCGACTGCCCCGCTGCGGCACAGGTGGTGACGACCGCCGTGACGACCTCGCTCTTGCCCGTGCCGGGCGGTCCGGTCGCCACCGTGAGCGGCCGGCTCATCGCCGAGGAGATCACCTGCTCCTGGCTCTCGTTGCACGGCCCCGGAGCGACGGGCGTCACCGGCTTCGCCGTGGCCGTGGCCGTGGCCGGCTCCTGCTGCGCCCCGCCGCTCAGCAGCGCCTCCAGGGCGGTGCCCGCGATCTGCCCGGTCCGCGTGGAGATCTGGAGCAAGTTGTCCACCAGCGCCTGGGTGGCCGTGGCTTCCGCGCCCGAAGGCACCAGCAGCACGGCCGCGTTGTGCGCGCCGGGCCGCAGTGCCTGCATGACCGTGCGGTCGCTGAGCGCGGACGGGTCCAGCGGTTCGAGTTCCGGCAGCCCCAGCTCCTCCAGCAACTCCCGTACGGCGCGCAGCATCTGGGCGTCGTTGCCCTCCTGCCAGGCCGGCTGCCAGCGGGCGACCAGGTCGGCGGCGTCGCCCGCGTCCAGGAGTTCCGAGACGACGCCGCTGTGCAGGGACGGCACGCCGCTGGGCCGGAGCACATCCCGGCCGTCCTCGTCCGGCGCCAGTTCCATCTGCTGGAGGAGCAGCGGCGCCAGATCCACCGTCGCGCGCCGCCCCCGGCCGCCGTCCCGCGCGGGCAGCGTGATCGCCGGGTAGCCGTACCAGTACTCCTGCCGCGACCCCGACCGGGTGTCGGGGCCGGCCCTCCCGTCCTGCGGCCGGGGCAGGGATCCGGGCGCGACGATGTGCGGTCCGCGGCCCGACTGGATGGTCTCCTCGCCCTGGGCGAGCAGGAAGTATTTCGTGTCCCGGCCTGCGTCCCGGTCGGGCCGCATTCCGGCCGCCGTCTGTGCGGTGAGGCAGTCCGCGTAGTACCGCAGCAGCCGCTCCCGGTCGATGCCGTCCCGCTCGTCCGCCTCGGCCGACTCGCGGGCCTTCAGCAGCGTGGAAGAGCGCCGGGCGGCTCCGGCGGCCTCGTGGGGGAGCGCGGGAAGCCGCACCGGCCGTGCCACCGACCGGGCGAAGGGAAGGCTCCGGGTGGCCCTGATCGTGGACTTGGTGGGCCGCTGCTCCTCCGGTACGCCGTCGCGGGTCATCTGGGCGGTCAGGTAGTCGAAGAGGTCGTCCGGGGTGATCCAGCCGCCCCCCTTGATCCGGCCGTTGCGCAGCCCTTCGACGATCTCCCCGGTGAACCGGGAGGTACCGAGGCCCGAACCGGGCGGCGCCATCGCGGAGGCCGCCTGGAGGGCATCGGACGCGGTGATGAAGTACACGCCGGTCGGCCGCAGCAGGGTGCTCGGCGCGGTCCGGTCCGGTTCCCCCGACGGGCCCTTGGCGGTCCAGCCCTGGACGACGGAACCGCTGGAGCAGCAGTCCAGCAGGACCAGTTTCGAGGCGGCCCGGCAGGACTGGAGCATCCGCTCCAGGAACTCCGCCGGTACGGCCGTGCCCGGCAGGTCGGCGGGGTCGGTGTCCCGGGTCAGGAAGTACAACTGGCCGTCCTGCTCGCAGTACTCGCCGTGCCCACTGAAGTAGAGCAGGGCGGTCTCACTGGGCTGCCGGGCCTCCAGGTACGACTCGACGGCGTGCAGCATCTCCGCGCGCGTCGGCTCGGCGGCCAGGGCGCACTCGTTGTACATACCGATCTCGGTGTTCTCCAGGACCGCCCGCATGTAGTGCAGGTCGGCGCGTACGGCCGGGAGATCGGCGTACGTCTCGCTGTCGTACGTGGAGACGCCGACGAGCAGGGCGTGGCGGTCGTTGCCGGTCATCACCGCTCAGCCCGCCGCCGTGCCGTCGCCGCCGTCCGCGAGGAACCGCTCGACCAGCGTGTCATCCTCCCGGGCCTGCTTGCCAGTGAGGTGCAGGGTCGCCCCGTCGGGCCGCTTCACCACGATGGTGCGCTGAGGGACCCGCGCCAGCCACACCTGCACCAGCGCGGCGGCGAACGAACCGGCGCTCAACAGCAGTCCGACGGTCTCGGCGGACGGGCCGCCCTTGTCGCCGGCTCCCGCCGGGCTGCCGGACCCGGACAGGTCCAGTCTGGCCGTAGGGTCCAACTCGGCGATCTCGGAGAGCAGTTCGCGCGCCTCCTTGCGAGCGCGCAGCGGGTCCTCGTCGACGACGGAGATGCGGTATCCGGTGTGCTTGTCGGGCATGGCGGTCTCGTGCTCCCCCTGAGTTCAGCTCCTTGCCGGGCGAACGAGACTAGTGCCCGGCACTGACACCGGACGCCCACGACGGTTTGCCTGCCTGGTCGTTGGCGTGAAAGCGGTTGACGATGGCCGGGTCCCGCGCGTCTCACGCCGGCGCAGTTCCGCCGAGACCGAGCCCGCCGGTCCGCGATGATCAACCGCTGGTGCTTCAGCCCCTTGAACCGGAACACCGTGCCGATGCGTGTGGGCCGGCTGCGTGAGCGTGAACCCGCCCGCCAGCGGCACGAGAAACTTTATCCACAGCTGGAGAGTCCGCGTCGACATGTGCGCATACGCCCCCATCCACCCCATTTAGCTTCACGGGGACGTGGGGAGCAAGTTGACGATGTCAACGTACAGAACCCCCGTTAATTCAGACGCAATTCGTGTACAGTGACGGCTGCGTCACTGTGCGCTCTGGCACGATGTGCCGTGCGGCAGCAGATCAGCAGGTGAAGCGAGCAGAGGTCAGAGGAGCGGCAGTGAGCCACGAGCTCGTCGACGGCAGATTCCGCATCGTGCGCGTCATCGGCAGGGGCAACATGGGGGAGGTCCATCAGGCCGAGGACCTGCGCGCTCCCGAGGGCTCACCCGAGCGCAAGGTCGCTGTGAAGACGATCCTCCGCCGCCGCACCGGAGCCCGGATCGACACCAGCGGCCACACCAAGGCCGTGGAGCGCTTCGCCCGCGAAGTGGGCATCATGCGGCATCTGGATCACCACCCCCACCTCACCCGGATCGTCGAGGGTGGCATCGCGGCGGACTGCGATGGTCTGCCCTACCTGGCGATGGAGTTCCTGGACGGCGGCTCGCTGCGCGACCTCATCGAGGAGGAGCCGCAGCTCCCCATCTCCTGGATAGCCGCCATTGGCGCCCAAGTCGCCGCCGGCCTCGCCGCCGCGCACGCGCAGGGTGTGGTCCACCGCGACCTGAAGCCTGCCAACGTCATGCTTACGCGGGGCGGCACGGTCAAGGTGCTCGACTTCGGCATGGGCAGCATCGTCGACGACCCGGATCAGACGCGCCTGACCAGCACAGGCGTCAGCGTGGGCACCGCCCGGTACATGGCTCCGGAGCAGTGCCAGGCCAAGCAGGTGACCCAGGCCGCCGACCTCTACGCGCTGGGCTGTGTGCTGTACGAGATGCTGGTCGGCGTCCCTCCCTTCACGAACGAGTCGGTGTACGAGCTGGCCGAGCGCCATGTTCACCAGGAGCCCGGCCCGGTCCGCGCGATCCGTGGCGGGATTCCCGCCGAGCTGGCCCGTCTCGTGGACCGGCTGCTCGCCAAGAAGCCGGCCGACCGCCCGGCCGACGCCGTGGCCGTACGGGATGCCCTGCTTCCGCTCGCCGTACCGTCGGACGACAAGTCCCTGGTCCCCAGCTGGCGTCATCTGGACCCCACGCTCCCGCTGCGTGAGTCCCTCACCGCCCCGGCGACGACCCCGGAGTGGCCACCCGCCCCGGTGACCGCCTCCGGCACCGCCATGGACGTCTTCGGCGTCCACCAGGCACTGATCCGCGACTACCGCTCCTTCACGGAGGGCGGCACCGTCATCCGTGACGAGCGCATCAAGGCATACGTCGAGAAGGACCTCGACGACAAGTCCCAGTGGCCGAACCCCTGGCTGTCGCTCAACCCGTTCTTCCAGGGCGGCGGCACGGTGGTGGAACTCGCCCAGCAGAAGGTGCTGCACCCCGAGTGCGCCCGCATCTTCCAGGCGAAGAAGACGGAGGGCGGCACCGTCTGCGACGGCCGGCCGCTCGTGCTGCACCGGCACCAGCGCGACGCCATCGACGCCGCTGCCTCGGGAGCGTCATACGTCCTGACGACCGGCACCGGCTCCGGCAAGTCGCTCTCCTACATCGTCCCGATCGTCGACAAGGTGCTCCACGAGCGGGATGCGGAGGGGCCGAACGGGCCGAAGCGGGTGCGGGCGATCATCGTGTATCCGATGAACGCGCTCGCCAACAGCCAGCTGCGCGAGCTGGAAAAGTACCTGCTCGACGGCTACGGCGCGGGCCGCGAGCCCGTCACCTTCGCCCGTTACACGGGCCAGGAGGACGACGCGAGGCGCAAGGAGATCCGCGACAACCCGCCCGACATCCTGCTCACCAACTACGTGATGCTGGAGCTGATGCTGACCCGCCCGGCCGACCGGGCGAGCCTGATCAGGATGGCGCGGGGCCTGGAGTTCCTCGTCTTCGACGAGCTGCACACCTATCGCGGCCGCCAGGGGGCCGACGTGGCCCTGCTGATCCGCCGCGTCCGGGAGGCATGCCAGGCGGAGGACCTCCAGTGCATCGGCACGTCGGCCACCATGTCGACGGAGGGCACCCTTGAGGACCAGCGGCGAGTCGTCGCCGGCGTGGCGAGCACACTGTTCGGCACGAAGCTCCGGCCCGAGCACGTCATCGGCGAGACCTTGGTCCGCGCGACCGGCGAGGCCCCCGGCACCGTGCCGGCCGAACGCCTCACCGCCTCCGCCCCGCGCGCCTACGACGACCTGGTACGCGACCCGCTGGCCCGCTGGATCGAAGACCGCTTCGGCCTTGCCGAGGACCACGCCACGGGCAGTCTCGTACGCCGGCCGCCGACGCAGATCGAGGTCGCGGCGCGCGAGTTGCACGAGGGCTCCGGCGTCGACGAGGAGCTGTGCGCACAGGCGATCCGCGCCACCCTGGAGGCCGGCTCCCAGGCGCTCAACCCGCGCAACGAGCGGCCGCTTTTCGCGTTCCGCCTGCACCAGTTCCTCTCCAAGGGCGACACGGTCTACGTCACTCTGGAGAACAAGTCCTCACGCCACCTCACCCGTTCCTACCAGCTCGAACAGCCGGGCAGCGAAGGCAAGTTGCTGATGCCGCTCGCCTTCTGCAGGGAGTGCGGGCAGGAGTACCTGACGGTGTGGCGCACGGAGAAGGACGGCGAGGTGCGTTACGAGGCCCGCCGCGACACCTCGGCGACCGGCGGCCGTCAAGGCGACGGCTATCTGTATGTGGACCACGAGCGCGAGTGGCCGTCCAACACGCAGTACGCGGTTGACGACCGGCGGTTGCCGGAATCCTGGCTGGAGCTGGACGACAAGGGCCAGGAGGTGCTCAAGCGCGCGTACCGCGACCGGGTCCCGAAGGCCGTCACCGTCGACCCGTTCGGTCACGAGGGCCGGGGCGAGCTCAAGGCCGCGTTCATCCCGTCGCCGTTCCTGTTCTGCCTGCACTGTGGTGTGGCCTACGAGCAGACGCGCGGCCGGGACTTCGCCAAGCTGGCCACACTGGACCAGGAGGGCCGTTCGTCGGCGACGTCGCTGGTCTCGGCGTCGATCGTGCGCTCGCTGAAGTCGGTGCCGGAGGAGGCGCTGGACAAGGAGGCACGCAAGCTCCTCACCTTCGTCGACAACCGTCAGGACGCCTCCCTCCAGGCGGGCCACTTCAACGACTTCGTGCAGATCACCCAGTTGCGCGGCGCGCTGTACCGGGCGGCTCTGGATGCGGGAGAGGAGGGTCTGCACCACGAAGAGCTGGCCTCCGCAGTGACCAACGCACTCGCCATCTCCCCGGTGGACTACACCGGGGAGGCCGACCTGCCCCCGTCGCTCGCCCGCAACGCCGCCCGTACCCTGCGGGACGTGGTCGCCTTCCGGCTCTACCTCGACCTGGAGCGCGGCTGGCGCATCACCATGCCCAACCTGGAGCAGACCGGCCTGCTGGAGCTCGACTACGAGGACCTGGACTGGGTCGCCGCCAAGCAGGACCGCTGGGAGGGCACCCACCAGGCGCTGCGGGACGCGGACCCGGCGCTGCGCGCCGAGATCATGCGGACTCTGCTGGACGAAATGCGGCGCTCGCTGGCCATCGATGTGTCGTACTTCCGCGACGATGCCTTCGACTCGCTGCAGCGGGCGAGCGAGGAACGGCTCGTGGACCCGTGGGTCCTGTCCTCGGCCGACAAGCCCCGCGTGGGCACCGCCTATCCGCATCCCTCCCGACCGGGTATGGACCGATCCAGCCTGTTCCTGTCGGCACGCGGCAAGTACGGCAAGTACCTGAAGCGCGCGGACCGCACCTTCCGGGACCTCGGCCCGGACGACCTCCAGTTGATCATCACGGAGCTGCTGAAGGTGCTGACCAAGGCGAGTCTGGTGAAGGAGGTGGAGGCGGCGCCCCAGCGGGCCGGCCGCTTCCGCCGCACGTCGTCCGCCGTCGCGACCGGGTACCGGGTGGCCGCCCAGTCCCTCGTGTGGCGCGCGGGCAAGGGTGAGTCGGGCGCGCACGACCCGCTGACCCGCACGTACCAGAGCGGCGACGGCCCGCGCATCAACACCTTCTTCCTCAAGCTGTACCGCGAGACGGCCGACGCCCTCTCCGGTCTGTACGCCCGCGAGCACACCGCGCAGGTGTCCCCGGAGGACCGGGAGGCGCGCGAAGAGGCCTTCCGCAAGGCTGAGCTGAAGCTGCTGTACTGCTCCCCCACCATGGAGCTGGGCGTCGACATCTCCTCGCTCAACGCGGTGATGATGCGCAACGTGCCGCCCACTCCTGCCAATTACGCCCAGCGTTCAGGCCGCGCGGGCCGCAGCGGCCAGCCCGCCCTGGTGACGACGTACTGCGCGACGGGCAACAGTCACGACCAGTACTACTTCCGCCGCTCCGAGCGCATGGTGGCGGGCGCGGTCGCCCCGCCCCGCCTGGACCTCGCCAACGAGGACCTGGTCCTCTCCCACCTCCAGGGCATCTGGATCGCCGAGGCGGGCCTGCGCCTGGGCCGCTCCATCCCCGACGTCCTGGATGTGTCGTACCCCGACACCGGTGAGCGCCCGGACCCCGCCCTGCACCTGCTGCCCGACATCCAGGCGGCGGCGCACGACGACGGCGCCCAGCGGCGCACGGTGGACGCGGCACTGCGCGTCCTCGGCCCGCTGTTCAGGGACTTCACCGACACGACCTGGTGGCACGACGACTGGATCGACGACAAGGTCAGGACCGTCGCCAAGCGCTTCGACCGCGCTTTCGACCGCTGGCGCAGCCTGTTCCGCGCCGCGCTCGACGACCAGTACGTCCAGAACAAGCGGCGCCTGGATTACAGCCTCACCGAAGGCGACCGCATCCGCGCCAACGCCCGCCGCCGTGAGGCCGAGACCCAGCTGAACCTGCTGATGAACGAGAGCGTCGACAGCAAGTCGGTCCTCTCCGACTTCAACCCGTACCGCTACCTGGCCTCCGAAGGCTTCCTGCCCGGCTACAGCTTCCCCCGCCTGCCGCTCGCCGCGTACATCCCGACGATCGGCCGCCGTCGCGGCGACGGCGACTACCTCCAGCGTCCCCGCTTCCTCGCCATCCGCGAGTTCGGCCCCGGCGCGCTCATCTACCACGAGGGGGCCCGCTACCAGGTGACCCGCGTCCAGCTCCCGCCGGACTCCTCCGGCGAACTGACCACCGGCGAGGCCCGTCGCTGCGTGAACTGCGGATACCACCACGAGCCCAAGGAGCGCGAGGACCGCTGCGGCTTCTGCAACGAGACACTGGGCGCGGCGACGTACGGCCTGCTCCACCTGCACACCGTCTACACCACCCGTCGCGAACGGATCTCCTCGGACGAGGAGGAGCGGCGCCGGGCCGGCTACCGGCTGGAGACGTCGTACCGCTTCCATGACCACGGCGTCCGCAAGGGCCGCCTCAACGCGAAGGTCACCGAGGCCGCGGGCGGGCAGCTCGCGGAGATCTCGTACGGTGACTCCGCGACCGTCCGCATCACCAACACCGGCCGGGTACGCGCCCGGACGGACGAGCCGCCGGGCTACTGGCTCGACCTGGCCGACGGCCGCTGGATGAATGACAAGGACGCGGCCGAGGCGTCGGGCGACTCCAGCGAGCTGCCGCTCGTCGACGCGGACGGCAACGAGCGGCGCCGTAGGAAGCGGGTCATCCCGTTCGTGGAGGACCGCCGCAACATCCTGGTCGTCACCCTCGACGAGGCGCTGCCCGAGCCGATCGCGCTCACGCTGATGTACGCCCTGGAGCGGGGCATTGAAGCCGAGTTCGAGCTGGAGGACGCCGAGCTGTCCAGCGAGCTGCTGCCGCCGAACGACGGGCCGCGGCGCCGCATCCTGTTCATGGAGGCCGCGGAGGGCGGCGCGGGCGTACTGCGCCGCCTCCAGGCAGAGGACGACGCTCTCGCCAAGGCGGCCCGCCGCGCCCTGGAGATCTGCCACTTCTCGCCGGACGGCAAGGACGAGGGCGGGGAGAAACACCGTCCGGGACGCGCCTGCGCCCTCGGCTGCTACGACTGCCTGCTCACGTACGGAAACCAGCTCGACCACGCCCGGATCAACCGGCACACGGTGACGGACCTGCTGGTGCGGTTGGCGTCGGCGTCGGCGAGGCGCGAGGCGCGGGGTGAGTCCCGCTCGGAGCAGCACCGGCGGCTGCTCGCCGACTCCCCCGCCGGCCCCACTCCTGTCGAGGTGTCGGCTTCCGAACTCGCCGCGCAGGGTGACTTCCTGGGCTGGGTCAAGGCGCGTGCTCTGCGCCTCCCGGACGAGAAGAACGTCTTCCTGACGGATGCGAACGCGGCTCCGGACTTCGTGTACCGGCTGCCGGGGGTCAACGTAGCCGTGTTCGTCGACGGCCCCGGCACTGAGACGAGCGCGCTGCGGGACGCCGATGCGGAAGAGCGGCTCTTCGACGCCACCTGGGACGTCGTCCGCTTCCCGCACGGCGACGACTGGGACGCCATCGCCGCCGCCCACCCCCGCTGGTTCGGCTCCCCGGCCGCCACCGACTGACCGATCACCCAGAGGATTTGACGATCACTATGGCATTCACGTTCTCCGCCGGATCCCTGGTGAAGGCCCGCGGCCGTGAGTGGGTGGTGCTCCCCGAGAGCGAGCCCGACCTGCTCGTCCTCCGCCCGCTGGGCGGCTCGGACGACGACATCGCGGCAGTGTTCCCGTTCGAGCCGGTCGAGGAGGCCCGATTCGCGCCGCCCGAGCCGGCCGACCTCGGCGACCAGCGGGCTGCGGGCCTGCTGCGCACCGCGCTCCGGGTCGGCTTCCGATCGGGCGCGGGCCCGTTCCGATCCCTGGCGGGCATCGCGGTGGAGCCGCGCGCCTACCAGCTCGTACCGCTGCTGATGGCGCTGCGCCAGAAGACCGTACGGATGCTGATCTCGGATGACGTCGGCATCGGCAAGACGGTCGAGGCCGGTCTGATCGCGAGCGAGCTGCTGGCTCAGGGCGAGGCGACGGGTCTTGCGGTGCTGTGCTCGCCCGCGCTGGCCGAGCAGTGGCAGCAGGAGCTGCGCAGCAAGTTCGGTATCGACGCGGAACTGGTGCTGTCCTCGACGGTCTCCCGCCTGGAGCGGGGTCTGGACCTCGGCCAGTCGCTGTTCGACCGGTATCCGAACGTGATCGTCTCGACGGACTTCATCAAGTCCCCGCGCCACCGGGACGACTTCGTCCGCCACTGCCCCGACCTGGTGATCGTCGACGAGGCGCACACATGCGTGGCCGCCGACGACACCTCGGCGAGCGCGCAGAATCAGCTGCGTTACGAGCTCCTGCGCCGCGTGGCGGAGGATGCCGAGCGGCACCTGCTCCTCGTGACGGCCACCCCGCACAGCGGCAAGGAGTCGGCGTTCCGCAACCTGCTCGGGCTGGTGAAGCCGGAGCTGGCGGAGGTGCACCTGGAGTCGGAGGCGGGCCGGAAGCTGCTGGCCCAGCACTTCGTGGCGCGCAAGCGGGCTGACGTACGGCGGTACCTCACCAAGGAGGACGGCCTGGCCGACGACTCCCTCGCGGAGCGCACAGCGTTCCCCTCGGACCGCTACTTCAAGGACGAGACGTACAAGCTCTCCCCCGACTACCGGGCGCTGCTCGACGACGCCATCGCATACGCGAGTGAGCGGGTGGAGGAGGCGGGCAGCAAGGGCAACCGCGAGGCGCGGATCGCCTGGTGGTCGGCGATCGCGCTGCTGCGCTCCTTGGTGTCGTCGCCGCGAGCGGCCGCGCAGACCTTGACGACGCGTTCGGCGGCGGCGATCGCCGCGTCGGCGGAGGAGGCCGACAAGCTCGGAGCCCCGCTGAACAGCGACGCGGCCGACAGCGACGCCATGGAGGGCATGGACGTGGCGCCGGGCGCGGAGACGGACGAGGGAACGAACGAAGCAGCGAGCGACAGCAAGCCGAAGTCCCGCCTGGCGGAACTCGCCGAGCGCGCCGCGCAGCTGGAAGGCCCGGAGAAGGACCTGAAGCTGAAGGCACTCATCAAGCACCTCAAGGCGCTGCTCGCCGACGGCTACAACCCGATCGTCTTCTGCCGTTACATCCCGACGGCCAAGTATCTGGCCGACCAGCTGGAGAACGCCCCGGAGAAGAAGAAGCGCGGCCCGCTGGGCGCGAAAACGGTCGTCAAGGCGGTCACGGGAGAGCTCTCCCCGCAGCAGCGCATCGAGCGGATCGAGGCGCTGGCGGCCGAGGCCGGCCCGGACGCGGCGGCCCGCCGGGTCCTGATCGCCACCGACTGCCTCTCCGAGGGCGTCAACCTCCAGCACCACTTCGACGCGGTCCTCCACTACGACCTCGCCTGGAACCCCACCCGCCACGACCAGCGCGAGGGCCGCGTCGACCGTTACGGCCAGCGCCGCGACGAGGTCCGCGTCATCACCCTGTACGGCGACGACAACGGCATCGACGGCAAGGTCCTGGAGGTGCTGATCAAGAAGCACCGCCAGATCAAGAAGGACCTGGGCATCTCCGTCTCGGTGCCGGACGAGCTGTCGACGGGCGTGACGGACGCGATCGTGGAGTGGCTGCTGATGCGCGGCCGCGAGGACCAGGACGCGCTGTTCAGCGCGGACGCGTTCAGGGTGAACAAGGAGAAGCTGGAGAACGACTGGAACTCGGCGGCGGAGCGCGAGCGCGCGTCCCGCTCGCGTTTCGCCCAGCGCTCGGTGCACCCCGAGGAGGTGGCCCGGGAGGTCGCCTCGGTCCGCCAGGCGCTCGGCGAGACAGGAGAGGTCCGGACTTTCGTGCGGGAGTCCCTGGGCGCGCTCAACGCGGTGCTGCGCGGCAGTGGCGAGGACTTCACCGCACAGGTGGGCGGCACCCCGGCCGGTCTGCGGGACGCGCTCGCTGCGACCGTGGGCTCGGAGGTGATCGAGAAGGACCGCGAGATCCCGTTCCGGACCGATCCCGCGGTGGCGCGCGGCGAGGCGGCCCTGGTGCGCACCGACCCGGTCGTGGGCGCGCTCGCGTCCCACGTCCTGAACGCCGCCCTGGACACCCTGGCCGAGGGCGCCCGCCCGGCCCGCCGCTGCGGCGTGATCACTACGGAAGCGGTGAGCACCCGCACGACCCTGCTCCTGGTCCGCTACCGCTTTCACCTCACACTGCCGTCGAGGAACGGCGAACGGCAGCTGGTGGCGGAGGACGCGCGCCTCCTGGCCTTCGAGGGCGCGCCGCGGAACGCGGTGTGGCTGCCGCACGAGCGGGCGGCCGAACTGCTCGGCGCGACGGCGTCGGACAACACGGACCCGCACTTCGGCGAGCGGACGATGACCCGCATCCTCGGCCAACTACCGGATGTGAACGGCTACCTGGAGACGTACGGCGACGAACTGGCCGCCGAGCTGGACGCCGCCCACCGCCGGGTGCGGACCGCGTCCGGCGAGATCGTCCGCGGTTTGTCGGTCACGGCCCAGAAGCCGGCCGACGTCCTCGGCGCCTACGTCTACCTGCCGGCCACCTCCTCCGTTCCCGCTGTCCCCGCTGGAGTTACCGCCTGATGTCCGCCACCACCCGCAACCAGGTGTTCACCGCCGTCCACACGGTCGGCGGGCTGCTCCCGGCCGACATGCTGCTCCGGATCTCGGAGGGCAAGGACGTCCCGGGCTCCAAGCCTGCCGACTACGGCCTGCCGTCGTCGCGTTCGGTACGGGACGAGGCGGAGCGTGGCTGGGAGTACCTCAAGCCGCTGTGGCGGGAGCTGCGCAAGCGGCTGCCGGAGAACCGCGAGACCGGCGTGCCGGCGGCCGACCCGACGGGGATCGCCGACAGCGACTGGCTCACCTCCCTCTGGCGCGAGCTGGGCTTCGGCCGGCTCACGGCGATCGGTGCCGCGGGCATCACCGCCGACTCCGACACGGAGAAGAAGTTCCCGGTCTCCCACCGCTGGCAGCATGCGCTGATCCACCAGACCCCGTGGAACGCCGACCTGGACAAGCGCGCGGGCGGGGCGGGCACCGTGCCGCCGCAGTCGATGCTCCAGGAGTGCCTGAACCGCACGGAGGCCCACCTCTGGGGAGTCCTGACGAACGGGCGCCAGGTGCGTCTGCTGCGCGACTCCAGCGCGCTGGCCACGGCGTCGTACGTCGAATTCGACCTCGAAGCGATCTTCGACGGCGAGCTGTTCAGCGAGTTCGTGCTGCTGTACCGGCTGCTGCACGCCTCGCGGTTCGAGGTGGCGCAGGACGCGCCGCCGTCCACGTGCTGGCTGGAAGCCTGGCGCACGGCTGCCATCGAGTCGGGCACACGGGCGCTGGACCACTACCGCTACGGTGTCCAGCAGGCTCTGGCCGCACTCGGTACGGGCTTCCTGCGCCACCCCGACAACACGGCCCTGCGTGAGAACCTCGACCCGTCCGCCCTCCAGTCCGCGCTGCTGCGCCTGGTCTACCGGCTGATCTTCCTCTTCGTGGCCGAGGACCGCGAGGCACTGCTGACCCCGGACGCCGACGAGCAGGCCCGCGACCGCTACCGCACGTACTTCTCCACGGCCCGACTGCGCGAGCGATCGCAGCGTCGACAGGGCACCGCGCACAGCGACCAGTACGCGGCTGTCCAGCTGGTCCTGGCCGCGCTCGGCGACGAGCAGGGCAGGCCGGAACTGGGCCTTCCCGGTCTGGGCGGCCTGTTCAACACGACGGACGCGGATGCGTCGCTGGCCGAAGCCAAGCTCTCCAACCGGTACTTCCTGGAGGCCGTACGCCACCTCGCCCGCGTCCGCGACGCCGACTCCGCCCGCTGGCGCCCGGCCGATTACCGGCACATGGGCGCCGAGGAGCTGGGCTCGGTGTACGAGGCGCTGCTGGAACTCGTGCCGAAGCACAGCGCGACGAAGCGCACGTTCGAGCTGGTGGACCGGGTGGGCAACGACCGTAAGAAGACGGGCAGTTACTACACCCCGTCCGCCCTGACCGAGACCCTGCTCGACTCGACGCTGAACCCGGTGATAGACGCCGCGGTCGTACGGGGCGAGGAGCGGGCCCGGTCGGAGGGCCGCACCGAGCCCGCCGACGCGATCGTCGAGGAACTGCTGTCCCTGACGGTCTGCGACCCGGCCTGCGGCTCCGGCCACTTCCTCGTCGGCGCCGCCCGCCGCATCGCCAAGCGGGTCGCCTCCGTGCGGGAGCGCAACCCCGAGCCGACGGTCGAGGCGGTTCGCCATGCCCTGCACGAGGTCGTGGCCCGTTGTGTGTACGGCGTCGACCTCAACCCCATGGCGGTGGAGCTTGCCAAGGTGTCCCTGTGGCTGGAGGCCATGGAACCGGGCCGCCCCCTCGGCTTCCTCGACGCCCACATCAAGCACGGAAACGGCCTGATCGGCGCCACGCCCGCGCTGATGAAGGACGGCATCCCCGACCGGGCGTTCAAGAAGACGGAAGGTGACGACGAGGGCTGGGCGAAGCAGCTGCTCTCCCGTAACCATCACGAGCGGCTCGACCAGGGCACCCTGTTCGACCTCCCGTCGGAGGCCCCGGTCGCCAACACGTCGTTCGGGACCGGCATGCGACGCATCACTTTCGCCCCGGCCAGGACCCTGGCGGACGTGCGCCGCAAGGAGGAGGCTTACGAGGCGTGGTCCACGTCCGCCGAGTACCTGCAGGCGCTGCACCTCGCCGATGCCTGGTGCGCGGCGTTCGTGTGGATCAAGCGGGAGGACGCGCCGCCGGCGATCACGCACGAGGTGTTCCGGGGCCTTGAGGACCCGGAGGGCGACGCGGCGCCGCAGTCGACGCACGACGAGATCGTGCGGCTGAGGAAGCAGTACGGGTTCTTCCACTGGCACCTGGAGTACCCGGAGGTGTTCCGGGTGCCGGAGGAGGGTACGGAGGCGGACGGGGTCGCCCCGGGCACGGGTTGGGCGGGCGGATTCTCGTGTGTGGTGGGGAACCCGCCTTGGGACAAGGTCGACTTCGAGGACAAGAAGTACTTCAGCGTGGTCGATCCGGAGATCGCGGCGATCTCGGGGACGGCGCGGCGAACGCGGATCGCGGAGTGGGAGCGGGAGCACCCGGCGGAGGGGAAGCGGTACCAGGAGGCGCGCCGCACGGTTAAGGGGACGCTCCATTTCGCGGCGGACTCGGAGGTGTTCCCGCTGTGTGCGAAGGGGTTGACCGTCAAGGGCGTCAATTCGCTCCAGACGGACACGCTGTTCGCGGAGCGGATGTCGGAGGTCGTTGCGGCGGAGGGGCGGTCCGGCGTAGTTCTGCCGACGGCCATTGCGACGGGGGCGGGCTCACAGCATCTGTTCTCGGACTTCACGCGGCGGGGGGCGCTGGTCTCGCTGTACGACTTCGAGAACCGGCGCCCGAAGAGTCCGGCCCTGCCGAAGGGTGGCAAGTGGTTCGAAAGTGTGGACTCCCGCTACAAGTTCTGCCTGCTGTCCGTCACCGGTCGAGCCATGCGGGAGCCTGCCGCACACTTCGGGTTCTTCCTCTCGGAGATCACTGACCTCGACAATCCTGAGCGCGTGTTTGCGCTAAGCCCTGAGGACCTCGCCCTCATCAACCCCAATACGGGCACCCTTCCTGTTTTCCGGACCCGCCAGGACGCCGAGTTGACAGCGGGGATTTATCGCCGAGTCCCCGTGCTGTGGGACGAAGGGCGCCGGGGCGGTAATCCATGGGGCATGAGGTTCAAGAACCTCTTCAACATGACCGACGACTCCGACCTCTTCCGATCGCGAGAGCAATTGGAATACGAAGGCTGGCAGTTGGATGGAAACGTCTTCATGCGGGACGGGGAGCGAATGCTGCCCCTGTACGAGGCCAAGATGGTCGGCTTCTTCAATCACCGCGCCGCCGACGTGGTGAAGAGCCTGACTGCCGTGAACCGACAGAACCAGCCCAGCTACCTGTCCACCGAGGAACTGCAGGGCCCGGATCGCTCAGCAATCCCCCTAGCCTGGATTCAGGAGATCGGAACGATCAAGACACGTCGCAGCGGCAAGGACCTTGAAGTACCGGGTGTCGACATGCGCCTCACTGAGGCAAGGTGGGACCACGACTGGCTGGTTGGCTGGTGCGACGTCACTGCATCAACCAACGAGCGCACCGCAATCCCGGCGTTCCTCCCGCGCGCAGCGGTCGGCCACACCTACCCCCTGATGCTCCCGCAGGTCTCCCCGCCCCTGGTGGCCGCCCTCCTGGCCACCCAGTCCTCCCTGGTCTTCGACTTCGTCAGCCGCCAGAAGATCAGCGACGCCCACATGAAGCTGTTCGTGTGGAAGCAACTCCCCGTCCCCACCCCCACCACCCTCGAACCCCACCTCCCCTTCCTCCTCCCTCGTGTCCTCGAACTCGTCTACACCGCCTACGACATGACTCCCCTCGCCCGCGACCTGGGCGACGAGGGCGAGCCGTTCCGCTGGGCCGAGGAACGACGAGCCCAGCTACGGGCCGAGTTGGACGCGTACTTCTTCCATCTGTACGGCATCTCGGCGGAGGACACCGACTACATCCTGGAGACCTTCCAGTCGGAGTCGGGCGGCTTGAAGAACAACGAGATCGCCAAGTTCGGCGAGTACCGCACCAAGCGGCTCGTGCTCACCGAGTACGACCGCATGGCCGCGGCCGGCCTGAGCCTGGAGAAGCCCCTCGTGGACGGCGAGACCTACACCTCCACCCTCACACCGACCCCTGGCCACGGCCCCCGGCATGAGGGAACCGGACTGTGACGAATACGTCGGCGGCCGACGGGGCGGGGCAAGCAGCGCCAAGTGCGCGGGCCGAAGCGGTCGCACGGGAACGCGAGCGGCTGAAGGCGCTCAGAGCGCGCCGGGACGCCCAGAGCGCTGACGCGGGGGTCGACGGGTTCACCGTGCGCAGGTGGCGGAAAGTGGGGGTGTTCGGGGCCCAGGCGGTGCTGCAGGCCCACGCTCTGTTACGACAACTCGCTTCCGTCGCAGACGACGCGACGCGCGACGTCTTAGCCGACGCCCTGCGCGACGAACCGGACGACCGGCTGCTCCCTGCTGTGCGGTCCGTTCTCGAACGGGCCGACCCGGCCACCGTCGCCGCGACGCTCACGGCCGCCCACACGGGCGACTTTCTGTGGCTGTCCGAGGTTGGGGAGCAACGGCTCACCGCCCTGACAGCCGGCGACGACACACTCACCGCCTCCGTAAACGAGGACCCCTACGGGGCCACCGCCCTCCTCAGCGCGTTCGCGGCGGATGGCGCAGCCGCCTTCCCGCCTCGGCTGCTTCCTCGGGTGCTTCCCTGGATGCCGCTGAGCGTCCTCGACGACCTCATCGAGGCCGGCGCGGTCGGCCCCGAGCACCAGCCGTGGCAGTACCGGGCCGAGGAGCCGGAGCACACGTACCTCAAAGCGAGGCTGGTTCCCGAGCAGATCACCGCCGAGCAGGCGACGTCACTGGAGTGGCCCGCCTGGCAGCGGCGGAACGCTTTCCTCGCCGGGGGCGAGCCGCTGCCCTCGATCGGCGATGTATACGACCTTCTGGAGCGAGTTGCCGATGGGGACGCCTCCGTGGTGAAGGAGCTCGAGAGGAATCTGCCCCGCGATCTGGTGCTCCGGCTGCGTCGGCTCCTGGACGGGGTGGATGTCGGCAACTGGGACCGGGACATCTGGGAAGACAGGGGGTTGTGGCGGCTCATTTTCTCTCTGTGGGAGCCCAAGGCAGCCGTCAACCCCGCTCGGTCGCCTCTACACGCGCTCATGGCCCTACGGCAGGCTTACGACCTGTTGTGTATGAATGACCTCGTTCGTGCGTCGTCCCAGATCGACAAACTGATGTCATTCGAGACGGCTGACTCGGCCTACCGGGCTGAGGTTCTCAACTTCCATGCGTACACGCTGCTGCTCCGGGAGGATCTGGAGGCGGCGACCGTCGTCCTGCAGGAGATCAGCGGATCCCCCGAGCCGGCGGAGTCCAACCTCCGCATGATCGAGCGCCGTCGTGCGGTTCCCCGCAACGACAGAGGGGCAGCGTCCAACCCGTATCTCGATCTAGGGCTGCCGCACGCCGCGCCGAGCTGGGAGACCCGGTACCGGGACCTCCGCCGGGAGCATGTGCATGACGTGGACGTGAGCGCGCAGCTCAACAGCGCGATGAAACGCATCAGAGTCGCCGAGCGCGACGAGGACTGGTCCGGCTTCTTCGTGCTGCCACTCGACCCGGGCAGGTTCGCGCTCCCGGACGAGGTGCCGGTCACGTTGGTTCCGCCCCTGGCGCCGCTGACCAGGCGAACGACACCGCTCTCCCCAGAAGGCCTCGGGCTCGTGCGGCAGCGGGCGGTGGCGGATCTGCTGCCCCATCTGCTCAACGCGCCCCGGCGCCCCGATCGCAACTCAAGGATGCACACACAGTGAAAAAGGTGCCCCGCAGCCGACGGAACACGACAGCCGCCCCCAAGCGGGTTACCCCCAAGGGGAACAACGGCCTCAAGCACCGTCGAGAGAAGCGGCGGGCGGCGGCCGATGCCCCCAAGGACTCCCCGCGCACCTACCGTCCCGAAGAACTGCTCAGCCCTCAGATGCTGCTCGCCCGATTCACTGAGCGGGCGGCCGACCTCCTGACCGTTCTTCCGGAAGAGAGGCGGCCCCCGCAGGCCGCTGTGACGGCTGCCTTGCGCCAGGCCGTCCTGGAGGCGTTCCGCTCCCGGGAGGAGTACGTGGCCCGGATGGTCGAGGTCGACCTGCTCGCCGGCGCGCCCAACCAGCGCGCCGGTTCGCTCCGGAAGGGCATCCGTGCCGCCTTGCACGACCAGGGCGTGCGGTGCGTGGACGCTCCCGACGGCGAGCACGAGCTCTTCGTGGTGGTGGAAGGCGACGGCGAGGCGTTCGAGGTGCTGCGTCCGGCCTATGTGGACCAGGCCACCGGCAAGCTGGTGCTCTCCGGACAACTGCGCCGCCTGCCCGGGCCAGACGGAGGGGACCGCCCTGAGGGGGACGACGAGGCGACGAACGGGGAGGGCATGTGATCGCCACCGGCATCGATTTCGGCACCACCAACTCTGTGGTGGCCCAGTGGCTGGGCGACGACGCCGACGTACTGTTGCTCGACGCCCACCACATCGACGCCGACTGGCGCCATCCCGGCTTCGAGCACCTCTTCCCCTCCGTGGTGGGCATGAGTTCGCTGCGCCGGGGAGCGCTGTTCGGCTGGGAGGCCAAGCTCCGCTCCGAAGAGGCCGCCGAGGCCTGCAAGCGGCTCCTCAAGAACGACGAGTACGTCACCATCCGAGGCCGCAGGTTCGCGGCCACGACGGTGGCCGCCGGTGTGTTCCAGGCCATGCGCAAGGGCGCGGAGCACAACCTCACCGCCATAGACCAGGCTGTGATCACCGTGCCCGCGAACGCCACGGGTGCCGCGCGCTACCGCACGCGGGCCGCCGCGCAGTTCGCGGGCATCGAGGTCCTGGCGCTGCTCAACGAGCCCACGGCGGCGGCGATCTCGTACGTGCACGAGCTGCGGGAGGCCCGCACCATCCTGGTCTTCGACTGGGGTGGCGGCACGATCGACGTCACCGTGCTCGACTACCAGGACGGGTTCTTCGAAGAACTTGCGTCACGGGGTGTGACCGAACTGGGCGGTCTGGAGATCGACCGCCGTCTGCGTGACCTCGTCCTTGAACGGGCTCCGGCGCGATCGGCATGGACGCCTGCGCAGGAGCGGCAGTTCGGGCTCGACGTGGAACGCAGCAAGATCCGCCTGTCCTCCGAGGATTTCGTCACGATCAGGACCCCGGACGGTGACACGGTCAGGGTGTGCCAGGAGGAACTGGAGGACGCCATCACCGACCTCGTGGACCGCGCTCTGGCGCCGGTCCAACAGTGCCTCACCGACCTGCACATGGCGCCTCTTGATGTGGACGCGGTGCTGATGATCGGCGGCACGAGCCAGATCCCTGGCGTCCGGGCGGCGGTCGCCGAGGTCATGCAGCAGCAGCCCGTCGAGGTCGACGTGTGCGATCCCATGACGGCGGTCGCCCGCGGCGCCTCCATCGCGGCCGCGGTGCTGTCGGGGCAGGCCGACGGCGTGATCCAGGTGGCCACGAGCCATGCCCTGGGTACGGTCGTCACGGACAGCACCGGACAGCGGAAGTTCAGTCAGATCATTCCGCGCAACTCCCCGCTGCCGTGGAAGGAGCGCAAGAACTACACGCCGCGCCGGGACAACGCCCGAAGCCTCGCCGTGGAGATCTGGGAGGGTGACCCGGAGCGCCCCCTGGATCACCCCGACAACGTGCAGTTGACAGATCTCCGGCTCACCTATCGGGACCCCCGGGCTCGTGAGGACTCCCGGTTCCTGCTGGAGTACACATACGACACGAACGGGCTCCTGCACGTCACCGCGACCCTCGAACGCACCGGCGAGGAAGTACTGAACGAGGAGATCAAGAGTTTCAGCTCCGGTGGTCCGACGCCGGCGGTACGCAAGGAACTCGAGGATCTGCTCGCCGGCAACACAGCCGCCAGACCTCTGCCGGTGCAGGTCCGCAAGCAAGCCACCGGTTCAGCGCCTGCGGTGCTCGTGGTGGACGGCTCCAACCTGGCGTGGATCGGCAGGTCACCGCGGCAAGCCGGCGTGTACGGCAGCGACGACCGGCCGTCCTTCGCCCAGCTCCTGTCCGCCCGCGACGCTCTGGCATCGCGGTATCCCGACGCCGTGCTCCACGTGGTCGTCGACGCCACCTTCCGACACAAGGTCGCGGAGAAGGAACGTGCCGCAGTGGACTCAGCGCTCGGCAAGGGGGACCTCATCCAGCCTCCAGCCGGCACCGAGGGCAAGGGTGACGCGCTGGTAACGGCGATCGCGGAGGACACGCGTGGAGCCGTCGTCACCAATGACAACTACGTCGAGCTGCAGAGCAGATATCCCTGGTTGCGGGACAAAGAGCGAGTACTCGGGGCCACCTTGTCGCAAGGCATGTGGGTCTTCACGCCGCGCACATGCGTACCGCCTCGCCATCGGGTCGTACGAGCGGTAGGGCCTCAGCAGTCCCGGGCCTTGATTCCTCCGAGCCCCTACCCACTCGCCGAGTTCAAGTACCACCGCCCCCACGAGGAGTAGGGGACCACCGCTTCCTCCCCCGCCCGAACCGACAGGAGCGCCTGGATCATGAGCAACCCGCAGGACCCGCAACAGCCGGACCGGCTTCCCTCGGACTACGAGCTCGAGGCCTGGCGTGCCATCCAGCAGTTCAAGGGCCGCCCACTGTCACGCACGATGAGGAACGCCGGCGAGGCAGTGGGCAACGGCGTTGCGGAACTCGGCAAGCGGGCGTCGAAGCGACTGGAGAACCACCCACGGGCCAAATCTGCGGTTTCGCGTGGACAGGAATTCGTTGCCAAGGGCGCTGAGAAGGTCGGCGCCGGGGCTCGCGGGGCCGCCGACGCCATGCCGGACTGGAGCGGCGCGGCCGTTCAGTCCCTACGGAAGACGGTGGGACGGGCCTCGCGGGCGGGACTCTCCCCCGAGCGGGTGGTGGCGCGCCACCAGAAGCACGGGCACGAGGTCGAGTCGCTGCGCGACGTACGCCGGCTCGACCTCAAGCAGGTCGACGCGGTCCGTGGACGGGCGGCAAGCTGGTATTTTCCGGCCGCCGCGGCGCTCTCCGGAGCGACTGCGGGACTGATGATCTCCGGAGGGCAGCTCGTCATCGCCGCCTCTGCCGGCGCGGCGGCGGCGCCATCGGGAGGTGCGATCGCGGGAGCGTTCGTCGCCGACACCGCGGCCGTCCTCGGACTGGCGTCCCGCGCCGTCGGCCAGGTCTCGCTGTTCTACGGCTACGACCCCGAAGAGCCGGCCGAGAAGCTGTTCGTGATGTCGGTCGTCAACGTCGGAACGGCGAGTTCGGCCACTGCCAAGAACGCCGCGATGTCCGACATCTCGCGGCTCACCCAAGCACTGTTCCGCGGCAAGGCATGGGAAGTCCTGAACGATTCGCTCGTCACCAAGGTTTCGCAGGAGTTCGCGAAGGCGTTCGGCTTCCGGCTCACCAAGAAGGGACTCGGCAAGGCCGTACCCGCATTCGGGATCGCCGTCGGAGGCACCCTCAACTGGACCACTCTGGAGGGGATCGTCGACGCCGCGAACATGGCGTACCGGCGGCGGTTCCTCCTGGAGAAGTATCCACATCTCACTGACGAGGAGGCGTCCGGCTGGTTCGCCGACACTGACTCGGACGTCCCGGCCGACGCCGACGAGGAGATCAGTCTGCTCGGTGAGATCGTCGTGGCGGGCGGACCCGACCTCCGCTGAACCTGTGTCCCGGCGGGAACGGAGTGACCACGCGACCGCCGGGACGGCGCGTGCGCTGAGCTCCAACGCGTGGTCGTACAGTTCCCACATCTGCCGCTCGTCCCCGAACCGCCGCCGGAAGACGTGCCGGCTCAGATACGGCGTCGATCACGTCAACGCCCCCGTGTTCCCCGTCGCCCCCTCCGCCCGATCCACGAACGACTCGTCCGGCATCCGCCGCCCCAACTCCACCGACTGCACGGTGGGCTTGGAGCAGCGGACCAGCTCCCCGAACTCGGCTCTGCTGAGCCCCGCACTTCTCGTCTCCGCCTCGCTCATCGCCGGGGAGCCGAGCCCACCCGCCGTCCGTTGCCGCACAATCAGCCGACGAGGTGGTCGGCGCTCGTGCCGGGAACGACATCCGGCCCGCCGATGTCGGCATGCCGGCCATCGATGCGCCCCTGCCAGTAGCCCGTCCCCTTGAACTTCGTGGGGCGCGACTTGCCCAGCTTGGGATAGCGGTCGCTCAGGCGTGCGTCTACCACGGTCGACCGGTCCGCGAGGACCAGGGCCACACTGCGTCCCACACTCCCCGCGCCCTCGGTCGCCTCCTGCTCGCGCTCCGCGGCCGCCCGTGCCGCCTCCTGTGCGGCCTTTACCCGGTCGGTCACCTCTCGGATGAACCCGAGCATCCACGAACGCTTGTAGGCCCGCGCGTCCTCCCCCGACGGCCGGTACCGGCGGTCGGCCCGGTCCGCTCCGTCCAGCATCTGCAGCCGCAGGCTGGCGAACAGGACCTCACTCGCCTGGATGTCGGGCTCGAAACCGAAGAGGTGGATCCGCAGGCGGCTGGCCTTGCCACCGGGGTAGACCGAGCGGCAGCGCATGGCCCCGGCGACCCAACTAAGCAGGCGCCGCATCTCCTTGGCATAAGGCGGGTGAACCTCGACGACCTTGTCCAGGGGCCCGCTGGGTGTGGCCAGATCGTCGAGCACGGCTTGTTCGATGCCGTACTTGGCCATGAGCTCCGTGGCCTTGGCGAGATAGGCACGGGCCTCCTCTTCCGTGGCGGCATCGTTCTCGGCCTTGCGGAGCAGGGCCTTCACCTTGCCGAGCAGTTCGGGCGGAAGACTGCCACCCGTGGTGCGGCGCCCGGAGAAAGAGGCTTCCGGCTCGGGAGCCCCCTCAGGACCGGCCCCCGGGCCAGTGCCCTTCGCCCCGTCGGCCTCGCTCGGTTCGTCCGCGCTCACTTCCTCGTCCCACGCCATGAGGTCGGCGAGGTCCTCCGGGTCCGGAGCCAGCTCCGCCAGCGCGGCCAGGGCCCAGCGCCGATAGGCCCTGGCGTCGTCCTCGCGCACAAGGGCGCGGACCGAGCGCAGGACACGCACCGCTCCATCCGCATGGACCGTCAAGAACTCCAGCCTCGCATGACCGAGTTGCGCCAGTGCGAGAAGCGCGCACAGGTCGAAGGAGCTGCCCGGCTCGTACAGAACATCGATGCCGGGGTCCGGGTACCAGTCCGCCGACTCCTCGGCCTCGTCGAACAATCCCTCGAACAGGGAGAGGCCTGGAACTGTCACGTCGTCGTCACCGGTCCGGACGCGGACGACGGAGGCCGACGGCCGACCCGAGTAGGCGAGAGCGGCCGCTTTCTCCTGCGGAGAGGTGACGATGTGGTACCAGACGGGCACGGAGCCCCGCATGCCCTGCCAGGTCGTCTCTCCCCGCTCGCGGTGCTCCCGAGCCTGCCGTACCACGTCGGCGCTCGGCACCTCGTCCCTCCAGGCGTCCTCGTCGGACTGCACCTGCCAGTCAAGGAACACGTCCAGATAGTCGGCGGCATTGCGGTGTGCGCCGGGGCGGCTGCCGTCCAGGAGCGCGCGTTCACCGGCGGAAAGGGCCTGGACGACGGGTTGCAGCACGAGCGTGGCATAGCGCTTGACGGCTTCGGACAGCTCCGCCAGGAAGGCACGTGTGGCCTCGGACCCGGTTTCCTGCTGAGCTCTGCGCCACGCTTCGAGCTGATCGGCGCAGACCTGCTGTTCGGCCAGCCACCTCAGGTGCCCGGCGCCCTGGAGATGCTCCTCGCACAGCAGGACTGCGTCCTCGACGGCGGCGACCGTTCGAGGTGACCTGAGCACCGCGTGGGCCAGGAGTCGCAGCGGTTCGGGTTCTGCCGCGAAGAACTCAGCGGGCGTGAGGAGCCTACGACCATGCCGTCGCGGTGCCTGCTCGGGCTCGTCCATGTCCCCGTTCCAGGGAATCTCCGCCGACCAGCGCGAGCGCCACTCGGCGCAGTCCTGCGCGGGATCACCGGCGCGCGGCTGATGCCTTCGCCACCACCACAGGGCCATCTCCTCCCAAGCAGCGGCGCTCCACGACAAGACGGCGGGCTCGCCCCAGGTCGCCAGTCGCGAACGGAGTGCTCGGGCCGCTCCCGCCAGGTCGTGGCGGTGCCCGCCGGGAATCAGACGCTCAAGCCAGCGGACGGTCTCCGCCACCGGCAGAGTGCGCGCCTCGTCCGCGGCCACCCTGGCCACCGTGACCGCCGCGACCAGGCGAGGTGCTCCCAGATCCGCCGGCAGCAGCTCGTACAGGTCCGGACCGGCGGTCTCCAGTACGTCGGCAAGGTCCTGGATCCTGCCGTCGATCCACTCCTCACGCGCCCGCCGGAACTCAACCGCCGACGGTCCGTCCGCGCGGCTGTACGTCATACGTCCCCTCCTCAAATCCCCACCTGCATAAGCGAACTCACCCTAAGAAGAAGGGCGCGAGCGAACGCAAGGCCCACACCCCATCTGCAGTCGCGGCGTCTCCAGCACATCCATCACCACCGCCGAATACCAGCGTACACAGTTCCGAATTCATGGAAACATGGAACCTGTTGACAGTGCCAACGCACGCTTGTCATGCTCAATTTGCCAACAGGGGGCTCATCGGCCCGCGTTGCACCGTCCGTCACACCCAGTCAAGGGAACCGACCATGACCGACCAGCCCTCTGCCTCGCTGCGCGCCCTCCTCCTCGACCGCCTGGACGAGCCTGGCCTCGCGCCGAAGGTGCGGGAGCTGCTGCGTGAGCTGCTCCCCGAGGAGCGTGCCAGGGGCACCGGTGGATGCGCCGACCCCGTGCAGCTGCGGTCCATCACCGTGGGTGGCTGGCGCGGTATCGGACCGCGCACCACGCTCGAACTGCCTCCAGGCCCCGGCCTGGTGGTCGTCGCGGGGCCCAACGGCTCCGGCAAGTCGAGCTTCGCCGAGGCCGCCGAGACCGCGATCACGGGGCGCAACTCGCGGTGGGAAGGACGGCGGGCCGGCGACTGGCAGAAGGGCTGGCGCAATCTGCACAGCCCCGACGTCACGCCCGAGGTCGGCGTCGAGCTCACCGTCGGGGAACGCGGCGAGGCCGTCACCGTGCGGCGGACCTGGTTCGGGACCAAGGTCACCGAAGCCCGGACCACGGTCGAGGGGGCCGATCGCTCCGAGCGGAAGCTGGAGGAGGTCATCGCCCCGGAGGCGCTGGACCTGGCACGCCCCTTCCTGCCGTACAGCGAACTCGGCTCGATGATCAACGGCACCCTCGGCGGACTGCACGACGCCTTCTTCAAGCTTCTCGGACTCGAACTGCTCGCCGACTTCGACGGGCGCGTCAAGGACGCCGTCGGCGAATGCGATCAGGTGATCAAGCGGGCTGACGCGCTCACCGCGGACCTGCTCACCGAGCTGGCCGCGCTCGACGACCCGCGGGCCCGCGAGGCCGTCCAGGGACTGTCGGCAAGCACGCGCGACCTGGACCGGGTACGGGCGCTGTTGGAGGACCGCGACGCGGCGGCCGAGTCCGAACTGGCCCGGCTGCGGCAGTACGCCGGCCTCGACGAGCTGGACCTGCGGGAGGTCGGCATGGCCGTCGAGCGACTGCAGGACGCCGCCGCGCACGCCGAGGACGCCCGGCACGGCCGGGCCGAAGAGGCTCGTCGCCTCGCCGGACTGCTGGAGGCGGCGCTGGAGCAGCAGCGACGCTCGCGGACCACGGACTGCCCTGTCTGCGGCGCGGAGCAGCGGCTCGACCGCGCGTGGGCCGAAAGGACGCGCGCCGAGGTGGACCGGCTCCGGACGGACGCCGAGGACGCCGCTGCCGCCCGGCAGAAGGTGGCGGACGCGGTGCGGGCCGCCCATGGCCTCGTTCAGCCGGTTCCGGTGTGGCTGAGAGGAGAGACGTCCCCCTTCGGCTCGGTGTGGCAGGAGTGGGCGCAGTGCAGGGACGTGACCCATCCCCGGGAGCTGGCTGACCGCATTCAGCGCACCGCGACCGCCCTCGACGAGGCCTGCCGGCAGACGCGGGAGGAGGCCACCCGCCGACTCGCCGAACACGACGGTGCCTGGCAGCCGACGGCCGTGCGGCTCGCGGAGTGGCTGGGCGCGGAGGAGGCGGCCGAGAGCGCCCGCGAGCGGCGCAAGCACGCGCGCAAGGCCCGCACCTGGCTGCGGCCGATCATCGACGAGCTGCGCGACGAGCGGCTGCGTCCCTTCGCTCAGCGGTCCCAGGAGGTGTGGCAGCAGCTGTGCGAACACAGCAGCGTCACGCTCGGGTCCGTGACGCTCGCCGGTACCCCGGGCCGCGGCAAGGTCGAACTGGACGTCTCCGTGGACGAGATGTCCGCCCCCGCCTACAGCGTGATGAGCCAGGGCGAGCTGCACTCCCTCGCGCTCTCCCTGTTCCTGCCCCGCGCCACCCACGCGGCCAGCCCGTTCGGTTTCCTCGTGATCGACGACCCCGTACAGTCCATGGACCCCGAGAAGGTGGAAGGTCTGGCCCGGGTCCTGGACGCCTGCGCCTGCGACCGGCAGGTGATCGTGTTCACCCATGACACCCGGCTCCAGCAGGCCATCACCCACCTCGGCATCGAGGCGACCGTCCTCCGTATCACCCGTCAGACCGACTCGTTCGTAGGTGTGGAGACCCTCACCGACCCGGTGGACCAGGCACTCGCTGAAGCACGGGCCGTCTCCCTGGACCCGGGCCTGCCGCAGGATGTGGCCGACCATGTGCTCCCGGCTATGTGCCGGGTGGCGGTCGAGGCGGCCTGTCTGGAGACCGCGCGCCGCAGGCTCCGCGACGAGCAGGGGCTCGGCCTGCGGGCCGTGGAGGAGCGTGTCGGCTCCCTGGAGCGCACGAAGACGTACGTGTCCCTCGCCCTCCTGGGCGACGCGGGGCGGCACGCCCGCGCGGCCGTCGAACGGCTTGACCCCGGCGGCTGGGCGCTGATCGAGGCCTTCAACTCCGGCTCGCACACGCCCCTTCCGACGGTCGACGACCGCAGGAGGCTGGTGCGCCGCACCGCGGCGCTCGCCACGGCGATCCGGACCTCCACGGGAACGCAGGGTTCGGGGGGTGCCCGATGAGCCCCTCCCCCGAGAGCCTGGTGACCGCCGCCGACCGCCTCCTGCGTCCCATCCCCGGAACGGTGCACTCGCTGGCCCCCGGACTGCGCGCCCGCGCTGCGGCCGTCCTCCTCCGCATGGCACTCGACCAGGCCCTGGACGCCTACTGGCGGCGTGTCACCCCCTCCATGACCCTGATCGGCAAGCACAGAATGCTCTGCCTGGAGTGGTACGCGGGCCAGTCCACCGCCCGCCGCTGCCGCACCACCTGGTCGGCGCTCAGCGCGGCGTGCCACTACCGGCCCTGTGAACTGCCGCCCGCCCCGGCGGAGATCCGCACCCGGCTGCTGGAGGTGACCGGCCTTCTCGCGGCGCTGGGCGCCGCGACGGTCACAGGGCCCACTCCTTGACCAGCAGGTCGACCAGCTGCTTCTGCTGGGCCTCCAGTACGTCCGGCGTCCAGTCCTCGTACTGGAGCACCCTGCTGGTCAGAGCGAACGGGACCGCTCCGCCGCGGCCGGTGAAGTACTTGGACTTCTTCGCGGCGAAGGCGTAGTTCTGCGCGGCGGAGTTCTTCACGCGGTTGAGCAGGACCAGGTTGCCGAGCCTGTGGGTCCAGTACCCGCGCTGGTCCTCGTCGAACAGCTCCGTCCACCGCGAGCCGGCCTCCGGATTCTGCGGGAGGACGTGCTCGACGGTGATGAGCGGCAGGTCGTACTTCACACCATGGGCCGCGGAGAGGATCTCGTCGACACGGAGCAGCACGTACTTGCGGATCTTGCCGACAAGGTACAGCTCGCCCTCGAGACGCGCGCGGGTGTCGGCCTTCTCGGTCTCCGTCAGTTCGAAGGCGGGCGAGTTCAGGCCCTGGCCCTGGTCGAGCTGGCGGAGCAGTTCGGCGTAGCGCATCACGCGTGGGGTGGTGTAGACGCGGCGGATGAACATGCTGGCCGACAGTCGTTCCAGGGCACGGAAGAAGCGGTCGAGCCACTCCGGGTCGTGCTCGTGGTTGCGCAGCGCCCACAGCGCCGCGGGCCGCCAGTCGTTGTTGTCCGTCTGCTGGAGCCGCTTGAACCAGGCGTTGACCTGCTCCGCACCGGACGACGCCTCGTAACGTGCGTCGCGGACCTGGGCATACGCCTCGGCGTACGGGACGACGACGTCGTTGACGAAGACATCCGCCTTGTCCGGCAGATAGCGGTCGAGCACCTGCTTGGGGAACTCCTTGAGCAGCTCCCGCTCGGCCCGCTTCTTCTCGTAGATCATGCGCAGGTGGAGGAAGAGGTCGGCGAAGTCGTCCCTGCCCAGGGTCTCTTCGGCGTCCTCCCACTTGCGGGCGCAGTTCGCCGACTGCCCCGGGTCCTCCAGGGCCCCGATGATCTGCGACTTGAAGATGTCGGTGGGGGAAAGGTCCAGACCGCGGGAGTTCATCACACTGAAGATCCGGTGCGCGCTCTCCAGGTCGGGGGTGGCGACCACGACCAGGAAGGTCCGCTCGCCGAGCATCCTGACCAGGCCGAGGCGGCGTTCCTCGGACCAGCGCTCCAGTTCACTGTGCAGGGCAGCCGTATTGTCCCGGACGGCCTTCTGCGCGTCCGTCGCCAAGGCGGTCCTGTCCAGGGCGAGCAGCATGTCGATGGCGCCGCCGGTCTGGACGTACTTGTGGAAGAAGTCGGCGTCCCGCTGACGGTGCCGCAACCGAGGCTGCGGCATCCTGCCGAGAATCGGGTCACCGGGCTGGTTGATCAGCTTGTGCAGAGCGTCACGCAGCTCGGCCTGGGCCGTCAGGTCACGCAGCACCGACAACAGGATGGTGAGCGTGGTCAGACGCTGTTGGCCGTCGATGACGTCGGACCTCGGCTGCCCACTCTCCTTGACGAGGACCAACGAGCCGAGGAAGTAGGGCTCCTCGGACCCCCGCTCCAGCGCCTCCGCGAGGTCCGTGAGCAGCTGGACCGCCTGCTCCTCCTGCCAGGCGTACGGGCGCTGATAATCCGGGATCCGGAAGTCGTAGTCACTGCTGAAGACCTTGTGGAGGGGCATCTCATGCGCTTCGAGCTTCTGCATGCGGCCATCATGGCGGGCCTCACTGACACACGTGTGTTCCTCGCCGCACTCCGTACCGGCCGAACGGCAGCGACGTCCCCGGGCACCCGATCGCTGTCCGTGCCCCGCAGTACGCTGCCGGACGAGACCGGCCCAGTGAGAGAGGTGATCCGTGACCCACGAGTATCCGGAATTCCGGCTGCGCCTGCCCAACGGTGACGGCATCGAGCGAGCACGCGGGGTGCTGCTGGACGAGAGGGGGACGAACGGGAGCCGGAAGTTCCTTGTCAGGGCGGGATCCCCGGCCCGTGACCATGTCATGCCGTCGCTCGACAAACACTTCAAGTCACCGAGCAGACGCCGGGAGGAACTCAAGGCGCAGGGTGTGCTGGTGTCGTCGACGCGTTGGCCGGGCTGGCTTGAGCTGACCGAGGACGTCGTGTTCGGCTCGCCCTCCTTCGCCGCCGTGGTCATGGTCGGTGCTCCGCGCAACGGATGGGAGGAGTGGCGGACCGAGGACGACAGGCCGCTCTCCGACTACATGTCCGGGGTGTGGGCCGGCCCCAACCGGCCCTGGCTCGTGCGTGGTTCCAATGTCACCGGGCTCGACCTCGTACAGCGCCTCTGGCTGCCGGAAGGACGCGTCACTCTGGCCGCCGCCCGGCTGAGGCAGGGCGTGAAGCCGGGGGTCAGCAAGGACGAGCTGCGCACCCTGGTCCAGGAGGACTACGAGTCGACGGCGACCTACAGCCAGAAGCAGCAGCTCGGCGAGGACTTGCACGCCTTCCTGTCCCGTATGAAGCCGGGCGACAGCGTGTGCACGATCTCCGGCGGCCGGCTGTACGTCGGTGAGATCACCGGCGAGGCCGAGCAGTCGGAGTCCGAGGACCGGCGGTCCAACCTGCGCCGGCCGGCCGAGTGGCACCCGACCGGGTTCCCGTACGACGATCTTCCGGAGGAACTGCAGCAGAAGCTGTCCATCCAGCACGACGTCGTCGACCTCACCTCGGTCCAGGCCCACATCGAGGGCCTCGGTCTCACCGACCAGGAGCTTGCGGAGGAGGCGGAGGCGATAGAGCGTGATCCGAGCATGGAAGTCCCCGCGCTGACCGCCCGGCGGGAGCTGCAACTGCCCGAGCCGACGGACGACCTGGCCGCCGAGCTCTTGGTGCACGACACCGAATGGCTGCGTGAGGTGCGCGATCTGCTCTGGGACGAGCGGCAGCTGGTGCTGTACGGCCCTCCCGGAACCGGCAAGACATATCTTGCGCTGAAGTTGGCCGAATTCCTCGGCGGTGGACCGGAGCAGGTCAAGCTCGTGCAGTTCCACCCGTCCTACGCGTACGAGGACTTCTTCGAGGGCTTCCGGCCACAGGAGGACCCCCGCACGCGCGAGGTCGCCTTCCGACTCACCGCCGGCCCGCTGCGCGAGCTGGCCGATCTGGCCTCCCTCGAGGGAAACCGTCACGTCCCGCACTTCCTGATCATCGACGAAATCAACCGCGCCAACCTGGCGAAGGTGTTCGGTGAGCTGTACTTCCTCCTGGAATACCGGAACAAGTCCGTGCGGCTCACCTACTCCGGTGACGACTTCGCTCTGCCGCCGAATCTGTTCGTGATCGGCACCATGAACACCGCCGACCGTTCGATCGCCCTCGTCGACGCGGCCATGCGGCGACGCTTCGCCTTCGTCGAGCTCTCACCGCGCACCGAGCCGACGAGCGGGCTGCTGCGCCGCTGGCTCGCGCGTGCGGGCCGCGACAGCGAGCCGGCCGAGCTGCTCGATGCGCTCAACACCCGCATCGCCGACGTGGACTTCCGCATCGGGCCCTCGTATCTGATGAAGAAGAGTGTCTACCGGGAGGACGGGCTGGAGCGGACCTGGCGGACCAAGATCCTCCCGCTGCTGGAGGAACACCACTACGGCGAGGGGGTCGACGTCGAAAAGCGGTACGGCCTTGCGGCGCTCCGGGAGTCCCTCGGGTGACCCGGGTCGTCGAACTCGTCGAACACGCCCCCGCGCTCTCCGTCCCTCTGCCGGAGGCGATCGGACGAGCCCTGGCGGCAGGGGACATGGTGGACGCGGCCCCGGATCCGCACCTCTCCGGGCGCTGGTCGCTGCGAGCCGGGAGCAAGGTCGGCGCGATGACCTTCACGGAGCCGGACATCGGCACACAGGTCACCGTGCGCGTCGCGTCCAAGGTCCCCGTCGCCCGCCTGTTCTTCCTCCTTGGTTACGCCCTGAGCGCGGACGGCATCTGGCGGGACGGGGAGGTGGGAGTCGCCGGGCACAGAGATCTGCTGCCCGCCTTCGCTCACGCCGTGGAACGACAGGTGGACCGGTCCCTGCGACGGGGGCTCCTTCAGGGATACCGAGCGACGGAGGAGTCCTCCCTCGTCGTGCGCGGTCGCATCCGGCAGTCCGAGCAGATACGACGGCGGTTCGGCGCCATGCTGCCCATCGAGGTCGCCTTCGACGAGTTCACCACCGACATCGCGGAGAACCGCATCCTGCGCGCTGCCGTCGAACGCCTGCTACGGCTACCCGGTGTACCCGGCGAGGTGCGCCGCAGGCTCCTCCACCAGCGCGCCCGACTCGCCGATGCGAGCCTACTGGTACGCGGTCAGCCGCTGCCGGAGTGGCAGCCCACCCGCCTCAACGCCCGGTACCACCAAGCCCTTCATCTGGCCCGGGTCGTCCTGGACGGCACATCGGTCGAGCATGCCGTCGGCGGACTGCGCGTCGACGGGTTCCTGTTCGACATGAACAAGCTCTTCGAGGACTTCGTGACCGTCGCACTGCGGGAGGCCTGCCGTGCCGGCGGTCACATGGCACGGCTCCAGGATCCACATCATCTCGACGAGGCCGCCGCGATCCGGATGAAGCCCGACCTCGTGCTGTACGGGCCGGGCGGAGCGATGTGTGCCGTGGTGGATGCCAAGTACAAGGCCGAGAAGCGGGACGGTTTTCCAGACGCCGATCTGTACCAGATGCTCGCGTACTGCACCGCTCTGGGTCTGTCGGAAGGGCATCTCGTGTACGCCAAGGGCAACGCGGCGCACGCGGCCCACACAGTGCGGCACGCAGGCATCGTCATCCACCAGCATGCCCTCGATCTCGACCAGGAGCCCCCCGGACTGCTGGCGGACATCCAGGCGGTGGCCGACCTGCTGATCGGCACGCCGCGCGTATGATCAACTGCGGAGTGTCCGTTCAGGGTGGGGAGTTCACCTCGTGCCGCAGCTCGCGTTCGCCAACAGTTTCTGGGAGAGCTACGACGTCCTGGAAAGGCCTGTGAAGGCCGGCGTGCGCAAGGCCATGCAGAAGTTCCAGCAGCTCACCGTCCCCGAGCTGCACGCGGACAAGGGGCTGCACCTGGAGTCTGTGGACAACGCGCGCGACCCGCGCATGCGGACCATCCGTATCAACGACTTCTGGCGGGGTGTGGTCCTCGCTCCGGACGACGGCACTGACGTCTTCCTGCTTGTCAACGTCGTCCCCCATGACGATGCCTACTCATGGGCCGCGAAGCGGCTGTACACGACGAACTCCGCCACGCGCGCACTGGAAGTCCGCAACGTGGTCGCGCTCGAAGAACTCACCCCCGCCCTGGAGAAGGCCGCAGAGGCGGCCGGCTCGCTGCTCTTCGCCAGGTACTCCGACACCGTGCTGCGCGAGCTCGGCATCGACGCCCAGGTGCTCAGGGCCGTTCGGACGATCGTGGACACGGCCCAGCTGCGGGCGTTCGAGACCTTGCTGCCGGAGGACCAGTGCGAGGTGCTCCAGTATCTGGCCGAGGGGTTCAGCCCCGAGGAGGTGTACCGGGACGTCGTTGCGGTACGGCAGCCCGTCGACGCTGGTCCGGACCCTGCCGAGAGCCTCGCCATCGCGATCGCCAACACCACGAGCCGCATCACTCCGGTCACCGGCCCGGAGGAACTCGCCGACATTCTGGAGAAGCCCTTCGCCGCCTGGCGGGTGTTTCTGCACCCCTCGCAACGCCGTGTCGCCTATCGAGGGTCGTACGGCGGGCCGGTGCAGGTCACCGGCGGGCCGGGGACCGGCAAGACGGTGGCGGCACTGCATCGGGTCAAGCACCTGCTCACGCGTTCGTCCGACTCCCGCATCCTGCTCACCACCTTCACGGGTGCCCTGGCAGCCTCCCTGCGGGAGAACCTGTCCGTCCTGCTGGACAGCGACTCCTCGCTGCTCGCGCGCGTCGACGTGACCACGGTCAACGCCTACGCGCACGGCATCGTGAGCCGCTTCGACGGCCAGGTGCCCTCCCCGCTCGGGGACCGGGACGAGCGGCAGGTGTGGCAGCGAGTGGTCAAGAAGCTCGGACTGCCGTGGACCGAGCAGTTCCTGGCCCAGGAATACCGGCACGTGATCCTCGCTCAGAACCTGCGCAGTCGGGACGCCTACCGTGTCGCCTCACGGCGAGGTCGCGGCAGTGCGCTGTCGCTCGCCCGTCGGGAACAGCTGTGGCCCGCCGTCGAGTTGTTCGAATCGATGCTGCGCAATCAGAAGGCCACAACGCACCTCGGGATCTGCGCGCGCGCCGCCGAACTGCTCACCGCATCGTCTCCCACGCACGATCACGTGGTCGTGGACGAGGCCCAGGACCTGCACCCGGCGCAGTGGCGTGTGCTGCGCGGCGCCGTGGCGCCCGGTAGCGATGACCTGTTCCTGACGGGCGACCCTCACCAGCGGATCTACGACTCGAAGGTGTCGCTCGGCTCACTGGGGATCCCGGTGACGGGCCGCGCTCACCGTCTGCGCGTCAACTACCGCAGCACCGAGGAGATTCTGTCCTGGTCCACGGGGGTCATGGGCCATGTCGCCGTCGAGGACCTGGGCGGCGAAGGCAGTGACTCTCTGGCGGGCTACCGCTCGCTCCTGCACGGACGCAGGCCGCACGTCGAGGGGCACGGGTCGGAGCAGGCTGAGGTCGACGCACTGGTCGACCGTGTCGCGGGCTGGATCGCCCAAGGCATCCGGCCCTCGGAGATCGGTGTGTGCGCCCGCTTCAACGTGCTGCTGGACAAGGCCTACGACAAGCTGTCCGCGGCCGGGATTCCGGTTGCCCGGGTCAGGGACAACCCTGGGCCGCAGGTTGAAGGCGTGCGCCTGGCCACCATGCACAGCATGAAGGGGTTGGAGTTTCGCTGTGTCGCTGTTCTCGGCGTGACGGCGGGCGCGGTGCCCTTTACTCGTGAGGTCACGCCCGCCGCAGTGGATGCCCTCCAGCACGAGTCGGATCTGCTGCGGGAGCGCTGCCTACTGTTCGTTGCGTGCACCCGAGCGCGAGAGGCGCTGGCGGTGTCATGGGCCGGGGAGCCCACTCCCTTCGTCCCGAGCTGACGGAGCGCCCGCCCTTATTCAGTCGGGGTGCGCCTGCTTCGGATGGGGGTGAGGGCTCCGCTGCCCAGCCCGTCACGTGCCAGCGCGGCGGCCTCCTTGCTCAGTTCGGCCACCCGCCGTACGCGCTCCTCGAACTCCTGCAACGCCCGGAACGCCTCGCCATAGCGGCGCTGCTCGGCGATGTCCATCTGGGGAATGCGGGCACCCTTCGTATCGAACCGGAAGGTGCCGCTCGAACTGGTGGAGCGGCGCGTGTTCGCGGGGCTGCGCAGGAAGCCCCGAAGGAAGTCCGTGTCGAGCTGGTCGCTGGCGGAGGCCGGCTCGGGATCTCCGTGTTCCACAAGTCCGGCCCGCGCGAGGTCGGCGACGCTGACGGACGGGCCGTCCAGGGCGCCGCTGCCCTCCCCCTCGGTCAAGGGTGGCAGCAGCACGGCCAGCCGGCGGACCTGTTGCGTCAGCTCCTGCCGCAGGTGCTCGTATTCGGCGACGTAGTCACGATGCGACTCTCTGACGTAGCGACTCGGGGTGAGGTCCACGGCGTCGTCGAGCAGTTCGATCAACGGTACGTCCACCGTCTGATCGGGCCTCGGATCCAGTGAGCCGTCCGGCTCGTTGTCGGTCAGGTCCACCATGCGTACGCCGACCGCTTCGTCGCCGGGCGACTGCGGCCGGCGCAACTGCCACAGGTGCACTGGTAGCGCATGCGAGGCTGCACTGCCCGGTGGAAGGGAAACGACCTGTCTCAGCACGCCGCGTCGTACGAGCTCGGCGCGGATGCGGCGGCCCGCCTTGCGGTAGGCAACCGACGCGGGCATGACCATGAGCACACGGCCGCCCGGCGCGGTGTGCGCATAGGCGTGCTGCAACCAGGCGAGTTCGCCTTCGGCGCGGGACGGCGTGCCGTACTCCCAGCGGGAATCAAGGAGCAGTTCCTCCCGCCCCCAGTCACCGTCAGCGACCGGCGGATCGCAGACCACCAGGTCCGCCTTGACATCGGGCCAGTGGTCGTCACGGAGGGAGTCTCCCTCCACGATGTCGACTCGGCCGCGTCCCATGAGGTGGGCCCGCAGCTGCGCGAAGCGAGCGCTGCGTGCATCCAGCTCCTGGCCATAGCGGCGGGCTCCCTGTTCGGGCCCGACAGCCATGAGCAACGACCCGATACCGCACGCTGGATCGAATACGGTCACATCGTCTGGGGCATCTGCGGCGAAGTGCTGCACCGCGCGGACGATGCGCGGCGAGGTCACCAAGTCCGATCCCGCGCGGCGGACGGAGTCAGTGAAGCGTTCGGCGAGAACGCCGGCAGTCTCGCCTGCCGCTCCTTCCTCCGCCGCTGCGCGGAGCAGACGGACGGCGTCTGGCGGCAGCGCGCCGGGCACGCCCGGTGCCGGATCTGCCAGCAGTCGAGCCGCATCGACGAGTGCGCCCAGCATGTCGTCGCCGTAGGCTCCACGCAGCGCCTGCCACAGCTGCACGTCCTCCGAGAGGTCCTTCCCCTTACGTTGTTTGTTCAGCCACGCCTGCACATCGGCAAGAGCGAAGAGCGGGCTGCCCGCTCCGCCGCCGACGGGCGCCGGGAAGTCGCCGTACCTCCGTCTCCAGTTGGAGACCGCGGCACGCGTGACACCCGCGAGTCGGGCGATCTCGGAGCCGGTGACCAGCGTTCCGACCTGGAGAGCGGGCGCGTCTGACATGCACCCACCGTACACAGATGCACCCATCCATTCCAAGAGGCATCCCGTTGACGTCGTCAACGAATTCCAGGAACGGCACAGCGGCCGCTAGTCAGCCCACCCGGCGCCACGGAAGCGCCGGCACACCCCGCCCAGCGACCACCAGCCACGCATGACGAATCGTCAGGATCTGCGCCGTTCGTACGTCACACGTGCTTCACATGCATCGAGACACCGCATCCAACGTACGTGACACCCATCACGCACACTCGGAGAAACAGCAGGTCAGCGGCCCTTTTCAGCAGGCTCAAGGATCACAACGCACTCCACGTGATGCGTCATCGGAAAGACGTGGCGATTTGACCTCGGATCATAAATGAGCAGGACGGGAAGCAAGGGAGCATGTTCTTCACACGCTCTGGAGGACTCCGTGCGTCACAGATACGTCACGGCCACGCCGGTGGGTCAGAACCCGTGCCTCCCAAATGGCCTGACCGTACGCTGCGGCGTCAGACAGCAGCAAACACGTTCCAAGCTCATACGGCGTGCGATTCATTGGCCGCCTGCCCCCAGAGGGCGAAGGAACCGGCTGGGCTCACCGTTCCACGAAATGGTGAGTGCGTCCCGCGCCCTGGTGGCTGCGACGAACAGCAGGGAGCGGGCCCGCTGCAGTTCGCGCCGGTGGCGCAGTCGGTCGGTCCGTTCCCAGGCGTCCACAGCCGAGCGTGGGACCAGGCCCTCTGAAATGCCGGCGATGATCATGCATCGGTACTCAAGTCCCTTGAAGCGGTACATGGTGCCCACGTGCACCCCCTCGGCTCCGCGCGCCCCGTCACCAGTGATCTTCGTCGCCGTGATCCCGCGGCGGCCGAGCCGTGCCACGACCTCGTCGGCCTTCTCGTTCGTCGGCACACAGACCGCGACGGACTCGCGCGGAACGTCGTGCCACGCCTGCACTTGCTCCACCACGAGGTCGAGTTCGCCGTCCCAGCTGTCCGCACTTCGCAGGGACGGGCGTCCGCCGTGCAACACCGAGCGGTATCCGGCGAGGTCATCGGTGCTGCCGTCGAGATCGTCGAAGTCGGTACCTTCCAGGATGCCGATCGCGGTGCCCAGGATTTCTCGTGTGGTGCGATAGCTGAGCGTCAGCTTCGCCGAGCGCCCACGGATGTTGATGCCCAGACTCCCCAAGGTGACCTGGTTGTCGTAGATCCTCTGGTGTGTGTCGCCGACGAGGAAGAGGTCATTGGCCTCCTGCGGCACCATGGCCCGCAGCATCTTCCAGTGCGCGGCACCGAGATCTTGGGCCTCGTCCACGACGATGTGCCGGTAGCGGTAGCGCAGCCAGGCGCCGGTCCCCGACTCCGCATGGATATTGCCCGGCCCTCCGCGCTCCTCCTCCTGACGACGGCGCTCCTCGATCTTGCGTTGGCGTGCCATCTCCAGCTGGGCCGCGCGTTCGGCGATCTGACGGTGCGTCTCCAGCCCCTTGACGTCGAGTCGTTGGGTGAAGCGCTCGGCAAGCTGCCAGATCTCGGCCCGGTCGGGACGGGTCACGGTGCGGCCCCGCCCCGCCCGCCGGGCCCGGAAGTAGTCGGCTCGCGACGTCACGGCCTGGCCGAGGATGACCTGGTTCCACTCATCGCTGAGGAATTCGGCGTCCCATCGGCTCTCCCCGGCCTCTACGAGCAGTTGTCGCCACTCACGCAGCGCCTGTGTGTCATCGATCCTGCGCTTGGCGTTCCCCGGGTCGGCCTCACTGACCACACGCGTCGCCAACTGGTCGACATGGAGGATGTCGACGCGGGCGAGCGTCTGCGGTCCGCCGAGCGAGAGGAGGCGGGCGCGCAGATCGGCGGCGAGGTTCTTGTTGAAGGTGGTGAAGAGAACCGGCTTGTTGTGGCCGGGGGGCAGCTGGTCCACAAGGTGCTTCACCCGGTGCAGGGCAACGATCGTCTTGCCCGTTCCGGGGCCGCCGCCCACACGGGCAGGCCCCGAGTACGTGCGTCCCACCAGCCTCTCCTGGGTGGGGTGGAGAAAGACCTTCCACCGGCCGAAGTCGCCTTCCTCAAGGATGCTCTGCAGCGACTCGTCATCGGTGATCACCACGGCTTGCGTGCGGTCGGCCGCCGCTTGCCAGTCCTCGCCGCGGGCGTTCTCGGACGAATCCTCGGGCTCGACCGCGACCGGTGCGGTGACCTCGTCCATGACCTGCTGGTAGGGAACCCCGTCGCGCAGCCGCAGCAGCACCTCTCCGGTGTGCCGCGGGGCATACTCGGCGAGTCCGAGCAACTCGTCGTCCGTGGTGAGCTTGAGAACGATCGGGATCAGGGGCTCGGCGACGCCCAGGTCGGCCAGTTGCTTCGCGGTGTACGTGGCGAACAACGGTGTGCCGGGGGCAGCTTCCGAAGCGGAGTCAGCGGGGGCTGCTGCATGCGGCGTGGCGGCTTCCGAGCCCAGGACGCCGTCCTCCACGACCTGGAGGTCCACGTACTCGATCGCACCCGTGACCTGGTTGATGCCGTATGCGAGCCGATCAAGGTTGCGGTGGACGTGCCCGCGGTGTTTGACGGAGACGAGCAGCCAGTCGTTGCCGTCCAGCCGCACCAGCAACGCCCGGTATTCGCGGTTGACCCGAGCCGACCACAGCCGCTCGTGCCCCTTGAGCGGCTTGAGGTCAAAGCCCGGCGCCCCGGGATTTTTACGGAACTCGTGCTGGAATTTGTAGACCGCCCCGACGATCGCCCGGTCCAGCTTGACGATTTCCTTGTCCGCCTTGTCGAGCAGGCGGAGGGTCGCGCCCGCGGTCGGCGCGCCGGTGGTGGTCATCGGTCCTGCTCCTCGTCGTCGTTCACTGCCGGGCGGCCGTCTGCTCCGGCCGGCCGGGTCAGGGCGGCCGCAAGTTCCCGTGCGTCCCACTCCACCGCGGTCCGTACGGTCCATCCCGCTGCCGCGTAAGCACGATCGCGGTCCTGCGCTTCGGCCACCGCGGCTTCGTCCTCTTGCGCAGGGGCGAGAACGACACCGATGCGGTGGGTGGACCAGGCCAGTTCGGCGGGCCATGCGGCGTCACCGAGCTCGAATCCGGCTTCGGGAGCGGGCGCCGCCGACCGCATCAGTACGTCGACGAGTTCGGCGAGGCCGGGCTCCTCCACCAGGTAGTCGACGACCTCGTCCCAGGCTGGATCGCGCACGGCTCCCGTCGCCGCCTCGGGCAGTGGTACCTCGACGTGCGGCGACGGCTCGGCGGACGGTACGGCGGCCGTGGCGGCTTCGGTGGCCGGCCCTTCCGTATCGGGCTGCTGCGGCTGTCGCCGGGACTCCAGCCAGCCGGCCCCACCCGTCACGGCGAGCTCCAGCGGGTCGAAGCCCGGAAGTTGGCCGGCTGCCAGCTGAACGGCGTCGCCCTCGCCCTCGTTGAGGAACTGCAGCAGATTGGTCCAGTACAGCCATGCCTGCCAGCGCCGGCGGTGGGCGTTCTCGTCGCGGCCCAGCGCTTCCGGACTGTCGTCGAGCACGGTCAGGGCGGTCCACACCGCACCCGCCTGCCCCTTGCGCAGGTCGAGGGCGACCGTCAGCGGGCATCCGCTGCCGTCCTGAGTGGCCATGACCTGAACGGGACCCTGGCCGCCCGCGAGCCGCTTGCCTTCCAGTGCCTCGGCGATACGGTGCCCGATCTCGGGTCCGTCCGCGAGGGCCCGGCTGGTCGCGGAGACCGCGGCGAATCCTGCCAGCGCGCTCTGGGCACGCCGCCGCCACACCCCGTGGTCCGGGGTGGTCAGGTAACCGATCAGCGTCTCGACCGGATTCGTCCACACGAAGCGGTTCAGGTCACGCGGGTCGTCCCCGTGCAGGCGCCGGTGGATGTCCGACGCGGTCTTCTGCGCCGTGTTCTGGTACGGAACCCATACGGGGTCGGCGGGGGGCTTCGCCTCGCCGGTCCAGGCACGTACGTCGTCCCAGGTCAGCTGGAAGACCTGCCAGCCGTGCCCGGAGCGCAGCCGGGTCCGCTTGGCCGCATCGGACGCGATGCGGTTGTTGCTGGGACTTGCGTGGTAGCGGTAGCCGTCGAGGTAGACCGCCACCCGTTTCCGGTCGTCGTCGAGGCTGCGGAAGACCACGTCGGGCACGGTGAAGCCGAGGTCGCTCTGCGTCTCCATGCGCCAGCCGGTGACCGTGCCGTCGGGAGCAGTGAACCGGAGCGTCGTATCGCGTTCGCCGTCGGGCGTCTGCGCGGTACGCACGCTCACTTCGTCGACGCCTTCGGCCCACGCGAGGAGCCCTCGGCGGAACAGCGCTTCCAGCTCGCTCTCGACCTGCTGGACGAGGCTGATGTCCCCGGTCGTCCCGGCTTCCTCGATGCTCCAGGCGTCGCCGGTACGGCCGAGGAGTTCCCCGAGCATGTCGAGGGCGTGCTCCCGCGAGACCAGTGCGTACTCGCTGTCACCGACGTGCCGCAGCAGGCAGCGGTGACAGGCGGGCCGCTCCTCTCCGACGCACGGGCACCGCTCGATGACCTGGCGCGCCCGGGTCAGCACGTCGTGCAGCCCGTCGGGTCCCGCGAGCCGGTGGAGGTAGCCGGTTCCGCCGGGCAGGGAGTCGTACAGCACGAGGAAGTGCCTGCGGACGTCGCTGCCGGGCTCGGGCATCGAGTCGGTGACCACGGCCAGGTGGTCGGGGTCACCGCCGTAGCTCTGGGCGATGCCCGCGAGGAGCAGTGCCTTGAAGGAGGCCAGACGCTCCTCGGTGTGGGCGGTGACCGCCGGGATGAGGATGCGCAGCGCCTCGCTGTGCAGCTCATGGGCGAGCAGCAGTTTCACCCCCTGCTGCGCGGCTTTCGTCTCGCCGAGCCCTTCGCGCAGCCGGGGGCACCACGGGCGGTGGTACTTCGTGGCCCGGGTGGTCCCGAAGGCGTCCTGCTGTCCGGTGTGCGCGGCCGCGGGCCCACCGTCGGGGTCGGCGAAGCCACAGGAGTCGCAGACCCAGAAGGGGTTGAGCCGCACCTGGCGTCCCGCGAAGGCGTCCTCAGCCCCGGTTTCCACGCGGGAGGCGCCGACGTTGAGGTGCCGGATCACGGCGCGCCGGGTGAACTCCCAGCCGAAGGTGGCTCTCGTGTGCTTCCACCCCGCCTCGACATGCTCTTGCGGGATGTCCACGGCGGGAACGACGGTGTAGTGGCGCCGCTCCCGCTCGTCCGTGTCGTCACGCACCCGGATGTCGTCCCGCTGGTCGCGGGCCATCACGCGGTGGGGCACCAGCACCTTGTGCAGGCAGCCCACATCGCCGATGGCCGGGGACAGGCAGCGCGGGCAGGCGGCGGAGTCCTGCCGTGCCTGCTGCGTGCGGATGTGCCCGCAGTCGGGGCAGACACGCCACCACCGCCACGCCGGGCGGTTCGGGCTGCCGATGTCGAGCCCGGTGATGCGGTGCTTGTAGCCCTGTACGTAGTAGTGGTTGCCGGGCGCGAAGTCGGCCAGGGCCAGGCGCGCCGAACGCTCATACCTCAGAACCTTGCTGTGGTGCTCGGGTTGTCCGTCCTTGCCGTCCTCCCGCCAGGTGAGGGTGGCTTCGAGCTCGGTCGCCGAGTCGACGAGGCTGTAGTTGGGCAGCAGTCCGAGGTCGACGAGCGCGCCGTGCGCGGTGCTGCGGCTGATCTCACCCGCGTGCCGGGAGACGGCTCGCCGTTCGGCCCGCAGCTCCCTGCCCTGCCGCTCGTGGTCCGGGTCACCGGCCACCAGGGCCTTCAGCGCCGCGTCGATCGACGTGATCCGGTGCTGCATCTCGTCGCGCCGGTCCTCCCACTGGGCGCGGGCCTCGCCCAGGGCCTCGGCGAGCCCTCCGGTGGCGTAGGTCCGCAGCTCCTCGGCCGCCTGCGGGCTGACACCGGTGCCCTTGGCCTCGTCGTACGGCGGGAACAGCTGCAGGAAGGCGTCGGCGAGGCGGGGGCCGGCACCCAGTGCGGCCTGCTGGAATTCGGGCAGCCAGGCCGCCGGACCGAACAGCTCGGTGGCCAGGCGGGGCATCGGGAAGAGTGGGTCCCCGGCGGCGTCCGCCACGGGCAGCCGTCCGGCGCCGGCAAGATCGAGAAGGTGCGCGAGGTACTGACGACGAAGGATCTCGCTCGCGGAGAGGAAGCAACCGGGCGGCTGGATGTCCCCGGCGATCATCTGACGGGGGTCGTCCAGGTAGTAGCGGTCCCTGGGGCCCCGGTCAACCATGGTCAGCAGATAGGCGTTGCCGGTGGCACGGCCGGCCCGGCCCACCCGCTGCACGTAATTGGCGGGACCCTTGGGCAGGGAGGCGAGCACCACGGCCGACAGGTCACCGATGTCGATGCCGAGTTCCAGCGTGGGGGTGCAGGACAGCACCTGCGGGTTGGCGTAGTGCACCTGGACGCCCGCGCGGAACGCCTTCTCCACCGCTTCACGCTTGGGACGGCTGAGGGTGCCGGTGTGCTCGGCGGTGTTGATGGTGAAGACGCCCGCCTCGCGGTACATCCGCCGGTAGAAGTCCTGGGTGAAGTCCCGGCGCCGTACGCCGCTCTCCAGGTCCTGGCCGGTGCGCAGCAGGCCGCCGCAGCGGTAACGGGGGCACGGCTGACCGTGCCACTGGTCGGCCAGGGCGGGGTGGACGGTCTGTTCCCAGGAGCAGACCGGGCAGTGCGCGGAGGCGTCGGCCACCTGGTCGTCGGCCAGCTTGCGCACGTGTACGTGGCCGGGCTGGAGGCCGTAGACGCGGGTGGCCCCGTCCTTGGCGGTACGGGCGGACAGTACGCCCGCTTCGACGAGCGCGGGCAGCAGCCGCACGAGGAAGGCGTTGGCGGCGTCGGGACGCAGGCCGAGGCTCCGTCTGGTCCAGTCCTGGTACCAGCCGAGGCGGCCGGTGACCACGTCGAAGTCGTCGCTGCCCTGCTTGGGGCTGCCGAGCAGGAACGCCGGGGCGGACACGCCGGGCGGGAATGCCGACATTCCCGTCTTGCGCCCGCCCCACACAAGCCAGCGCCGCACGCCCGCCTCGTTCAGCCAGCCGTCGAGCCAGGCGTGCCGGATGGCGCCGCGCGTCCGCAGTCGTTCCAGGAGGCCGCGCACGTACCCGATCCAGCGGTCCGGGCCGGGCAGCGAGCCGTCCGGCAGCTCGATGTCCCCGGGGGTGGTGTGCAGGAGTTCCCGGACGATCTCGGCGACCCCGTCCGGGTCCTGGAGCGGGACGTCCGCGGAGACGGTGCGCGTCAGCTCCAGGGTGCGGCCCTGCCGGGACCGCAGCCCGAACTCCAGGACCGCGGCGAAGGCGAGGCGCTGGGCGATGAGTTCCCAGGTGGCGCGGGAACCGTGGCTGCGCCCGGACAGCAGGGTGTCGACGCCGCGCACCACGTGCAGGTCGGGCGGGATCACCGCGGCCTGGACGGCCTTGCTGTCCACGACATCCGCGATCAGGTCGGCGGCCAGGTCGCTCAGCGCGACCGGCTCGTCCTCGTCGATGCGGCTGGCGAGCAGGGCGCGCAGAGAGAAGGTGTACGAGCGACTGGCGACGTACCCGGCGCGGTGGGCGGCGTCCTGGACGGAGTCGTTGAAGAGGAGGGTCTTGTCCTCTTTGAGGTTCTTGTCCAGCTCGCCGCCCGTGAACAGCTGGGTGATGGAGGCGGCGGCGAGTGCGGCGAGCCCGGTACCGAGGTAGCGAATGGCGTTGAAGGTGCGGCAGGCCGGGCACTGGTCGCCGCGCGCCGCCCGGTCGTCGCCGAGGTCCGCCCAGACGAACGCCGCATCGTGCAACGGCTTGGCGAGGTGCCGGCCATCGTCGTCACGCGGCGCATCGAAGTCCGTCTCGCGCGACAGCGGCCGCACCCGCCCGGTCAGCCCGTCGAGCACCATCACGGTCGGTCCGCTGCGCTGCTTCTCGGCCACGAAGGCCGCCTCGTACGCCTGTTGCGGGGTGGCCGCGATCATGTTGCGGACCCGGCTCTTGTCGCGGCCGACGGACGCCCGGCGGATCTTCGTGGCGTTCATGTCGAGTTCTGCCGGGTCCGCCTCCGGGGAAAGCGCCGCCCAGCCGGAACGTCCGCACTCCCGGCAGAAGACAGCGGGCAGGAACACCTGCGCGGGCGGGGGCGCGCTGTCTCCCGAGGGAGTGGGCGAACCCTGATCCTCCCCGGGAGCAGGGGAGTGGGCCGCACGGCGACCCGCCGTACGGGCGGCCAGTCTGCCGCCCGTGGCGACCCGCTCGTCGTCCCAGCGGAACTCGGCCCGCGCCGCGCTGATGCCGCGCAGCACCCGGGAGACCGAGCGCACCCAGTGGTGCACCTCGATCGACAGGAGCGGGCGAGTGGGGTGCTCCGGGTCGCGGGCCGTCGAGAGGAGGGCGATGTAGCGCGCGAGGGCCTGGGCGGCGACGGCGGGGTTCTGCTGGACGGCAACGCCCCAGTGGTAGGCGTAGCGCGGCAGGACGTCCATGATCTCGGCCATGGTGCGCGGGCGGCCGTCGAGGATCTCCAGGACGGCTGCGGTCAGCCGGTGGCGGCGCAGCTGTCTGCCGAGCTGGGCCGCGTCCAGGCCCGTCTTGTCGGTGAAAGCGGCGGCCAGCCGGTCCAGCGCTTCGGGGCCCTGGGTGGGATCGTCGAGGGCCCCCACCTCGTAGGGGGAAGGGAATGGCAGCCTGAAGTCGCTGACTCCCGCGAAGTCCTGGGCACTGCGCCGGTCCTCCCCCACCACGGCATCCGGCGGGAAGGGCACGCCGAACACCTGCTCCGCCACATCCAGCATCGCCCCGCCCGCAGCGCCCTCGGAGTTACCTGCAGTGCCCTCGGACTCATCGGAGCCCTCGCCCAGGGTGGCCGAGGTCGCGACCGGACAGACCGGACCGAGCGGCCGGCCCGGCGCGTCCAGGCCGGCGACGGCGCCGAGCCGGCGCAGCAGCATGGCCACGTCCGTGCCCTGCGCTCCGTCGTAGGTGTGGAACTCGTCCAGGACGACGTAGGCGAGCGCGGAGCCGCCCGGCTCCTGCCACAGCCGCTGGTCCTCGGGCCGCTGGAGCATCAGGTCCAGCATCTTGTAGTTGGTGATCAGGATGTCGGGCCGGGTACGGCGGATCTCGTCCCGGTCGACCGCGACGCGCGGATTGGCCTGCTTGAACTCCTTGGACGCCTTGTCGCCGATGTAGAGCCCGGCACGTACACCGGCGTCCCTGAGCCGGGCGTCCCGGGGGTTGTCGAGGTAGTTGTTGATGCGGTGGGCCTGGTCGGTGGCGAGCGCGTTCATCGGGTAGAGGAGGACGGCCTTGACGCCTTCCCTGCCGGCCTGGCGCTCCCGACGGCAGTGGTCGAGGACGGGCACGAGGAACGACTCGGTCTTCCCGGACCCCGTACCGGTGGTCACGAGGGTGGGCCGGGCCGGGCCGTGCAAGGTGGAGAGGCGTTCCCAGGCCCGTTCCTGGTGGCGGTAGGGGGTGGTGAAGCCCTTGGTCCGCGGCCACCAGGTGAGATGCCGCTGCCAGTCGTCGTTCTCAGCCGAGCGGAAGGGCGTGCGGATCCGCAGGTACGGGCCGCGGAAGATGCCGTCGTCGGCGTCACCGAGGAACTGTTCCAGGGCCCTGCGGGTGCCCTCGTCCGCCAGTGCGTACGTCGTCGACAGGTACTGGCTCAGGCTGTCGCGTACCTGCTCGGCGGCGAGGGTCGGTCGCACGCGTGGTCCTCCTGATGATGCGTCTCGTGTGGGCCCGTCATGGGCCACGCCCTACGGTAATCGCGCTGTGGCCGTATGTGGCCCGGTCAGACGCCGAGCTTGCGTCCCACGTGGGCCACGCGCACGGCCTTGTTCGCGCGGACGACCCGGAAGTACACCCTGCCGGGTCCCGGGGTGAAGCGGGCGTGCGTGTCAAACATCCGCAGCTGACCGTCGAGGTCCGTGAACAGGCAGAACTCACGCGCCCGCTGCTGGTGCTCACCCGTCACCCAGGAGTGCCACTGCGGCCCCTCGGGCTCGCTGCCCGGGTCCCAGGAGGCCACCGCCTGATCGAGTTCGGCCAGCCGACTCCCTGCGGGACGGACCCAGGCCGGCGACAGGCCCCGGAGCTGCTGTTCCACCCCGGGCAGGAACTCCAGGTGGGGGAAGTGGGCGGCGCGCCCCTCCCACAGCTCGGCACCACGCGTCACCGCGTCGAGGCCGCCCCTGCGCACCGCTTCGACGCCCTGCCTGATCCAGGCTCCGTGCGTCTCACAGTGGACGGAGGACGACAGGTGGCGCACCCCCACCTCATCGGTCTCCGAGCAGTCTTCACCACCCGCGCCTTCCACCAGGCGCTCGCGCTCCACCAGCACGTGGTCGTCGGTCCAGCAGGGCTCCACCGGTAACGACACTCCGAGGCCGTCCATCAGGTGCGCGGCACCGAGCCCATCCGCCGGTTGGCCGCGGTGCCGGTACTCGATGTCGTAGAAGCCCTCGCCTTCCGGATACACCGCCCGGTGCGGCCATTTGCTCTGCATCAGCAACAGCCGACGCCACATCTCCCTGTTCTTCCCCGACCACTTGCCGACCGACTGTCCCTTCGCTATCTGGAGTCCGGTGATCGGCTCACGTCCGACGAGGACAGTGCCCGCACGATCCGCCTTGACCACCGCGAGTACCGCCCGGGCCAGTTCCGTCATGGCCCGCTCGGCGCGCGCCGGCTCGCAGTCGGTGTCGCAGGAGATCTCATTCAGGAACAGCAGCGGCACACTTCCCCCTCGGTGATGTCGTACGCGCCCGTCGACCGGCCCCCGGCCCGCGTGTCAGGTCAGCAGCTCGTCGAGCGTGTTCTCCAGCTCGTCGAAGAACCCCTCGGGCCACTGGTCGAGCAGTCCGTCACGGTCGATGCGGGGGCTGGCCACTTCGCTGCCCGTGGTGCCGCCCCGGAAGTAGTGGAGAACGGCACCGTCCGGGGCCAGCACCCCACGCTTGACGGCGAGCCGCACCCCGTTGAGCACGTGATCGCTGTGCGTCTCGACGACCAGCTGCGCCCCTTGCGCCGCCGCCCCCGCGACGAGAGCGGCCATCCGGGTCTGGCCGCGCGGGTGCAGATGCGCCTCGGGGTTCTCCAGGAGGACCAGCGATCCGGGCCGCGCCGTCAGACAGGCCACGACGATCGGCAGGGCGTAGGTGAGGCCGAAACCGACGTTCGTGGGGCGCCGCCGGGTGCCGCGTGGGCCGTCGAAGCCGTACGAGAGGCGCACCGAGTCGGTGCCGTCGATGGCCGCTGCCTGGAGGTCCACTCCCGGGCACAACTCCCCCATCCACGCCGCCGCCTGGTCGAGCAGCCGAGACGATGCGGCGCGCGGGTGACGCAGCGGCCCTTCCGGGACCTCGTCCCTGGCGTGATGGCGCAAAAAGTTGACGGTGTGTTCGCCACGCACACCGAGGAATCCTCGCCCGATGGCCGCGTGGTGGTCGCGCGGATAGAACTCCGCGGGCGAGATGCGGTCGGCGTGCAGGTATTGGAAGCCGGCGGTGAAGTATGCGGGGACGACGGCGGCGGCACCCAAGGGAGGCTTCCCGCCCTCACTGATCAGCGGGATGTCCACACCGGCCAACGGCAGCAGGTTCTGCTCCGCCGCGTAGGCCACGGTCCAGGAATAGCGGTACGCGCTCTCGCTCACCGCGAGCGTGATCTCCGCCTTGTCGCCGACGAAGTCCTCGTGCAGGACGTCTCGGCCGGTGCCCAGCGAGACGAGTTCCCCGTTGAGGAGGAAGCCGCAGTCGGTGGCGGTGACAGCGCCGGATCCGGCCTCTTCCACCAGGTCCCGTACGTCATCGAAGTCGCCGGCCATGTAGGACTGCTGAAGCAGCCCCAGTGCCTGCAGGACACTGCTCTTGCCGGAGGAGTTGAGACCGGTCAGCAGGGTGAGAGGACCGAGTTTCAGGTCCATGTGCTGGAACGCCTTGAAGTTCGTCAGCGTCAGCTGGTCAAGCACCGTCCACTACCCCCCGGAAAAGCTCCGCCATCGCGGTGAACCTCGTGCGCACCTTCTTTGTGTCGCCGGTGGCGACGGAGATGGCACGGTCGAAGTCCCAGTCCTTCATCAGCCCGAAGAACCCTTCGAGCACCCTGTCACGCGACGCTACCAGCGACTCACGCTCGCGATCATCCAAGATGGCAAGATTGACGGCGACCGTTTCGAACAGCGCTTTGTTGATGGGCGACTTGCCCTTGCCGCCCCGCCATTTACGGAACGCGTGATCGCCGAAAACGTCCGCCGCGCACCGCATGGCCCGGCGGAACTCCAGGGCCACTGCGTCCCGTTGCTCCGCGCTCAGCCGGTTCACGAGGTGCATACCGTCGATGAGGAACTGGTCGAAGTCCCGCTGTGTGTGCTGGGCGGGGTCGGTCAGCCGGAACGCCAGGAAGCGCAGCACCATCTCCCGGTCGGCCATCCGCTCGTTGGAGACACTGTTTCCGGTGGCCTCACCGAAGGCCGGGTCCTCGGCGAGGTCGGCGAGGTAGCCACGCACCGGCCCGTCGATCAGGGCATGCCGGATCTCCTGCGGCTTGAGCGGCATCCCTCCGGTGTTGATCCGTGCGAAGACATTGAACTTCACGGCCTCCGGCGTGCCTTGCTGGATGATGTGCACGACGAGCTGGGTCTCGCGCAACCTGATCTTCAGCCGCCCCGTCAGGTCCTGATAACCGTCGCCGTGGAAGTCCCGGAGGTAGTCGAGCCCGCGCAGCCTCAGTGGCGACATGTCCACCGTCTCCGGCTCCATGAACCGGGCGATCGCCGTGAGGCGCTGAATGCCGTCGACCACGGCCCAGTTGTCCTCCTCGTCCTGCGCCATGTGGAAGGACGAGATGGGGATGCGCAGCAGCAGCGATTCGATGAGACGGCTCTGCTGTACGTCGCTCCAGATACCGGCCCGGCGCTGGAAGTCGGGGGCGAGGTCGATCATCTCCTCCCGCAGCCGGGAGAGGAGAAGATCGACGGTGGTCGTCTGTGTCTCGATCTTGATGTTCTCGGGCCGGAAGGGCGCGGAGATCTCGCCCGGATCGCGTGCCTCGCCCTCCTCGTCGACGAGCTGCTCCAGCTCCACACCGGTCGGCAGCCCGTCATACCCGACCTCGACGGGTCCGTGCAGCGAAGGGAAGAGCCCGGGCTGGAGCTGCTCGGCGTCCTCCGGCGGGAACTGGTAGCGCTGATACCCGACGGCCCGCCCGCGCCCGGACCCGCGTCCGCTGCCACTCTCCTCAAGCCCCGTCATGACTACCCGTCACCCTCACTCGTCCGCCACTGATGACCTTGGTCCACGGCCAGCCTATAGACGGCGGACGGGCTCGTCAGTGCGGCAGGTCCAGCTCGGCACGGACCGTCTTCCCGACGGGCAGGCGGTCGAGCACTGCCCACCGGTCGGCCAGCACCTCGACGAGCAGCAGCCCCCGCCCGCCGTCCGCTCCGGCAGCCGGGACGACGCTTCCCCCCGGCCCCTCAGGGCGACGCTCTCCGCTCGCGTCCGCCACATCGATCCGCAGGGTTTCCGCATCGAGGGTGAGCCGCACCTCGAAGTCGCGGCCGGGAACGCGGCCGTGAGTGATGGCGTTGGTGGCGAGCTCGGCGACGAGCAGCGCGGCGGTGTCCGAGGCGTCGGAGCCGTACGGGATACCCCAGACATCCAGCCGATGCAGGGCGAGGTGGCGGGCGAGGCGGGCGCCGCGCGGAGTGGAGCTGAAACGCTGCGCGAACACACGTACGGTGACTGGGCCGTGGGGGGCAGTGCTTGGCGTCATGGCCGCCAATCTGGCCACCGGCGACTTCACGCACCAGGTCAGCGACCCGCACTCTGCGTCAGAGTACGAGTACGGACGGTGGACACGGCCGGCAACTGACCGTAACCATGGCCGAGTGGGACGTGAGTGGCGGGGCATGAATGGGGTCTCCCCTGCTCGAACGGAGTCGAGAGCTTGGGGAAGGGCGGTGTCCTCGCATGACGGACGGTACGGGCGGGGTGCCAGGCGGCGGTGAGCCGGAAGTCTCGGACAGCCTGAAGACGTTCGGCGAGGTCTTCAAGGCCTTCCGCAAACGGGCCGGCCTGACCCAGGAGGAGTTCGCCGAGCGGGTCCCGTACTCGGTCCAGACGGTCGCCAAGATCGAGCAGGGCCGCCGTTTTCCGCAGCCGGACTTCGTGGAGCGGGCGGAGGAGGTCCTGGACGCGTTCGGGGCGCTGCGGGGTGCGGCCCGGCATCTGTCGCGGCAGCCGGGGCTGGCGAGTTGGTTCCGGCAGTGGGCGAAGTTCGAGGCGGAGGCGGTGAGCCTCTACACCTACGAATGCCGGGTGGTGCCGGGCCTGTTACAGACGAAAGCGTACGCGCGGGCGGTGTCGTTCAGCGTGCCGCCGCTGCCGGACGAGGAAGCGCTGAGCGAGCGGATCGCGGCACGGCTCGCCCGCCAGGACCTGCTGGCCACGAACCGAAAACCGCCGACGGCGTTCAGCTTCATCGTGGAGCAGGCGGTACTTGAGCGGCACACGGGTGGAACGGACGTGACGCGGGAGCTGTACGACCACCTGGTGGGTGTCGTTGAACGGCACTGGAACGTGGAGTTCCAGCTGATGCCGCTGCGGCAGCCGGTGCATGCGGGGTTGGACGGGCCGCTGAGGCTGGCCGAAACGGCCGACAACTGCTGGTTCGGCTACTCGGAAGGCCAGGAGAACGGTCGCCTCATCACTGACGCGAAAGAGATCAGCCTTCTCCACCAGCGCTATGCCAAGATGCGCTCACAGGCTCTGACCCCCGAGGACTCCCTGGGCCTGCTGAAGCGGATGCGAGGAGCGCTATGAGCACGTCCGAACTGGCCTGGTTCAAGAGCAGTTACAGCGGCTCGCAGGGTGACGACTGTGTCGAGGTGGCGATGTCCTGGCGGAAGTCCACCTATAGCAGCGGCAGCGAAGGCGACTGCGTCGAGGTGGCGACCTGCCCCACCACTGTCCACGTACGAGACTCCAAGCTGCGGCAGAGCCCGGAGATTGCCGTGGCTCCCGGGGCATGGCAACGCTTCGTCTCGTACGCGACGCGAGGCTGACGACGCCGCGCGACCAAGCGCCCTGCCCCGGACCCACGTCCTGGGGCAGGGCGCTCTTCTTATGACTTGGCCTCCTGGACATTCCGCAGCCGCTCCTCGAAAACGGCATGGGCTGCGCGCATTTCGTCTTCCCGAGCGGCCTTGTAGAACGGGGCGGTGTAGCCCTCGGGGGGTTCGGATCGTTCACCCTTGTTGTAGGCGAGGAACTGTTCGTAGTCCTGCTTGGTCTGACCGTGACCGTGGGCGTAGGGATCCCGCGCTAGTTGGCGACCATTGGCGTCGAACCACATCTCCGACTCGCGGTCCGCGAGAATTGCGTACCTGGCTTTGTGGATGGCGATCAGCTCATTGGCACTCATACCAAGCCAAACAGCTGCCAGTGCGTCGATCTCAACCAGAGCGGCGCGCCGCTCATACTCGGTACGCAGCGGCATGGCGTAGTCCCAGGATGACTTCAAGTTCCCCGCAAGCGGTGAGAGTTCGGGCCACTTCACCGCCCAGTCCTCATAACCGGGCCAGGTCATGTCGTACAGCTCCGACCAGAGCGGTGCGTAAGCATCCGTGAGGCAGTTGAGGCGGAGTGCGCGAAGAAGGAGGGGGCCAGCCAGGGGGTGCGACGGGTCGGCATAGGGCATCTTGAGGGCTTCGGCGACCTGAAGATCGGAGCGCCCCGTGATGCGTAGCAAATAGTCCAGGGGCAGAGCTGCCCAGAAGCCAGCATTAAGAGCGGTAGAGCGGACATCAGTGAGTGCCATGGATTGCACGGTGTGGACGTGTGCCGGTCCCGGTGGGATCAATGCGGCGAACAAGCTCCGCTCAGTGCTTACTGGAATCATCCGTCGCCACGCCAACCGATAGAACCTCGTATACGGCTGGAACCACCACAGTCGCTGCCGCATCAGTTCCCGCTGCTTTTCATCCGGAAGATCCAGCTCCTCATGACTTAGAACTTCGCGACGGCCTTCCCACTGCTCCGCGCTCGGCTCCCAGTCAACGTCCAGCCGCGACCGGTCCAACCAGCGGTCCTGGGCATCCTCGTAGCGCTTCAGCGAGCAGGACCCAGGGCGTACATAGTTGGTCCGGGGGACCGCGTCGACGGGAAGTTCCGTGAGGTTGTAGCTCGTCCAGTCCTGATTTCCCCGGCAGGGTACGTTCGGGTGCTTCCTTACGGGCGTGGCGACGCCGAAGTGCGGCCCCTGAAGCACAAGTTCGGACAACCAGACGGGCTGAGTCGACTCCCAGCTGATGAAACCGTCCCTTTTACCGTTGGTCTCGTTGTAGCCCTGGCTGATCCTAGGCTCTCGATCACCCAATCGGTCCTGTGCCGACGCCAAAGCAGCAATAGCCCCTTCCTCTTCAGTCGTCAAGGGCTGCAACAGCGCTGCCTGACTCGGCGGAACGCCCGTATCCCCAGTCAACTGCTGCCACTCCGAGAGCCTGACCTCGTCGACTGTGATCACACGTGCCTGATGCGGGCGCAGATCCCAGTCCCTGCCATACTTCATGCCAGGAACTTCACCATGACCGTCATGGTCCAGCGACGCCATAAGCGGCTCAACGCCGTACAAACCGCTCAAGTTCTCGAAGCGAATGGCATTTTGTGCTGCACCATAGATGTGCACACCAAACTCGATCTTTCGACTAGCCTCGAACGCCCAGTTGCCGACGTTGATAAAGCCCGCGTGGAGCCGAAGGTGTCGATATGCGGCCCCGCGCAGTCTGCCGTCCTTCACGCCCCCGAAGTGGGTGTCTGGATGGACCAGTCCTGCAATGCCATTACGTCCAGCGTGGGCCCACACTTGGCTCATGAAAGCTCGATAAAGATCGGGGCGTGTCCCTGCCAACACAGGATAAGTGACAGTCGACCCTAGCGTCTCGGATAGCCCGCTCACCGAAGCCAGCTCCCCAAGGTAGTAGGCAAGGGCCTCCGCGCCGCCCAACAGATCCGCCTTCTTCGCCTGCCGCTCCGTGGCCGATGGCTTCTCAGCCAGCATGAACCAGGGCTCCCGCTCAGCCAGGACCGGATCCTCCACCCACTCGGGCCGCACCCAAGGCGGATTCCCCACCTGCAGATCAAACCCGCCCCCAGGCCCCCGGAACACATGCGCAAAGTGCAGCTCCCAGTGGAAGAACCCGTGCCCGTCCTCCGTCTTTATGTCGCGCTCCGTCGTACCCGCGATGTCCTCAACCGCGTGCAACCAAGGGAAGCGCTGGGCCAGCCTGAGCGGGCTGTCCATGCCCAGAACGCTGTCCAGGCTGCGCTCGTACGCCTCCAGGAGCGGCAGCGCCTCATCCACCGGCAGGTCGTCCAGGCCATCCAGGAAGGAGCCCGCGTCCGCGTCCTTCGTGCCGAGCGTCAGCTCCAGGAAGTCCAGCCAGTCCGCGAACGTCTTCAGCGGAATGACCGGGCGCCGCGTGTCCTCGGCGATCTCGGCCTGCCGGCCGGTCGCCCTGCGCCCCTTGATCTTGAGGCGCTTGATCTCCAGGCCCTTGTCGCTCTCCTCAACGGCGCCCAACTCGTCCTGTTCACCGTCAGGGTCGTCGAAGAGCCCGGCCGCCCGCCAGACCACGTCTCCCGGCGCAGGACCGCTCGGAGCGGCGACCGCAGGTTCCGGTGCAGACGAGGCGGATACCACCGAGGCAGGTGTCACCGGCGGGGGCCCAGCCTCGAACACCCCGCCGCCCGGCGCGTACGCCGTATCCGAGCCGTCGAGCAGCCCCACCTGGTCCAGCGGCCAGAACCACAGCGCACACCAGACGTCCATGACCGTCTTCAGCCGCCAATACGGCGTGCCCGCCCCCGTCAGGTCGTCCAGGACGCGCTGCTTGTCGGTGGCCTCCGCAGCCGGCTTCAGCCAGTCCGCACCCCATACGTCGATCGGGCGCGAGACCTTGCGCTCGGAGAGTTCCAGACGCTTGGCGACCAGGCTCCACAGGAACTCCGCCCGGCGGGCCACCGCCTGTAGCCGGCCCAGCTCGGTCTTGGCCGCCGCCTTGGCCCACTTGTCGTAGCGGGCCTTCCGCTTCTCCTGCGGCTCGTCGTCCTTCTCCACGAACGGCTTGGGTCCCTTGGGTGCCTTCTGTACCCCCTTGCGCCACTGGCCGAGCGCCTTCGCCTGGTCCTCCGCCAGCTTCTTCGCCTCGGACTCGCCCGCGACCGCGCCCCAGCCGATGGCGGGGAGGAGGAAGTGGTGGACGGCGCCTTCCGGCAAGTCGCCATCGCGGAAAGGGAGTTCCGTGGGCGGCAGCGGGGATTTCTTCGACAGCCACTGGCCGTGCGGCAGTGCGTCCGCCCCGTACACCTTGCGGCCCGCGCCGATCAGCGAGTTGCCGCGCCGCAGATGCAGGCCGAACCAGGGTGCGCGCATGCCGGGGTGCATGGAGTTCAGCCAGAGCGAGACCTCGGCCAGTTCCACGGCGGTGGCGTTCAGGTCCACGCCGTACGCGTTGTGGAGGGCGATGTACGCCTTGGCCTTCTGGAGTTCTACGGGCCGCAGTTCCGGATCGACGCGGCGCTCCAACTCCCGTTCCCTGCGCCGCAGGTACTCCGCCGCCACCTGATCGATGGCCTCATTGAGGAACGCGCCCGAACCGAGCGCGGGCTCGCAGATCTTCCAGTCGAGGAGTTCCCGGGCGGACGTCTCGGTGCCGTCCTGGTCGAGGCGGTGCTTCAGTGCGAGCTCGACGGTGACCTCGGTCAGGGACTTCGGCGTGTAGTACGAGGCCGACGTCTGGCGGTCGCGGCCCGCCAGGCGGTACACGAACGAACCCTTGGGGTGGACGACGCGCAGGGGGCGGCCGGTCTCCTCGTGGGGGCGCTCGACGAACACCTCGTCCGGGTAGTCCTGGACCCGGGAGGCGGGGATCATCCAGCTGCCGCCGGACGCGTCGCCGCCCTTGGCCACCTCGTACAGGTCCTCGCCGGCGATGAAGCCGGTGTAGGACATCAGACCCTCGTAGACCGCGCCGAGCTGGTTGATGCCGAGCTGTGCGTACGAGATGAAGCCGCCGCGTTCGCGGCCCTTGCCCTTGGTGAGCATCAGGCGGCGCAGGACCTTGTGCAGGGTCTCGTTGCGCAGCCGGGTGTCCAGGAACTCGGGCGCGTCCGAGCCCTCCTCGTGCGCCGGGTTCTCGACCTGGTCGGCCGAGATGAGGCGTACCGCGTCGCCCTCGAAGAGGTCGGAGCGCAGCGGCTCGAAGCGCAGGCCGACATCGGCGCTGCGGGCGGCGGCCTTGCGGGCACGATCGGCCTCGCGGACCCGCTCGGTGTGCTCGTCCCGGGTGATGGCCCCGGAGGCGAGGAGCTCGGCAGCTTCCCGCTCGGCCTCGGTGGCCGCGCGGTCGGCGGCCTGGGCCGCCAGATCCTCGGGCTCGCTGCCGAACTCCCGGTGGCCCTTCTGGACCTGCTGGAAGAGCAGGTCGAGGGACTCGTACAGATGGAAGCCGCGCCGGGACCGCTCGCCCACCAGGTCGCGGACGACGAGGTCGCCGAGGCGCTGGAGGCCGTAGCCCCGGGTGTACTCGGGGTCGTCGGCCGGCAGGATGCCGAGCGCCGGCTGGGCCTCGGCGTACAGCAGGAACAGGATGCGGTAGAGGTAGCGCAGCGACTCGCGGCCGAGTTCCTTGGCGAGGCGGGCCGGCTCGTCGATCTGCTCCGGGGTGACGCCCTGGTCCCGCAGGCGGGCCAGGACCTCGTTGGCGATCCACTCGACGGACAGGCGCAGTCCCTCACGCAGTTCGGTGGAGACGCCGACCGCGTGCTTGCCGGACTTGTCGACGAAACCGGCCAGCGGCGCGGTGCCACCCTCCTCGGGGACGCGCAGCGAGTCCGCGCCGAACAGGGCGGCGACCGTGTCGAGTTCGCCGCCATTGCGGACGTCGCGCCGGTTGAGGGCGGCGTCCAGGCCGACGGCGAGGTAGCGGCCCTCGTGCCAGGCGAGCCGGTCCGCGAGGATGACGACACCGCCGGCCAGCATCAGGACATAGCGTCGTGGCTCGTCGCACTCGAAGAGGAAGTCCACCAGCGCCTTCGCGTCGGTGAGGCGGGCCGACGCCTCCAGAGACACCGGGTGCAGCAGGCGTCCCGCGCCGTCCGGGTCGAGGGCCGCGTCGGGCTCGTCGGTCCAGCCGCAGGAGACGGCGATCAGACCGGGCTCGGTGTGCAGGACCTGGACCGTGTAGTCGTGGCCCGAGCGGTGGACGGTGACGGCCTGCTCGTGCGCGTCCCCGAAGCCGAGCGCGCCCAGGGTGGCCAGGTGCAGCTCGGTGAGGCGCTTGGTCCAGTCGGCGGGGACCGGCGCGCCCGGAACGGCGAGGGCCGCCGCGTCCCGGGCGAAGTCGGCGCGGGAGGCGAAGTAGGGGCCGTGCAGGGCCCGCAGGCCCTCGCGGGGGGTGCGGGCACGCGGCGGGACGGTCGCGGGGTCGCGTCCTTCGGACTTGGCCTCGGCGACGGCCGCGGTGTGGGCGCGCCGCTCCTGTTCCTCGGTCTCGGCCCACCGGGCGAGCAGGCCGTCCTTGGCCTTGAGGTCCTTGGGGAGGACTTCGGCGAGGTAGTGCGCCGAGAGGTAGTCGCCGTGATTGACCAGCGAGTCGTACGTCACGTCAGTTCTCCGCCGGGTCGAAGGCGTGGTCGGGGGTGTGGTCGTCGGCAGCGGCGTCCGGGGCGGGCTTGTCCAGGACGGCGAGCACGCGCAGCAGGGGAAGCCCGGTGGTGTTCAACTGGTCGAGGAGATCGGCCTGATCCCTCGCGGTCTTCTCGACCTGCCGCTTACGCCGGGTGCTCTCACCGGACAGCGAGTCCAGGGAGTCCTGGCGCCAGTCCGTCAGGCGCCCCCGGTACTCGGCGAGCGGGCCGCTGATCTGGCGCGCCCAGTCGTCCTTGGACGTCTCCAGGTGCTCGCGGGCCCGCGCCACCGCGGCGGGCACCAGCGACTGGAGGTGTTCGAGGTCGCGCGGCTCGCCGGTGCGGGCGAGGTCGGGCCGGACCTTCGCCGCGCGCAGCGCTTCGGTCATCTCCCCCACGGGGGCGTCGGGGTCGGCGCTGACTGCCATCCACCGTACGACCGTGGGGCGGCCGAGCGCGTTGGAGTAGATGCCCTGGATCAGGAAGGTGGGGTGCTCCACATGCGGGGAGGTGATCACCGGCGCCTCCTGGCGCCCGAACTGCACCAGCACCTTGTCGGTGAGCCACTCCACCACCGGGTGGATGTCGCTCAGATACGAGACGGTGGGCCAGATGGTGTCCGTGGCCTCGCGGGCCTCGGTCAGCTTGTCCTGGGCGAGACCGCGGTCGAAGGAGAGGATCATGCGCTCGGCCACCCCCTGCTCCTTGAGATAGGACGGCGGCAGGGCCTTGAGACGGCGCAGCAGGTCGGGAGCCTTCTCCGGGGAGAGGGAGAGGTACGGGCGCTGCTTGGCGTCCTGGCTACGGGACAGGCCGATGACGTCCTCGGCACGGTCCTCGTACAGCTCGGCGAGCGCCGTGTCGACGAAGGCCGCCGTGTCGCCGTCGAACAGCGAGGGCACTTCAGCCCGGTCCGGCGGCTTCTCCTCGGTGAGGGTGTCGACCTGGCCGAACAGCCCCGCCAGGTCGGCGTCGTCCGCGGCGGGCGCGGCCGCGAGGTAGTCCTCGACCGTGCCGCCGTCCATCAACTCCCGGATGAGGCGCCGCTCTTCTTCGTCGGCTCGGTAATAGCCGGTTTCCGCCTCGGCCGTGCCGCTCAGCTTGTGGGCCTCCTCCTCACGGACGAGGAGCTTCTCGGCGACCGTCCTGTCGTCCTTGGCGCCCGGCCGGCCGGAGGTGAGGATGAGCGCCCGGAACTGCGGCTCATGGCGCTGTCCGTACCGGTCGATGCGTCCGTTGCGCTGTTCGATCCGGATCAGCGACCACGGGATGTCGTAGTGGATCAGGTGGTGGCACTGGCGGTGCAGGTTGACGCCCTCGGAGGCGAGGTCACCGGCGAACAGCAGCCGAACCGGAGCGCCGGCGAGGCTGAACTCCTCCCGGATCGCGCGCTGTTGCTCCTCGACGATGCCGCCGTGCATGAGCCGTACGGCCTTGTGGTCGCCGTTCTTGTCGGCGGTGAAGCCGAGGCGCGCCGGGACCTTTTGGGCCAGCCATTTGAGGGTCTCCACCCGCTCGGAGAAGATCACTGCGCGGGTGTCGCTGCGCGGTCCGACGCCGATCTCCTCCAGCTGCTCGACGAGCTTGTCCAGTTTGGCGGAATCCCCTGGCGCGCTCCCGTCCCCCATCGAGTCGACGAGGCCGCGCAGCCGGGCCAGGGCGGCCTGCTCGACGTCGATCGCCGGGTCAGGCCGCTTTCCGTCGGTCGCCGCCTTCCGCACCCGCTCGCCGAGCGTATTGACCCGGCGGTTGACCAGCTCCGCCAGGGCCTTGTGGGAGGAGAGGAACGTCTTGAGGACGTTGTAGGCGAAGAGCGGGTCGGTGCTCACCGAGGTCCCCTCCTGATCCGCCGTGCCGAACTCGGTACTGGCGGACGGCGTGGGCAGCCAGTGTTCACTGAGCTCCGCGAAGATCCGCTCCTCGGCCTCGTTGGCCGGGCAGTGCAGGGACCGGGTGGGACCACGGTCCGCCCACTCCGTACCGATGCCGTTGCGCACCTCAGGACTGATCTTCGTACGCCTGATGAAGAGGTGTCCGAGGTCCCCGACCGGGTCGTAGTGATCGCGGTCCACGATGGCGGCCGGGTCGAGCAGTGACACCAGGTCGGCGAAGGAGCGCTTGTCGCCGTTGTGCGGAGTCGCGCTGGCCAGGAGCAGGGCGTCGGTTTGCGGGGTGAGCGTCTCGGCCAGGGCACGGCGCTGGCTGCCCTGGTTGATGAGGTTGTGGGACTCGTCGATGACGACCGCGTCCCACTTGATGCGCTCCAGGTGGTGGCGGTACTGGCCGATGTTCTTGAGCGTGTCGACGGAGATGATGACGCGCTTGTAGTGGGTGAACGGATTGCGGCCCGCGGGGATCTCCCGCTGGATGCGCTGGATGCCCAGCGAGTCGAGCCGCACCAGCGGAATCGAGAACCGCGTCCACAGCTCGTGCTGGAACTGCTCCAGGACGCTCTGCGGGGTCACGACGAGAATCCGCTCACCGCGGCCCCGGCGGATCAATTCGGCGAGGGTGAGGCCGATTTCGAGCGTCTTGCCGAGGCCGACGACGTCGGCGATCAGGATGCGGGGGCGGAGGTTGCGCATCGACAGCGCGAGCTCCGCGGGACGTTGCTGATAGGGCAGCGGGTCGAGGAGGAAGCGGTCGGCCAGGGCGAGCCTGCGCTCCGTCTGCGGCAGCGGCGTCTTGCGCAGGACCGCTTCGAGGAAGAGGCGCCCGCGCCGGAAGTAGGAGGAGGTATCGGACACCAGGCGTGTCTTCTCCGGCTCCAGGAGCTCGACCGTGTCGATGCCGGTGAAGAACACCGCCTCCTCGTCCCGGACGAACTCCGAGACGCCGATGGCTTCGATTTGGTCTCCGTCGTGGTCGGTCCGGTGTGCGACCCTGACCAGCCACTCTTCGTCCCGGACAAGGATCTGGGCCCCGGGCGGAAACCGCGTCTGCCCCTGCTCTGCCACCCGTGGTCACTCCGTCGATCGGGCCGGGAAATACGGCGCGGAAAGTACTCCCCAATTTTGTCATGGGGAGTACCTGGGCCACTCCGGAATCCCGGGATCGTGGTCCGCCGGAGGAAGGCCGGGCGGTTCCTCAGAAGCGCGCGTCGCTCGCGTACGCGACCCGTAGCTCCTCGGCGATCCGCAGCGGCGCGGAGAGTCGGACGCCCGGCCGGGCGGCACCGCTCACCCCGGACTTTTCCGAAGCGGCGGGGGCAGCTTCCCCGGAGGGCTCATCCGAGGGCGCGTCGGTATCCGGAGCCCCGTCGCTGACCGGTGAGACATCCCCCGACTGCGGCGGAGCCTCGTCGTCCTCGCGCGCGGCGACGTCCACCACGGTCGGGGTGTAACCGTGCCGGCTCTCGGGCAGCTCCGTGGGCTCGGGCGGCAGCAAGAACTCCAGCAGGGCGGCCTCGGGAGTGAGCGCCGCGAGCCGGCGCTTGGCTTGCGCGGCTGTCAGCCCCTGACCTGCCATGACCTGGACGAGTTGCTCGGTGACCTGGAGCAGCGTCGGCCGGTCCGCGACGTCAAGGGCGAGCATCCAGGAGAGCAGCGGCTCCAACTGGGCCGGCACGCCGCTCAGGTCCGGCGCGACAGCCGGGTCCTCGATCCGGCGGGCGATCGCCTGCCAGCTGGTGCCGGTATAGGGATAGTGGCCGGTGACCGCGTACAACAGGACCGCGCCCAGGGCGTAGACGTCCGCGGCCGGGGCGAGGTGGTGCTCGCCCTGGGTCTGCTCCGGCGGCATGCACAACACGGAACCCACCACCACTCCGGTGGCGGTCAGCGTGGACCGCCGCTCGGCGAGCACCGCAAGGCCGAAGTCGATCACCTTGGGACCGACCGGGGCGAGCAGGATGTTCTGCGGCTTGAGGTCACGGTGCAGCAGCCCCGCCTCGTGCACGGTCCCGAGGCCCTCGGCAAGTAGCGCCCCGAGACTCGCTGCCTCCACGAGCGGCAGCGGCCCGTGCTCGGCGACGTGGGCATGGAGGTCCGGGCCGTGCACGAACTCCACGGCCAGCCAGGGGCGTTCCGCATGGGCGTCCGCGGCCACGAAGGACGCGATGAACGGCCCGTAGACCGTCTTGAGGCTGTCCACTTCGAGCAGGAACCGGGCCCTGCTGTCCTCGTCGAGCACCGACGGCTTGATCACCTTCACCGCGACCAGCTGGCCGGCCGGTGACTCGCCGAGGTAGACCTGCCCCATGCCTCCGGCGCCGAGCCGGCACACGAGTGTGTACACGCCGATGGTCCGCGGGTCGTCGTCCCTCAATGGCTCCACGGTGTGCGGGCCTTCCCTGTTCGGTGGTGGTGTTGTTGTCGGTCGCCTGCGCATCGGCTCCCGGTGTCCTGAGGGGTTCCCGGCCACCCGGAGTGCGCATCCGGAGTGTATCGACGGCCCCTCGCGTCAGACCGTTCCGCGCTCCTCCCAGCGGTCCTTGAACCAGCCCAGCGTCCGCAGGAGGATCTCCCGGTTGCGCTCGTCATCCAGCACGGAGAGCCGGAAACCGGGACGCAGTTCCAGCTTTCCCTGCGGCAGGGAAACACCCTCCAGCTCGTTCAGCCTGTCCAGCAGTTCGGCGCGCAGCGAGCGCTCCGTGAAGGGCTCGCGCCGCGCCAGGTGCTGGAACACGACCTCGGCGGTGCCCCCTCGCCCGCTGCCCGGGTAGAGGACCATGGGCCAGATGCCCCGGCCCGGCCCGCCCGCGCTCCCGAGCATCAGGAACGCGCTGGTCATGGTCTCGCCGGCACCATGCCCCGTCCAGCCCCCGAGCCGCTCCCAGCCGGCGATCAGCTCCCGCACGGCAGCAACGGTGGTGGGGGTGTCGTCCGCCGCCAGCTGACGGAGGAACCTCGCGGCGCGCGTCTCCACACCCGGCTGCTCCGTGCCTTCCCGTGCCGCCTCCCCTGCGCCGGCGGCCTCATCCTCCTCTTCGGCGTCGACGACGAGGAGGGCGAGGTCGCCGCTGGTGAGGCGCTGGGCCGGATCTGCGGCGCCCATGGCCGTGAAGCGGATGCCATCGGCGTGCAGCTGGGCGCGTACATCACCGCGGTCCTGCCCAGTCCACCGGAATCCGTCGGCCACCTTGCCGTCGGCGTTGAGCACCCGGTACGCGTTGACCACTCCGTCGGTCTTGGCGAGGTGGTTTCCCACGGCTTGGGCACCGGACCCGACGAACGCGGCCAGGTCTCCGTACGACGTCCAGGTGCCGTGCGGAAGCGCGGCGAGCACCTGGTGGACAAGGCTCCAGTCACGGCTGCGCTCCGCGCGTCCCACGCCGCGCAGCGGGGCGGGCCACAGCCGGACCGCCCGGTCGGCGAGATCGTCGGCGCGGGCCAGGATCTCCGCGGAACCCCAGCGTTCGGTGGCGGCGATGCGCCGGTTCATCTCCAGGTGGCTGCCCTGCAGCAACCCCTGCTTGCGCTCGAAGGGATGGTTCGAGAGCTCCGCGTTCACGCCGGTCAGCGTCAGGTTGCCGAGGGTGTGCTGCAGACGGGAGTGGAGGTCTTCCGGGCTCTCGCCCTCGTCGGTGTCGCCCTTCAGCATCTGCATCCACGCGTCGCCGGGCGACTGCGGCAGCACGTGCTCGATGGTGAGCTGCGCCGCGTCGAAGTCCACCGGCTCGGGATGCTCATAGCTCTCTTCCAGCCGCTGGAGGACGAGCTTGCGCTGGTTCGGCCGGCCGTACTGGTAGAAGGGCGCGGACCGGATCTTCTCGCGCAGTTCCTCGTCGCCCGGCCACTGGCGGTTGTCGGCGGAGAACAGCTGACGCAGGCCGTCGGGCACCGGCATGTCGCGCGGGAGCTGGGCGGGCACGGCTTGAAAGATCCGGTTCAGGTTGTTCGTGGCCACTCGGCAGAGCGTCCTGCGTACCAGGAAGCTCTCGATGTACGACAGGGCGCGCGCGGTCTCGTCGTCGTCCAGCTCGCCGCGCGCCCGCCGGTCGAGCAGCAGCATCAGCGCGGGGTAGGTCACCACGGCCTGCCAGTCGTGCAGCCTGCGCAGATGCCCGCGGACCACCGGAGCGCTCTCCTCCGCCGGGTGGATCATCTTCCGAAAGTGTGCGCTGCGACGGTGCAGCTCCTTGATGTAGTCCTCGATCTCCGCCTCGGTCCGCGCCGCCTCTCCCGTCTCCCCGTTCTCGAAGCGCTTCTGCTGGGCGGCGTACAGGTCCTGCCGGCGGACCCGGTCGTCTCCGTCGAGCACCAGCTGCAGCCACATCAATTGTTCGAGCTCGTCGTTGGTGAGGCTCGCCTGCAAGGGCAGCCAGTAGGTCTCGTAGACCCACTCGCCGCGGGTCGGCAGGCGCATGAACAGGTAGTTGCGCAGCAGATCCGCCTGGCTGAGTTTCAGCCCCGTGTTGTTGAGGGACTCGAAGATGCGGTGCACGTTGTCACCGCGCTCAGCACTCACCACGACCAGCGTGAGACGCGATGTGATCGCCTGCTCAATGCGCAGGATGTCCCGGGTACTCGCCGCATCCTCGGCCTCGACCAGCTTGCGCCGGAAGAACCGGTAGGCGGAGGCGACCCGGTCCCCCGCGGTCTGCTCCGCGGGGAGGCTGCGGAGGTGGGCGGCGAACTGCGGCCGGTCCGCCTGCGTGGGCAGCAGCCGGAAGTACTCGTCGCCGTGCTTGCGCTTGTTGATGAGGTATTCCTCGTCGATGCGCTCGGCCTCGTCCGGCTGCCCTTCGGCGATGTGGTCCCGAATCGCCACCAGCGCCAGGGACAGCGTGGTCAGCCTCTGCTGGCCGTCAACGACGAGCCAGCGGGGAAACGTCGCTTCGTTCTGCGGGGAGGGCGCGAGCACGACGGAGCCGAGGAAGTGCGTGCTCGCCGGCGCACCGGAGTCCAGGAGTTCGGCCTGTTCGAGGATGTCGTTCCACAGCTGAGCGAGCTGCTTCTCCGACCAGGAGTACGTGCGCTGGTAGAGCGGGACCTGGAACTGCTGGGTGCGGCCCTGCATCAGATCGGCGAAAACAGTCTCTTTGGCCTGCATGGAATTTCCTCTCAGGGGCGGGCGGCCCGGGACGGGTACGGCGGTGACGGCGGGAGGGTCTGTCTCCGGCAATGGCGGCCCCCTGCCTCATCCGAGGTCGGACAAAAGGTCGTCCAGGACCGCTTCCTCCTCCACCCGCACGCCTGAGTCCGCCAGCGCGCCCGCCAGGTCCGGGTCCCACGGGGCGTCGGCCCGTGCCCCGGTGAGCGGCGGGCCGGCGGGCAGCGCGCGCACCGCGGCACGGTAGTGGGCGACGGTGTAGCGCCAGGGGCTCCAGGGGACGCGGCGCAGCAGGGCGGCAGCGATGCGCAAGCCTCCCCAGTCGAAGTCCCCGTGGTAGCGCAAGCCGGTGCCGTGTGTGTGGAGGTGGTGCAGGAGGGTGAGGGCGGCGGCGGACGGCTGCCCCTGGAGGCAGACCAGGGGTGCGGAAGCCGCGCCGTACGTGTCGGCGGCAGCGGCGAGCACAGCCGGGTTCTCGCAGATCCGGACCGCCGGCGGTGCTGAGGCAGGAGGGTGCCGGATCAGCTGCCGCAGGGTCAATACGGCAGGCTCGCCCTCCTCGGCCATCCGGTCCAGGGCCGGCGTACCCCGCAGATTGAGGGTGAGTACGGTCGAGGAGAGCTCGTCACGCAGCAGTCCCGCCGAAGCCCACGCCTCGCGCCGCCACTGCGCGCCGCTGCCGTCCGGAAAGCCGGTCAGGACCCGGACGCCGGAGAGCGTGAGGGTGCACAGCGGGGTTCCGTCATCCAATGCGTGTGCGCTGCCCAGTAGTCGGGACGAGAAGGTGGGCAGCGACACCGGCGGTTCCGCGGGGAGAGCGCGCAGGGCGGTCGCGGCCCGGCCGAGCAGGTCGGCCGCCGCGGCGGGGGTGGGGGCGAGGCGGCGGACCAGCCCGTCGCTCCGGAGCCGGTCGACCCAGCCCTGGAGAACGGGGACCTCCTCCGCCAGAGCCTCCGCCGGGAGGTACGCCTCCTGCCATGCCCGCTGTTCCTCGGCGCGAGCCGGGCCGAGGAGCCTGACCGGACCGGTGAGCGCGACCACGGCCGCGGCCAGCCCCGCGGGGCTGATGCCGGAGCGGCGCAGAAGGTCGTCCACCGCGTCGAGCCGCACGGACAGGGACCGTCCACTGCCCGGAGCCCGCCCCAACAGCCGTTCGGCGGCTTCTCGTTGCTCTACGGTCGGCGCGCTCAGCGAAACCGCTCCAGTGAGCGGCTGCTCGCGTTCCAGGCGCCGGCGTGCACGGTCGACCAGCCAGTCGAGTCCGGGGTCGCCCAGCAACCGGCGCAGCCGTACGTCGTCGGCTGTCCCAGCCATGTCAGGTGTCAGTTCCACAGCGGCTCCGCTCCGGCAGGCGGTTCGGCGCCGGGCCGGGGGATCTGGTGGTACTCGGGCCGCCCCGGCTCCGGGCCGCGCAGCCTCCGGGCGCCGTCCCACTCCCAGCGGGTGACGAGCACCGCCGCGACCTCGTCGATCCGCGACAACTGGGCGATGGCGATGCCGGGCACCTGGGGGTAGCAGGCCCACTCGCGTTCGCTGGTCATCACGACGTCGAGGTCGAAGGCGTGCAGCAGCCCCAGGCACTTGGCGCGCGAGTCGTCGTCCACTCCCGCGAACGCCTCGTCGAGCGTGACCAGGCGCGGCGCGTAAGGGCTGCCCGCGCTCGCGTAGTGGGAGGACGCGGCGGCGAACAGCGGTACGGAGACGGCCAGCACCCGCTCGCCGCCGGACGCCGGGCCCGTGGCCGGAACCCAACGGCCCTGCTGGTGTCGCTCGACCCCGAACTCGTGCCAGGACCGGTAGTCGAGTGCGGCGGTGAGGTGCTCCAGCCAGCTGCCCAACGCATCGTCGCTGTGCTGGCGCGCGATCTGCTCCTGGAGGAACTCCCCCACGGCCGCACGGTCTTCGGCGGTCCAGACGTCGGCCGACCGGCGCAACCGGTCCCTGGCCTGAGCGAGCCCCGCCGGAGCCTTGCGGGATGCCCGCCACACCAGCCTCAGCCGCATGCCGGTGGAGGTCGGCCGCTCCTCCAGCTCGACGTTCATGTCCCGTACCTGCCGTTCGGCCGCGCCGATCAGCTCCTGGAGCGTGCCCGCGACCTCGGTGACCAGGTGGGTCTCCAGAATCTCCCGCTCCCGTGCGGACAGGATGCGGGCGAGTTCGCCGACCTCGACGGCCAGCGCATCGGCCAGTTCCGGTACGGCGCGTTCACGGCCCTGGTACACGATGTCGACGACCATCCCGTCCTCCACCATCCGGGCGGAGGCGCTGTGCCCGTGCCGGGACAGCGTGTCCTGGAGGGTCTTGAGTTCCTCGCTGAGCCGGCGCTGCCCCCGCTCCCAGGCACTGTCGGAGTCGTCGGTGGCGGACAGGCCCGCGTCGATGGCGCGGGCCAGCGCGATGGCCGGGGTGGCCGCCCATGCCTCGCCGTCTGCGGCGGGCACCTGGACGTCCGGCAGAGCGACGGCCATCAGACCGGTCTCCGTGAACCGCTGGAGGGCGGCGATGGCCTCCGTGCGCGCCTCGGCCGCTTCCCTGAGCCCGTCGTGCAACTGCTCGATACGGCCTTCGGCCTTACCGGCAGCCCGATCGGCTTCGGCGTGGCGCTTACGGCTGAGTCGCTGGTCGCTCTCGCAGGTGCGCAACGCCTCCGCGGTCTGCGCCAGCAGGTGCTGGAGTTCGGCGACGGCGGCGCCGACCGTGGCGCGCAGGGTGGTGCAGCGTTCATCGGCGGCTGCCGCCTCGCTCTCCGCCTCCTTCACACGTGCCGTGAGCTCCGCGGCTCGCTCGGCGGCATGTCCGGCCTCGGTCCGTTCGTCCTCCGCCTGGCCGGCTGCCTCGCCGCGCTCACGCAACGCCGGCCAGAGGGCGGCCAGCACCTCGGCGAGGGAGCCGAGCGCGTCACGCACCACGGCCAGCTCCTCCTGAGCGGCGGGCAGCCCCAGATCCTCGGCCGTCCGAGCGAGGTCAGCCGCGTCCAACTCGCTCTGTTCAGAAGCCTCCAGGAGGGCGGCGACCCGCTCCTCGCGCCGGATGCTGATCCGGTGCAGGGACTCGCCGGCGGCCGCCACGCGTGCATGCGCCCGGGCAAGGGCACCTTCGTCGGGTACGTCTGCCGCCTCAGCGTCAAGGACCCTACGGCGGGCGGCCACGGTGGCCGCCCGATCCGCGACGGCCACCGACTCCTGCTGAAGCACGTCGAGTTCGGCACCGATCGCTGCGATACGCGACCGCCGGGCGGCTTCCCGCGCACCTTCGCCGATGTACTCGGCGGTGGCCTTGGCCCACCGGCCGGTGACCGCACCCACCCGGAAGCGCCCGTCCACCGCCGCCCACGTTCCGGCTTCACCGCCCGGCTCATCGGCCACCGAACCGGCCTGCCCCGCGCCGATCGCGGCGAGCAACCGGGCCACCGTGCCCTCGCCAACTGCTGCGGCCCCGGCGTCCCCACGGTCCACGGCCGGCCGCAGCAGCCCCGCGAGTGACACTCCCCGTACGGGGCCCGAGGCAGGAGTGAGCAGCACCTCATGGCTGTCGGCCGCGAGCAGGACACCCTCGGGGAGTACCCAGGCGTCCAGCAGCCCGGACGCCTCCAAGGCCGCCTCAAGTCCGGCGCGTTCCCCGTCAGGGAGTCCGTCCTGGAAGTCCACCAGTCTCCACAAGGGGGCGCCGGTCAGCCGCTCCCGCAGACCGGGGGTGCGGGTGTGCGGCGGCTGCGGCGGACGCCGCCCCCCGGCCTCCAGCCCGGCCAGCTCTTGCCGCAGCCTCTCGGTCTGCTCGGCGAGTTCGGTCCGGTGCCGGGCGGCCTCGGCGGCCTGCTCGGCCAGGTGCGCGGCTGCGACGCTGTGAGCGCGCGCGGCCTCGGTCCGCGCCGGGTAGGCACCGTCGAGACGACCCACCCACTCCTGGAGCTCGTCCAGCAGTCCGGTCTCATCCGGGTAAGCCAGTTCGGTCCAGTTACGGGCGCGGGTACGGACCTCGTCGAGCAAAGCCCGGCCGGCCTGCGCCACGTCCTCCTCGGCCAGGTCCAGCTCAGCTGCCGCCGCCGCCCGGTCGGCATCGGCCTCATCGAGCCGGAAGGCTTGCTTGCGCCGTTCCTCCGCGGTGCGAGCGGCGGCCAGAGCCAGGCCCTCCATATGAGTGAGAGCACGTCGGCCCCGCTCCACGGACTGTTCGACAAGGCCGCGCAGCTCACTGGCGGTGAGCTCGTCGTCCCCGGGCAGGACAACCCTCGCGGCGGCGGCCGCCTCGCCCGCCTGCCGGTAGGTGTCCTTGGCGTGGTGCTCAGCCGCTCGCAGACGGTTCTCGGCGGCACCGAGCCGCTCCAGGCCCTTGGTGTGCAGTCGCAGCGCCTGGTCCCGGTCACTGCGCGCACGCGCTGCGGCCTGCGCCGTGCGGTCCGCCTCCTGGTGCGCCTGGTCGAGATCCTTGGCGCTGCGCATCTCGGGCCCTTCGCGCAGGGCGGCGTCCTGTGCGCGCAGCCTGTCCTGCTGTTCCTCCAGCACGCCGGTCAGCTCCGCCGCGGTCTGCCGCTCCTCCTCGGCCCTGGCCAACTGGGCCTGTGCCTCGGCGAGGTCTCGTTGGCGGTGCTCGTAGCGGGAGTGCTCGACCCGGGGCAGGCGGGCGCGCCGGCGGGTGGCGATACGGGCGTAGCGCCGGTAGTGCTCCAGGAAGCCGGCAGCGGCACGCTCGGCGGCGGAGGCGGCCGCCAGTTCGGCCTTCTCCTCGTCCAGCGAGCGGAACGCCTCGGCCACGTCGGCGATGACGGCCTGGTCCACCGGTGGCAGGGCCTCGGTAAGCGCGCGGGAGAGGGCTCCCTCGTTGGGGCGCTTGGACAACTGGGGCTGGCGCAGCTGAACGAGCAGGTCGACCAGGGCGCCGTACCGCTGCTCGCCGAGCCCGAAGAGCGCCTCGTCCACGGCTCGGCGGTAGGCCCTGGCCTGGTCGTACACCATGCCGTGGCCGCCGACGGCTTCGACGAGACGGTCCCGGGAGAGCGCCGTGCCCGTGGCGTCGACCAGGCTGAGGGCCCCCTCTGCGGGTGTGTCGGGGCCGTGGTGGACGCGCTGAGGAGTGACCGCGTACCAGTGCCGGGCGATACCGCGCCCGCTCACCGCCTTCAGTCCGCACAGCAGTGTGCAGAAATGCCTCTCTCCGCTGGTCGGGTCGAGTCTGCCGAACTCGATCCAGGTGTAGCCGAGGCGCTCGGTGTGCGGGTGCTCGCCGCCGAGCAGGAGATTCCACTCCATCCGCTTCCCGGGGTCGCCGTCCGGTTCGACCCGTCGCGGGGTCAGGTCGGCGTCGAGCAGGAAGGGCAGGGTGAGCGCGAGCACCTTGGACTTGCCGGTGCCGTTGTTGCCGCGCAGCAGCAGACGTCCGTCGCGGAAGTGGAATTCCTCCACGTCGTAGTGGAAGAGATCGACGAGCCCGATCCGCAGCGGCTGCCAGCGGGTGCGGAGGGGTTCGGGGAGTGCGGTGGTCACGCCTGACCGGCCTTTCGTTGTGTCGGCATGCGTACGGTGCCGGGTTCGTGTACGACCGGTTCGCCGACCGCGTAGCGGGCCAGAGCGGGTCGGGGTGCGGCCCCGTCGGCGGTGCGGGAGACCAGACCGAGGGCGGCGAGCCGGGCGACGGCCTGCTCGACGAGCTCGGTTTCCGTGCCCGCGTCCCGCGCCGACTTGGCCCAGAATCCACCGTGCTCGGCGGCGAGTTCCCGTACCCGCTGGGCGAGCCGGTCAGCTGTGACCGGTCCGCCCGCCCTGGCCAGGTACTCCGCGAGCAGCAACGTGATGTGACCCTGGGTGCCCTGCTCGGGCATCCGGACGTCGGTGAGGTCGTCGTCGGCGTCGACCATGGCGATGCCCTCGGCCCGGATCTCGGGAACCAGGCCGGTCAGGTCGGCCACGCGGGTGGTGAGGAACCCCCGCTGCCGGGTGAGGTAGCTGAGTTCGGCGTCGCTCAGCTCGTCGTAGTAGAGCACCGGATCGTCCAGGAGTCTGCGGGTGAGTGTCTGCCGCATCGCGCGAAAGCGCAGCTCGTCACTGTCGAGGGCGGTTTCGGCGACGAGCTGCGCCAGTCGGTAGTCAAGGCTTTCGGCATGCACGGTGGACGGCCCACGACGCGTCGCGAGCAGTCCTGCCAGCACTCGACGCTCGACGTCGTAGAGCACATCGCCGGCTCCGTTGACGTACGCATCCTCGTCTCCGGCGACCCGGCGCAGTACACCGAGGCTGAGCAGGAGCCGTACGACCGCGGCGAGGTCGAGGCGCTCGTCGCGGCGGTCCAGGGTGAACTGGATACCCGCCGCGACGAGCCGGGGATCGGTGGCGTCGAGGACGACCTGGTCGGCGAGACGGCCCAGAGCGATCTGCGACTCGCCGCGCTCCAGGGCTGCCAGGGCCAGGCAGAGCAGGACGTAGCGGCGGCGGGTGAAGGGGGTGGCGGCGCGGGTCGCCTCGCAGGCGGGGTGCGTGGCGTCGTCGAGGACACCGGGGATCTTGCGCAGCCGGGCGGTCTCGGCGTCCACGTGGAGCGGCCAGCCGGTGTTGCGGTCGAACCACTCGCGGAGTTCGGCGGCGTGCCGTCGCACCAGCCGGAATTCCTCCGCATACCGGCCGTGGGAGAGGAGGAGGGGCCGTTTCAGCAGGGCGCGGGCGGCCTTGCGGAGCTCAGCGGCGTGCTGTCCGTCGAGCACCTCGGCCAGGGGCGTGGTCATCGGTCGCTCGCTCCGTGCGTCGGGCTGTCGGTCAGGTCGACGATCTCGATGAGGTGATCGGGCCCGCGGAACGTGCCGGACGGCGTCTGGATCTCCGCCGTCGAGCCGTCGGTCAGTGCACTGAGCCGGATCTCCATGGAGCCGTCGTTGCTGGTGACCATGGTGTGCCGCATGCCGGGCCGCCAGGTGGCCAGTGCGTCGCCGAGCAATTGGAGGAAAAGCCCGAAGGACGCGGGGTCGAGCTCGCCGAGTGCAGACAGCCGGACCGTTCCGTCCGTGACGAGCCGGGACCGGGCCGCGGCGGTCTCGGCAGCCTGCTTGGCCGCCACCTCGGCGAGGTGGCGACGCCGCTCCCGACGGTCCTCGACCTTGCGGGGCTTGCCCCGCCGCTCGTAGCTTCCGGTGCGGCGCAGTTGCGGGCTGATGCGGAGCGGTTCGGCGGCGGACCAAGGAGTGGCGGCAGGAACCGGCGTGGCGACGCGGGCGGCCAGGGTGTCCGCATCGATGGTGAGGTGACGGGCGGAATGCAGCCCGAATGCCGCCCGCCACAACCGGTGCCGTGACGCATCGTCGGAGGTCTCGGCGAACCAGCGGGCGAGCGTGCGGAAGTCGGCGGAACGGTCGGACCGACCGGCCCGGCGCTCCCCCAGGGCGCGGACGACGGCCAGCATCTGCGGGATCGCTCCCAGAGCCCGCCCACGCAGCAGTCTGGCTTGCGACTCCCGTCCGTTCCGGGTGAGAAACCACGCCGCGAGCCCGTCCCAGCGCCCGGCCCAGTGCGCATACGCCTCCTGCACGGCGCCTTCCGTCTCTTCGGGCGCGGCATCAGCTGCCTCCCGCCCGGCGGCAGCCCTGAGCAGGACCTCGATCCTGCCCGATTCCTCCAGCTCCAGGATCAGCTGGGCGATGCGCCCGCCGAGGGTGATCAGGTCCTGGATGAAGCGCTCCAGATACTGAATGAGGCGATCTTTGTAGGCGAGGAAAACGGCTTCCTCCACCTCGTGGAGGTCGATGGTGCGCTGCAACGAGCCCATGAATGCGCGCGCATTGTCGGCGAGAGCGGCGAACCGGCTCGCGAGAGTGTCCAGAGCGAGATGTGTTTTGCCGGGATCGGGCTGCTCGTCGGCGGTGAGTACGAGGAGGGCCCGCAGCTGCGTGACGATGTCGTGCAGGGCGATGGCCTGGAGGGCGCCGCGCCGTCCGAGCGCCTCGTCGTAAACGGCAAGAGCCTCCTCGGCGGCCTCCCCGGCTTGGGTGAGCTGGTAGATGAACCGTTTGCGGTAGAAGTCCTCGACGGCGGTGACCCGGCCCGTGTCGGGGTCGGCCCGCAGATTCCCCCACTCGACCAGCTTGTCCAGCGCTTTGACGACCCCGTCGAGATCGCCGGGCCGCACCTCTCCGGGCAGCGCGGCATGCACGTCCTCGGGCCGCAAATGCACGGCGAAGTGTTGCTTTGCCACGACGAACGCCCGCATCACCTGGCGGTAGAGCGCGGTGTTCTGCACGGTGAGATGGGTGAAGGGGCTGAACCCGTGCGGTTCACCCGCCAGTTCGGCGGTGGTGGCAGTCATCATCAGCCATTTTGCCGTGGCGGGAACGCCCCTGGGCGGGGTCCAAAGCACTCGGCTGGATATCGCCGGTGGGTGCCACGCCCGAACGAGACGTCACGAAAAGAGGCCTCACGGAAACGTGCAGTTCAGGCCAGTTTCGGACCGTCGGAGGCGGGCTCCGCGGACGGCGTTCCGGCAAACCCCAGGGCACCGGGTCGGGCGACAGCTCTACGGATCTTGTCGTTTCCTGCGGGGCGCCTCCGTAGCGCCGGATTTCCGGCTCCTCCGTGACCGCGTCATCGGAGCGGTGGCCGGAGAGCCCCTCTGCACGGTGAGTGGCCTGATGGCATGCGGCTCGCGCGCCTCAATCTCCTCGGTGCCGGGGATGCCGGAGGCGCCGGTGTTCCCTCCTGGGCCGTTGCCGGCGTGCGGGGTGCCCTTGCCGGGTTTGCCCGAACCGGCCGGTCCGCTCGGCGCCGCCGTCGCCCGCGCCGGCTCCTCCCCAGCAGCCGCAGCGCGAGCGGAAGATGACAGCCGACTGCCGCTTGACGACATCGACTCTGCAGCGGTCGCAAAGACGGGATTTGCTTGCCGGAGCGGAAGACCGGTGCCGAGATCTTGCTTTCCTGGGCAGCCTTCCCCGGCGCAGCCTCCATGGCACGGGAAGGTGTGGGTTGGCCACTCGTTGGCGACCAGCCGCTTGACAATGAAGGCACGCAGTTCCCGCGAGTCCACGGGCCGCCCCAGTCCTCCGCAGAGCTGCATGATCGACGGGGGCGTGCCTGCCGTTTCGGCGAGTTCTGCGGCCCGAGTGTTGGCGCTCGCTGCGTTGGTGGACCGAATGGCGCGCTGCTGCAGATCGGGAATGGCCAGGAGCCGGCGGGCGAGGGCGACGATCTAGTTGTTGCGGGTCGTGAGGTTGTAGACACTCCTGGCCGGTGTTGACCTTCAAGTTGGTTGAAGCTCGACGATGGCTAGGTGCCGAACTCTGAGCTGATGCCAATCGGGGTCTTCGCCCGATGCACCGGGCTGACCGCAAGCGCCTTGCGCTTCTACGCCGACTCCGGGCTGCTTCCTCCTATCGAGGTCGACCCGGTCTCTGGCTATCGCTACTACGGTGCTGACCAGGTGGTACGGGCAACCGCGCTGCGTCAGCTACGTGAGATCGCCATGCCCCTCACTGCTGTCGAAGTGGTCCTCGACGCCGAGCCTGATGAGGCGTCCCGGCTGATCGACGAGCACGTCGCGAAGATCCTTGGGGACGCGGCAGCCGTGCAGCAGAAGGCCGCTTCGATCAAGTCATCGCTCACGGATGTAGCGAGTCTGCTGATTGCCGTACTGAAGGGGCCGGTTCTCGCGGACGCAATCGAGCAGGTCTTGACCGCGACCGCGCGTGAACCGGGTCTGCCGGTGCTCGGTGCCTTGCGCATCGAGGCGACGCAGGAAGCGGTCACGCTGACCGCAACGGACCGTTACCGCCTCGCGACCCGGACCCTGGTTCCGGCCGAATCAGCGGTCACAACCTGGGTCGCCACGGTCGACGGTGACGAGTTGCGGGCCGCGCTCGCGGAGATCCGCCGCAGCGCACTGGTGCGGGTCGAGGCGACGCCGCACGGATTCTGGCTCCGCATGGCAGACCGAGAAGACCAGCACTGCCGGCTGCTGTCAGAGGAGTTCCCCGACTACCGGCTGATGCTCGCTTCGCTTCCCGAGGCCACGACCCGGGTGACGGTCGCAAAAGATCTCCTTCTGCGAACCCTGGAAGCACACCCAGGAGAGCAGATCACGCTGCTGGTAACCCATCACGGCCTGCATGTCCTGGCGACGAAGGCAGAGCCCCCCGACATCCCGCTCACGGCCACCACGATGGGGAAGGACCTTCAAATCTCCTTCGAACTGACCACGCTGTATCCGGCGGTCAGCACCGCCATCGGCCCCGACGTGATGCTCGACCTGCGAGGACCGGACCAGCCCGTCACGATTCGCTCCGCCGACCGCGGCGATCTCACCACCCTGGCCATGCCCATCAAGCCCGACCACTCAGCCTGAGCAAAACCGACGAGGAACAACACCATGATCACTAATCCCACCAGTCCCGACACGACCATGGAAGCCATCAGCCAAGCCGTCATCGAAGGACGAGCGGGCCACATCGCTTCCGCCCGTCAAAAACTTCTGGCCTTGTGGTCCACGATCGGCGTCACCGGCGACCCGCTGCACCGCTGCACGCTCGCGCACTACCTGGCCGACCTTTACGAAGACGCTGCCCAGGCTCTGGCCTGGGACATCCGCGCCCTGGACGCTGCCGACGTCGTCACCGAGCAGCGCGTTCAGCAGCACCACGCCAGTCTTCACATCGCCAGCTTCTATCCATCCTTGCACCTCAACCTCGCTGACAACTACCGCCGCCTCAGCTCCTTCGACGCAGCCACCGAGCACATAACCGCAGCCAGAGAGCACGCCCCCAACCTTCCCCAGGACGCATATGGGGCCTCCCTCCGTACTGCCCTTGATGAGGTGGCAGAGGCCATCTCCCGGCGGGACATCGCCAAACGAGCCTCCGCCCCGGGCCCAACTGCATGACGCACCGGAACGCGCCCCTTACTGTCGAGGGGCGCCGTCGCCTGATCGAGCGCTGCCGGACGAGGCCGATCGCGCACGTCGCAGCCGAGATGGGCATCTCGCGGTCATGCGCGTCGAAGTGGGTCAACCGGCACCGACGTCATGGGGGACCTCGGTTTGGAGGACCGCTCTTCCTCGCCGCACCACCAGCCGACCGCGACAACGCCCGAGGTACTCGAACGGATCGAGATGCTCCGCACACACAAATGGTCAGCAGCCCGGATCGCATTCGAGCTCACCCAAACCGGAGCATCGATCAGCCGCAGAACCGTCAGCAGGCATCTGGCCGAGATCGGCCTGAACCGGCGCCGCTTCATCGACCCCAGCGGTGATGCCAACCGGAAGACGCGCCCCATCCACGCTCGGCGCCCCGGCCACATGATCCACGTTGATGTGAAGAAGGCAGGACGCATCCCCGACGGAGGAGGCTGGCGTGCCCATGGGCGCGGTAGCAACCAGGGCAAAGCCGTGCACCGGCGAAAAGGAAAGACTGAGGTGGCGGCTACGTCTACCTCCACTCGGCAATCGACGGGTACAGCCGGCTCGCCTACACGGAGGCACTGCCGGATGAGAAGGCTGTCACCGCGATCGCCTTCCTCCGCCGCGCCCGTGTCTGGTTCGCAGCACATGGGATCACGCACTTGGAGGCCACCGCCACGCTCCGGCCGGCCATCACCGGTAAAACGGTACCCACCCTTGCGCGTTCGTCGGACAATCTGCCGCATGGTCCTGTCGTCTCCCGTACACCTGTGGCTCCTCCCCAACGCCGCTCTTCTGACCGCACTGTCCGTCTGGGGCATCGTCCGCTATCCGCCTCTGCCGAGCCGGATACCGCAGCACATCGGCACCGATGGGGTGGACACTGGACGAACCGGTCTATCGGTAGCGCCTTCGTCCTCGTATTCGTGCACCTCGGCGTAACTGTTCTGCTCACCGCCTGCGCGGAGCTGACACTGCGGGTCACTCCAAGCGCCGAACTCCCCGACAGCGTTGCGCCCTTCGGCAACGGGCTCGTGATGTCGTCGCTCAACCGGCCCCGCACACGCGCCTCCGCCCTCTGGACCGCCCGGGCGTTGTTGACACTCAACGCCTGCGCGGGCATGTCGCTCCTGATCGGCTGCGCCGTCTTGTGGCGTTCGGCGCCAGAACCAGAAGTATCCGGCTGGCTGTTCACCGCGATGATCGCGCCGATCCTCGCCGGAACTGCTCTGACGGTGGCATCCGCCGTTCGCGACCGCCGAGCACCTGCACACTGAGCTTCAAATAGAGACGGCCCTCCGGGCCCGCCCGCGAACGCAGGACTCCCCGCCGGCAAACCGACGGGGATCCCTCACCTCTCACGCGGTATCACACGTGTCTCACCAACAGCATTGACGCTCCTGGACCACAAGGCTCTGACCTGCGCCTACGCCCCTGACCTGGACCACCTGGACCGCACAAGACGCGATCTACCACCTGTGCCAGGTGGGACCATCAGCTCGGAGCGGTCAACTGCGGCCAATCCAACAGAGCCGCAGCCCTAAGGTCTGCATCAGCCAAGATCCGGACCATTCCCGGAACCGCGGTCCCGACAAAGTCCCCACCGCTGCCATACCCGCAGGTCAGCGAGCTGATTGCGCTGTACTACCAGCAGACGAAGAGCCTGCTGAGCGTACCGGACACCTGGACGGCCGACTCCGCTCAGCGCCTCGAACCCTAAACGCCCCACCGTACTCACGCAGCCAGCAGGGCATCTAACCAGCGACACAGAGCACCTGACGCCCCATCAGGACGAGCGGCAAATGAGCGCCACGAGCGTCATTTCAGCGTCAAGATATCGCCCGTAACGCCCACACCGTACATAATGCGCACGGACAAAACCGCAGCTCAGACGCCCTTCCCCGCCCTCTCCAACACCACAACGCACTCCACATGATGCGTCATCGGAAACAAATCAAACGCCCGCATCCGCCGCGGCACATACCCCGCCTCGGCGAAGTACTTGAGGTCGCGGGCGAGGGCCGCCGGGTCGCAGGCCACGTAGGCGATGCGGCGGGGGGTGAGGGAGGCGAGGTGGGTGACGGTGTTTTTGCCGGCGCCGGCTCGGGGTGGGTCGAGGACGACGAGGTCGACGTCGGTGATGCCGGTGCGGGGCAGGATCTGGTCGACCTTGCCGTGTTCGATGCGGACGCGGTCGAGGTCCTGGAGGTTGTGGCGGGCGTCCTCGACGGCGCGCTTGCCGGATTCGACGCCGAGGACCGCGCCCTTGTCGCCGACGCGTTCGGCGAGGGCACCGGCGAAGAGGCCGACGCCGCAGTAGAGGTCGAGGGCCATGTCGCCCTTCTTGGGCATCAGGCCCTGCATGACGGCCTCGACCAGGAGGTCGGCGGCCTTCGGGTGGACCTGCCAGAAGCCGCCGTTGCCGACGCGCCAGGTGCGGCCGGCGGCCCGTTCGCGGACGAAGGGGCGGCCGTGGACGCGGTGCACGCCGCCGTCCTTCTCGCCCACCCGCATCACCGAGACCGGCTTGTCGAGTTCGACGATCGGGAGGCGGCCGCCGGGGCGCGGGGTGAGGATGACCTGGCGGTCGTGGGAGCCGGTGGCGGCGATCGCCTCGACGGTGGCCATCTGCGGCCATTCGCGCTTCTCGATGCCGAGTTCGGAGACGCCCGGGGCGGCGATCATGCAGTGGGTGACCGGTTCGATGTCGTGCGAGCGGTGCTTGCGCAGGCCGGCGTGGCCGTCGGCGTCCACCGCGTACTGGACGCGGGTGCGCCAGGCCGGGACCTCGCCCTTGGCGACCTTGTCACCGGGGGCGGGCTCGACGGTGCCGTCCCAGCCGGCCGCCTCGGGAGTCAGCCCGGCCAGGCGCATCAGCTGCTCGGCCACGACCTCGCCCTTGAGGCGGCGCTGGGCGCCGGGCTTGGCGTGCTGCCAGTCGCAGCCGCCGCAGCGGCCGGGGCCGGAGAAGGGGCAGGGGGCCTCGACCCGGTCCTTGGAGGGCTCCAGGATCGAGACGGCGTCGGTGCGCAGGAAGCGGGCGCCCTCCTCGCCGTCGGTGACGCGGGCGATGACGCGCTCGCCGGGGAGCGCGTGCCGTACGAAGAGGACCTGGCCCTCGGCGGTACGGGCGATGCAGTGACCGCCGTGCGCGACCGGGCCGACCTCGACCTCGTACTCCTCGCCGACCAGCGACTTCTTGGGTTCTGCCTGCATGGCGGGAGGGCTCCTGAGGTGGGGTGGTGCCGGGGCGGTACGGCGGGATGCCGACCGTCAAGTCTACGTGCCGGGGTGTGGTGCCCCGGCCCGGCGGAGGGGGGTCCGGCGGCCCGTACGGTGCCCTGGCCGGCCAGGCGGCAGCCGGCGGGCGGGCGACGACCGACCGGCCCGGCGCCGGCGGCCGGGATGGCGATCGCCGCGTCGGCCGAGCCGCCGGGCCCCGACGGGCACCGGCCAGACGGGCCCGGCTGCGACCAGCCGACCGGCCCGGCGCCTACCGGCCCCGCCGTCGCCCCTCTACTTTTTCGTCCCCGTCTTCTCCTTCTTCGGCTGGGCCACCGGCCCGCGCCGGACCGCGCCCGGGGCGTTCCACTCGGCGCGCTTGCGGGCGCGCTGTTTGGCGGCCTCGGAGGAGTCCAGCTGCCAGGGGACGGAGGTGACCATGACGCCGGGGGTGAAGAGGAGGCGGCCCTTGAGGCGGAGGGCGGACTGGTTGTGGAGGAGGTGTTCGTACCAGTGGCCGACGACGTACTCGGGGATGTAGACGGAGACGGCGTCGCGCGGGCTCTTCCGGCGGAGGGACTTCACGTAGTCGATGATCGGCCGGGTGATCTCGCGGTACGGGGAGGCCAGGACCTTCAGCGGCACCTCGATGCCGCGGCGTTCCCACTCCTCCCGCAGGGCCCTGGTGTCGGCCTGGTCCACGTCCACGCTGACCGCTTCGAGGCTGTCGGAGCGCATCAGCTTGGCGTAGTTCAGGGCGCGCAGGGTGGGCTTGTGCACCTTGGAGACCAGGACGAGGGAGTGCACCCGGGAGGGGCGGACCACGTCGTCGTCGGGGGTGTCCTCGGCGGCGATCTCGTCGGCGACCCGGTCGTAGTGGCGGCGGATCGCGGACATCGTCACGAAGAAGATGACCATGCCGAGCAGGGCGACCCAGGCGCCGTGGGTGAACTTGGTCAGGAGGACGACGACGAGGACGAGCCCGGTGAAGAAGGCACCGAAGGTGTTGATCGCGCGGGAGCGGTGCATACGGCGGCGCTTGGCCGGGTCCTTCTCGGTCAGCAGATGGCGGTTCCAGTGACGGACCATGCCGGTCTGGCTGAGCGTGAAGGAGACGAAGACGCCGACGATGTAGAGCTGGATGAGGCGGGTGGAGTCCGCGCCGTAGAGGTAGACCAGGATCGCGGCGGCGCCGGCCAGCAGGACGATGCCGTTGGAGAACGCCAGGCGGTCACCGCGGGTGTGCAGCTGGCGCGGCAGATAGCGGTCCTGGGCGAGGATCGAGCCGAGCAGCGGGAAGCCGTTGTAGGCGGTGTTGGCGGCGAGGAACAGCACCAGCGCGGTGGCGGCGGCCAGGATGACGAAGAGCAGGCTGCCCTTGCCGAAGACCGCCTCGGCGACCTGCGAGATGACCGGGTTCTGGGTGTAGCCGGAGCCGATCGGCTTGCCGTGGAGGAGCAGGTCGGTGGCCGGGTTCTCGGCCATCCTGACGTCGGTGGCCATGGCCAGGCCGATGATGCCGCAGAACATGGTGACGGCCAGGCCGCCCATGAGGGCCAGGGTGGTCGCGGCGTTCTTGGACTTCGGCTTGCGGAAGGCCGGGACACCGTTGGAGATCGCCTCGACACCGGTGAGCGCGGCACAGCCGGAGGAGAAGGCGCGCAGCATCAGGAAGATCAGGGCGAAGCCGGCCAGGCCGCCCTGTTCGGCGTGGATGGTGTAGTCGGCGGTGGGGGCCTTCATGGTGTCGCCCATGACGACGCCGCGGAACACACCCCAGGCGATCATGATGAAGACGCCGGCCACGAAGACGTAGGTCGGGATCGCGAAGAGCTTGCCCGATTCCTTGACGCCGCGCAGGTTCATCAGGGTCAGCAGCACGATGATGCCGACCGCGCACAGGGTCTTGTGCTCGACGAAGAAGGGGATCGCGGAGCCCAGGTTCTCCACTCCGGAGGAGATGGAGACCGCGACCGTCAGCACATAGTCGACGAGCAGCGCGCTGGCGACGGTGAGACCGGCCTTGGGACCGAGGTTGGTGTTGGCGACCTCGTAGTCGCCGCCACCGCTCGGGTAGGCGTGCACGTTCTGCCGGTACGACGCGACGACGGTGAACATCAGCACCACGACCGCGACCGCGATCCAGGGGCTGAAGCTGTACGCAGACACACCCGCGATGGACAGGACGAGCAGGACCTCGCCCGGCGCGTAGGCCACGGAGGACAGCGGGTCGGACGCGAAGACGGGGAGTGCGATGCGCTTGGGAAGCAGGGTCTCCCCGAGCTTGTCGCTGCGCAGTGCGCGCCCGATCAAGATCCGTTTGGGCACGTCGGTCAGTTTGGACACGGAGAGGATGCTAAGCCTTCGTCAACGTCCGCGCCCACCCGCTCCCCGCGCCGTCTGCGGCGAGGAGGAGCGGGGCGGGGTGGCCGAGGCACGTCCGGCCTGATGAGGGGCGCAAAATGGGGCGCGTCTCCACAGAATCCCCACGTCGCGTGCACCTCGGGGCCGCGACAGGACCGCGCCGGGGCCTTTCCGCGACCCGTCAGGGCAGCGATAGGGCCACGTCAGGACGCCTTCGTGGCATTCGTCACGGTAGTGCGGAAGCCGGCCTTCCGTCACCGGGGGCGACGGCGGGATCACCGTGGGGTAACGGTCGGGCCATGCGGTGTCCCCCCGCCGTTCACCCTCACCCCTGCCGCCCCCTGCTCTGCCCCGACACCGCCGTCGGCCGGTTCCGGGCGTGCAGGTCGCCCAGGCCCTGGCGGGTGGCGACCAGCAGCACCCGGTCCTGGGGCCGGAGGACGTAGCCGTCGCCGAGTTCGTGCACGAGGTGCGCGGGCCGGCGCTCCTCGGCAGGCGGTGGGGTGGTGGCGGCGCCCGCGGGGTCCGGCTCGGGGTCGTCGGGGGCGGAGATGTCGACCGCCAGGACCCGCAGCCGGCCCGGCCGGAGGACCTCGCCGACCGTACGGCCCTCCAGCGCGGCATGGCCCCGTACGTCGACCCGGGCGATCAGCAGCACCCGGCGCTCGACGGGAATGGCCCCGAGGATCTGGCGGCCCATCATCGCGCCGGCGAAGGCGGGCGCGGCCAGGTAGGTGACACTGCGGCTGCGGGTCAGCGCACCCGGGTGGGCGGCGCGCAGGGTGCGGTAGACGGCGGTGGCGAAGCGGTCGTCGAAGAGCCGCAGCGTCACGCGTAGCCGGGGGCTGACCGAGCGGGCGTAGAGGGTGGCCTCCAGGTTGGTGGTGTCCTCGCTGGTCAGGGCGAGCAGGGTGGCCGCGCGCTCGATCATCGCGGCTTCCAGGACGCCTTCCTGGGTGACGTCCCCCAGGACGGTCGGCACCCGCAGCCGGCGGGCCAGGGCGATGCCCCGCGCCTCCGGGTCACCCTCGATGCACACCACGGGGATGCCCATCTCGTGCAGCCGCATCAGGACCCGGGTGCCGACCTTGCCGAGGCCCAGCAGCACCACATGGCCGGACAGCCCGCGGGGCGGACGGCGCAGCGCCGAGGCGCTGCGGAAGGTGCCGAGCCCCTCGAACGCCGCGGCGACCAGCACCGGCAGCAGCAACAGCCCGGTCAGTCCGGACAGCAGTTGCAGCACCTTGCGGGGCGCCGGGTCATTGATCGCCGGCTCGTTGATCGCGAAGAGGTCCAGCAGCGAGAGGTAGACGGCGTGCACCGGGTCCTCGCCCATGGTCAGGGAGGACGCCACGGCCAGTGCCAGTACCGCGCCGACGACCCCGGCCAGGGACCAGCGCAGCCGCCGGGAGAAGAGGGACGTGAGCGGGGCGCCCCGGCCACGGAGCCAGCGGCGGCGTACCGGCCGGCCCGTATAGGAGACGGTCTCCAGGACGACGGTCCCGCAGCCGGCGGCGGCCGCGGTCGTGGCATCGTCCGGCAGCATGACGGGCCCCTCGTCACCGTCCGACGAACCGGCCGCGCCCGCCGGGCCGTTGGTGGACGGATCGTTGGCGGACGGGGACAGCAGCGCCAGGGTGCACAGCCCGGGGCCGCCGGGCCGGCCGGGCGGCACCGGCGCGCGCTCCGCGGCCCGCAGCAGCAGCCCGTCCGCCTCGATGACCCTGCTGGTACCGGCGACCGCGGCGCCCGCCAGCGCGGGGGCCACGGTGTCGGCGTCGGACAGCACCGTCGTGGACGCGTCGACGCTCTCGATGTCCCCGCCGTCCTCGGCTCCCACGGCGGCGACCGCCGCCGCCTGGTCGAGCAACTCCTCCAGGTGCTGGCCGAGTTTGCGGTTGTAGAGCCGGATGACCAGCCGCAGCCGGGGGTTGAGCCGGCGGGCGCGCAGCGCGGCGTGGATGTTGAGCTCATCGTCGTCGTAGACCAGCGCCAGCGCGCCCGCCCCGGCGATACCGGCGTCGCTCAGCGCGGCGTCGTCCGGTCGCGCCGCCTCCAGGATCCGTAACGTCTCCTCCGGCGGCTCCGCCGCGTCCCCGGGCGCCTCGGACGACAGCGGTGAGGGGCGCGTCATCGCCGCCGACATCCGGCCCAGCAGTGCGCCGGCCCGGCCCAGCGCGTTGGCAGGCGGCGGAATACGGGGGCGGTGCGGCTCCCTGGCGGAGGGGACGACGAGCGTCACCCGTTCGCCGTAGACGTCCCGGAGTTCGGCGGCCAGCCGGTGGGCCAGCGCATCGTCGCCGCAGACCACCATGTGCGAGGTGAGAGAGCCCTGTTGGGGCTGGAGAGGCAGGTTGGGCACACCTCGTAGCGTGCCCTACCGGCCCGGTCCGGCGCAGCCCGGCACGAGGGGGCCGCGCACCGGAGGTGCGGAACCGCGTCGGACCGCCGCGTACCGCGCCCCCTACAGGAACCGCCATTACGGCTACGGTTGTACCGGACCAACGGTGCGCCCGGCGCCGCCGCCGACGCACCCGGTCCTGTCGCGAGCCGTGGCTTCGTGTCGCCGGTACTGGGAGAAGAAAGTAGTGAGCAGGGTGTTTGTGCAGGTCAGCGCGCTAGTACAGGGCACGGGGTAATCAGCATGCACATCGTCATCATGGGGTGCGGGCGGGTCGGCTCCGCGCTCGCGCAGACCCTGGAGAGCCAGGGTCACACCATCGCGGTGGTCGACCAGGACCCGACCGCGTTCCGCCGCCTGGGCTCGTCCTTCGGCGGCCGCCGGGTGACCGGTGTCGGCTTCGACCAGGACACCCTGCGCGAGGCCGGCATCGAGGAGGCGGGCGCCTTCGCGGCCGTCTCCAGCGGTGACAACTCGAACATCATCGCCGCCCGGGTGGCCCGTGAGATGTTCGGCGTCGAGAACGTCGCGGCCCGTATCTACGACCCGCGCCGCGCCGAGGTCTACCAGCGCCTGGGCATTCCCACCGTCGCCACCGTCCGCTGGACGGCCGACCAGATGCTGCGCCGGCTGCTGCCGTCGGGCGCCGAGCCGCTGTGGCGGGACCCCAGCGGCGGCGTCCAGCTCGCCGAGGTGCACACCGCCGCCTCCTGGGTCGGGCACAAGATCAGCACCCTCCAGGAGGAGACCGGCGTCCGCGTCGCGTTCCTCACCCGGCTGGGCGAGGCGATGCTGCCGACGTCGCAGACGGTGCTGCAGGAAGGCGACCTGGTGCACGTGATGATGCGCACCGACGAGGTCGAAAAGGTCGAAGCGGCATTCGCCACGGGTCCTGAGGGGGCGCACGCATGAGGGTCGCGATTGCAGGCGCGGGCGCCGTGGGCCGCTCGATCGCCGGCGAGCTCCTGGAAAACGGTCACGAGATCCTGCTCATCGACAAGGCACCGACCGCCATCTCGGTCGAGCGGGTGCCGCTGGCGGAGTGGCTGCTGGCCGACGCCTGTGAGATCACCTCGCTCGACGAGGCGGCGCTGCAGCGCTGCAACGTGGTCATCGCGGCGACCGGCGACGACAAGGTCAACCTCGTCGTCTCGCTGCTCGCCAAGACCGAGTACGGCGTGCCGCGGGTGGTCGCGCGGGTCAACAACCCCAAGAACGAGTGGCTGTTCAACGAGTCCTGGGGCGTGGATGTCGCGGTCTCGACGCCGCGTCTGATGTCGGCGCTGGTCGAGGAGGCGGTGAGCGTCGGCGATCTCGTACGGCTGCTGCGCTTCAGCCACGGTGACGCCAACCTCGTCGAGCTGACACTGCCGCCGGAGGCCGCGCTGGCCGGTACCCGGGTCGGCGATGTCGAATGGCCCGAGGACACCTCCCTGGTCACGATCATCCGCGGAACGCGGGTGCTCACGCCCAACAAGGAGGACGCGCTGGAGGCCGGCGACGAGCTGCTGTTCGTGGCGGCGCAGTCGCGCGAGGAGCAGCTGGAGGACCTGCTGTCGGTGCGGCGCGAGGACGCATAGCGCCGGCCGGAGGCCATACGCGCCGGGGCCCGGGAACCAAGTGGTTCCCGGGCCCCGGTGTTTCGCTGTGCGCGGCCGTGTCAGCGGCGGTGCCGGCCGCTCTGCGAGCGGTCGGCCGGAGGCTCGGCCGCGGCCTCCTGTACGAGGTCTCCGCCGAGGCCGTCGACGACCCGGGCCGGCATCTCGCGCTCGGCGCGGCGCCGCTCCTCGGCCTCCTCCTCGGCCTTCTCCTTCGCCTCCATCTCCGCGAAGACATCGATCGGCGCCGGTGCCTTCGCCAGGAAGACCCAGGTGAGATAGACGGCCAGCAGGAACGGCGGGATCTTCAGAGCGACCAGCACCCAGCCGAGCTGGGTGGTGTCCGCCCACCAGTACAGCGGGAAGAGGATCGCGCACTTGGCCAGCAGGATCAGCCCCCAGGCCCAGCTGGCCTTCGCATAGGCCTTCTTCCGGCCCGGGTTGCGGGTGCGCCAGGAGAGGTTCTCCTTGAACACCGGTCCCAGCATCAGCCCGATCAGCGGGACGCCCGCGAGCGTGGTGAGGATGTAGGCGAAGGCCAGCCCGAGGGTGTAGAGCATGCCCGGCAGATAGAAGTCCTTGGCGTTGCCGGTCATCATGGCGAAGACCACGCCGAAGGCCACCCCGAGGACTCCGCTGAAGGCGTGCTTGACGGTGTCCTTGCGGACCAGGCGGAAGACGCCCAGCACCAGCGAGACGGCCAGCGCGGCGATCGCCGAGACGTGCAGGTCCTTGTTGATCGTGAAGATCGTGACGAACAGCAGGCCGGGGACCACGGTCTCCACCATGCCGCGGACCCCGCCGAACGCCTCGAACAGCGCCGCCTCGGTCACCTGCCTGCCGTCGGGTGCTCCTTCGGCGCCCTGACCGGGCGAGGCGGGTGCGGGGCCTGCGGAGGCGTCGTGATCGGCCTGCGCGTCAGTGGTCGGTCGGTCGTAAGACGTCACCGGCTACTCCTGTCCGAGCGGTCGGAGTTCGTACTTCGGATTGAAGAGCACCCGGCGTCCGTGGCTCAGGGAGACCCGGCCCGAGGCGATGAGCTTGCGGCCCGGCTCGATCCCGGCGATGGAGCGGCGGCCGAGCCACACCACGTCCAGCGCGGCGGAGCCGTCGAACAGCTCCGCCTCCAGCGCGGGGACACCGGCGCGGGGCCGCAGCGTGACATGCCGCAGGGTGCCGGTGACCTTCACTATCTGCCGGTCGTCACAGTCGCAGATACGGGTGCATCCCGCGTCCTGCGCGTCCTGTTGCAGCTCGGCGGACTGCAACTCCTCCTCGGAGGAGGACAGCCTGTCGAGCAGCCGGCGGAAACGACCTGCCGGCTTCTCGGATCGGGTCCCAGCACTCATGGGGCCAGCGTACCGGTGGCCAGGTCCCGGGATACGGCCCGCACGCGCAGTTCGTCACCGGCGCACAAAGCCGCGTCCGGGCGCCCGTGCACTACTGCTCGAACCGGTAGCCCATCCCCGGCTCCGTGATGAAGTGCTTCGGATGCGAGGGGTCGCGCTCCAGCTTGCGGCGGAGCTGCGCCATGTACACCCGCAGATAGTTGGTCTCGGTGCCGTACGACGGGCCCCAGACCTCCTGGAGCAGCTGCTTCTGGCTGACCAGCCGGCCCGCGTTGCGGACCAGGACCTCCAGCAGATGCCACTCGGTGGGGGTCAGCCGGATGTCCCGGCCGTCGCGGTTGACCTTCTTCGCCGCGAGATCGACGGAGAAACCTTCCGTCTCCACGATCACCTCGTCGTCGGCCGGCCCGGTCGGCTCGGCCCGGCGCACCGCCGCCCGCAGCCGGGCCAGCAGCTCGTCCATGCCGAACGGCTTGGTGACGTAGTCGTCCGCGCCGGCGTCCAGCGCCTCCACCTTCTCGTCGGAGGTCTGCCGGGCGGAGAGCACCAGGATCGGCACCCTCGTCCAGCCCCGCAGCCCCTTGATCACCTCTACCCCGTCCATGTCGGGCAGGCCGAGGTCGAGGACGATGACATCGGGGTGGCGGGCGGCGGCGAGTCTGAGGGCGGTGGCCCCGTCGGGGGCGGCGTCCACCTCGTACTTGCGCGCCTTCAGGTTGATCACGAGGGCGCGGACGATCTGCGGCTCGTCATCGACCACAAGCACCCGGTTCACTGGCGTTCTCCTCGTGGTGTCGTCGCCCGGCGGGCCGGGCCGGCCGGGCGTGGGGTGGGGGTCCGTGCGGCCCGGCTCATGTGGTGGCCCGGGCCGGAAGGCCGGGTCTGGCCGGCGGGTGGCCGGGCGCGGCCCGGAGGGTCAGGACCATGGTCATGCCGCCTCCGGGGGTGTCCTCGGCGGCGAGCGTGCCGCCCATCGCCTCGGCGAAGCCGCGCGCCACCGCCAGCCCCAGCCCGACCCCGGCACCGCGCGGTGCGTCACCATAGCGCTGGAAGGGCTCGAAGATCCGGTCCTTGGCGCTGTCCGGCACCCCCGGGCCACGGTCAGCGATGCGCAGCTCCACCCGGTCACCGAGCGCGCTGGCCGAGACCAGCACCGTCACACCGTCCGGGCTGTACTTCACGGCGTTCTCGACGAGATTGGCGACCGCGCGTTCCAGCAGCCCCGGATCGACGGCGACGATCGGCAGCTCCTCGGGGATGTCGAGGGTGACGCTGCCCTCCGGCACCCCGCCGAGCGCCATCGGCACCACTTCGTCGAGATCGATCTCCCGGATCAGCGGGGTGACCGTGCCGGTCTGGAGCCGTGACATGTCCAGCAGATTGCCGACGAGATGATCCAGCCGGTCGGCGCCCGCCTCGATACCGGCCAGCAGCTCCGCCTCGTCCTCCGGGGACCAGGCGACGTCGTCGGAGCGCAGGGAGGTGACGGAGGCCTTGATGCCCGCCAGCGGGGTCCGCAGGTCATGGCTGACGGCCGCCAGCAGCGCCGTCCTGATGCGGTTGCCCTCGGCCAGCTCCCGGGCCCGCTCCGCCTCGCCCACCAGCCGCTGCCGGTCCAGGACGACGGCGGCCTGGGCGGCGAACGCGGCCAGCACCCGGCGGTCCTCGGCGGGCAGCACCCGGCCGGTCAGCGCCAGCGCCATGTGGTCACCCACCGGCATGTCGACATCGGCGTCCTCGGGGCGCAGCAGCGGCCGGCCGCGGTCCGTACCGGCCCGGCCCGCGCAGGTCCACGGCTCCACGTCGCCGGCCCGCTCCAGCAGTGCCACGGTCTCCATCCCGAAGGTCTCGCGCACCCGCTCCAGCAGCGCGTCCAGGGTCGTCTCCCCGCGCAGCACACTGCCCGCGAGGAAGGACAGGATCTCCGACTCCGCGCGCAGCCTCGCGGCCTGGTGGGTGCGGCGGGCGGCGAGATCCACCACGGAGGCGACGGAGACGGCCACCGCGAAGAAGATCACGATGGCGACGAGGTTCTCCGGATCGCTGACCGTGAGGGTGTGGGTGGGCGGTGTGAAGTAGAAGTTCAGCAGCAGCGAGCCGACCGCGGCCGACGCCAGCGCCGGCAGCTGCCCGCCGAGCAGCGCGGCGAGGACCGTCAGGAAGAGGAAGAGCAGCACGTCGTTGGCCAGGCCGGGGCCGTTCTCAAGACCGGTCAGCAGCAGCGACAGCAGCACGGGGCCGACGACGCCGACGAGCCAGCCGGCGATGATCCGGGCCCGCCCCAGCCGCGCACCGCGCGCCACCGGCAGCCCCCGGCCCTTGGCGACCTCGTCATGGGTGACGATGTGCACATCGAGATCGGGCCCGGAGTCGCGGGCGACGGTCGCACCCACCCCCGGCCCGAAGACGTACTGCCAGGCCTTGCGGCGACTGGAGCCCAGCACGATCTGGGTGGCGTTGACGCCCCGTGCGAACTCCAGCAGCGCGCTCGGTATGTCGTCGCCGATGACGTGATGAAACGTCCCGCCGAGGTCCTCCACCAGGGTGCGCTGGACGGCGAGTTCTTTGGGCGAGGCCGAGGTCAGCCCGTCGCTGCGGGCTATGTAGACGGCGAGCACCTCGCTGCCCGAGCCCTTGGCCGCCATCCGGGCCGCGCGACGGATCAGTGTGCGCCCCTCCGGCCCGCCGGTCAGTCCGACGACGATGCGCTCGCGCGCCTGCCAGGTGGAGCGGATCGAATGCTCCGCGCGGTACTCCTGCAGATACTCGTCCACCCGGTCGGCGACCCACAGCAGCGCCAGCTCGCGCAGCGCCGTGAGGTTGCCCGGCCGGAAGTAGTTGGACAGGGCGGCGTCCACCTTGTCGGGCTGGTAGATGTTGCCGTGCGCCATACGGCGGCGGATCGCCTGTGGCGACATGTCGACCAGTTCGATCTGATCGGCCCGGCGGACGACCTCGTCCGGCACGGTCTCGCGCTGCCGCACACCCGTTATGGACTCGACGACGTCGCCGAGCGACTCCAGATGCTGGATGTTCACCGTGGAGATCACGTCGATCCCGGCTTCCAGCAGCTCCTCGATGTCCTGCCAGCGCTTGCCGTTGCGCGAACCGGGGACATTGGTGTGGGCCAGCTCGTCGACCAGCGCCACGGCCGGCCTGCGTTCCAGGACCGCGTCCACGTCCATTTCGGTGAACACCGTGCCGCGGTACGCCAGCTCGCGGCGCTGGATCTGCTCCAGCCCGTGCAGCATGACCTCGGTACGGGACCTGCCGTGATGCTCGACGAACGCCACGACGGCGTCCGTCCCCCGCTCCACGCGCCGGTGCGCCTCGGACAGCATCGCGTACGTCTTGCCGACGCCCGGTGCCGCACCGAGATAGATCCGAAGCTTGCCGCGTGCCATGGCCCCATTGTCTTACGTGAAGGCCGCCCCCACCGGGCTGGACCTGCTGCGACCCTACCGACGCGACAAGGAGGCAAAGGGGGCATTTGACCACTGGGGGCTTGGTTTTGACGGGACTCTGATACGGGGAGGGCGTGGGGGCTCCGGGAGGGCGGCGGGTGGAAGAGGAGCGGACCGTGGCCGGAAAAATGTCGTCGCCGGGCCACCGGCCGACTGCGACGATGCCTCACATGACCGAGGCACATCTGACGACGCCCCGCTTGACCGACGTACGCATCGCCCACACCGCCGACCTGGACGCCACCACCCTCAAGGCGGCCCGCGCCCTCCTCTACGACGTCTTCGATGACATGACCGCGGAGGACTGGGAGCACGCGCTCGGCGGGCTGCACGCCCTGATCCACGAGGACGGTGAACTGATCGGGCATGCGAGCGTCGTCCAGCGCCGCCTGCTGCACGGCGGCCGGGCACTGCGCTGCGGATACGTGGAGGGCGTCGGCGTACGCGCGGACCGGCGCGGCCGCGGGCACGGCGCGGCGCTGATGGACGCCCTGGAGCGGGTGGTGCACAGCGGCTATGACCTCGGCGCGCTCGGCGCCGCCGACGAGGCCGCGACCTTCTACGCGGCCCGTGGCTGGCAGCGGTGGCGCGGCCGCTCCTGGGCGCTCACCCCGGACGGCATCCAGCGCACCGCCGACGAGGACGGCTGCATCTACGTCCTGCCGGCCGCGGCCACCCCGCTCGACCTCGACGCCGACCTCACCTGCGACTGGCGCGACGGCGACGTTTGGTGACATGGGGGCACGGGGGTAGCGGGGGCGGCCGCCCGGGGACGGCAGCCCCAGGCGGGACCCTCCCCCCTCCCCGGCCCTCAGCCCTTCCCCGCCCCCTCAACCACCCCGCGCAAAGCGACATTCAGCTCCAGAACGTTCACCCGGGGCTCCCCCATGAACCCGAGGATGCGCCCGTCGGTGTGTTCCCTGACCAGCTTCTCCACCGTCCCGACGGGGAGATGGTTCCGCCGGGCGACCGTGGCGGTCTGCAGTCGGGCGTACGCCGGGGAGATGTCCGGGTCGAGGCCGGAACCGGAGGAGGTGGCGGCGTCGGCGGGGACCTTCGACTCGGGGACGCCGTAGGTGGTGGAGACCCAGTGCTTGCGCTCCTTCACCGCCTTGATGAGGTCGGTGTTGGTGGCGCCCAGGTTGGAGGCGCCGGAGACCTGCAGGTCGTACTGGGTATTGACGCCGTTGGCCCGGTTGCTGCCCAGCCCCGCCGAGGGGCGCGGCTGGAAGTAGCGCAGGTCGGGGACCGGATTGCCGTCCTTGTCCGCACCCTTGTCGTAGCGCTGGCCGATCAGCGACGAGCCGACGACCTTGCCGTCGGCCGTCACCTCGGAGCCGTTGGCCTGAGAGGGGAACGCCGCCTGCGCCACCCCGGTGACCGCCAGCGGGTAGAGGACGCCGCAGACCACGGTCAGCACGAGCAGGGCGCGCAGGCCCGCCCCGGTCAACCGGGCGGTGTTGCGTACGGAGTTGTTCACGGCGGTCACCCGATTCCGGGGAGGAGCGAGAGGAGCAGGTCGATGAGTTTGATGCCGATGAAGGGGGCGATCAGACCGCCGAGTCCGTAGACCGCCAGGTTGCGTCGCAGCATCTTGTCGGCGCTGACGGGTCGGTACTGGACTCCTTTGAGGGCGAGCGGTACGAGCGCGACGATGATCAGCGCGTTGAAGATGATCGCCGAGAGGATCGCGGAGTTCGGGCTCGACAGCCGCATGATGTTGAGGGTGTCCAGGCCCGGGTAGGCCACCGCGAACATCGCCGGGATGATCGCGAAGTACTTGGCGACGTCGTTGGCGATGGAGAAGGTCGTCAGCGCGCCCCGGGTGATCAGCAGTTGCTTGCCGATCTCGACGATCTCGATGAGCTTGGTCGGGTTGGAGTCCAGGTCCACCATGTTCCCGGCCTCCTTGGCGGCCGAGGTCCCGGTGTTCATCGCGACGCCGACATCCGCCTGGGCCAGCGCGGGCGCGTCGTTGGTGCCGTCGCCGGTCATCGCGACCAGCTTGCCGCCGGCCTGTTCGCGCTTGATGAGCGCCATCTTGTCCTCGGGCGTGGCCTCCGCGAGGAAGTCGTCCACGCCCGCCTCGTCGGCGATGGCCTTGGCCGTCAGCGGGTTGTCACCCGTGATCATGACGGTCTTGATGCCCATCTTCCGCAGCTCGACGAAGCGTTCGCGCATGCCCTCCTTGACGACGTCCTTGAGGTGGATGACTCCCAGGACACGGGGGCCGCGCTCATCCTCCAGGGCGACCAGCAGCGGGGTGCCGCCGGCCTGCGAGATCGCGTCGGTGAGCTGCTGGGCGTCCTCGGCGACCGTGCCGCCGCGCTCCTTGACCCAAGCGATGACCGAACCCGTCGCGCCCTTGCGGACCTTGCGGTGCCGGCCGTCCTCGGTGACGTCCACACCCGACATCCGGGTCTGCGCGGTGAACGGCACCCACTCGGCGTCCGTCAGCTCGCCCTGATGCCGCTCACGCAGTCCGTACCTCTCCTTGGCGAGGACGACGATGGAGCGGCCCTCGGGGGTCTCGTCGGCCAGTGACGACAGCTGGGCGGCGTCCGCGACCTCGGCCTCCGTCGTCCCGCGTACGGGCACGAACTCGGCGGCCTGGCGGTTGCCGAGGGTGATGGTGCCGGTCTTGTCGAGCAGCAATGTCGATACATCGCCTGCGGCTTCGACGGCGCGGCCGGACATCGCCAGGACGTTGCGCTGCACCAGCCGGTCCATCCCGGCGATGCCGATGGCCGACAGCAGCGCGCCGATCGTCGTCGGGATCAGACAGACCAGCAGGGCGAGCAGCACGATCATGGGCTGTTCGGCGCCGGCGTAGATCGCGAACGGCTGGAGGGTGACCACCGCCAGCAGGAAGACGATGGTGAGCGACGCGAGCAGGATGTTCAGCGCGATCTCGTTGGGGGTCTTCTGCCGTGCGGCGCCCTCGACGAGGTTGATCATCCGGTCGATGAAGGTCTCGCCGGGCCTTGTGGTGATCTTGATGACGATGCGGTCGGAGAGCACCTTGGTGCCACCGGTGACGGCCGAGCGGTCACCTCCCGACTCCCGGATGACCGGGGCCGATTCACCGGTGATCGCCGACTCGTCGACCGATGCGACGCCTTCGACGACATCGCCGTCACCGGGGATGACATCACCGGCCTCGCAGACCACGAGGTCGCCGATGCGGAGTTCGGTACCGGGGACCTGCTCCTCGCTCCCGCCGGTGAGCCGGCGCGCCACGGTGTCGGTCTTGGCCTTGCGCAGAGTGTCGGCCTGCGCCTTGCCGCGTCCCTCGGCGACCGCCTCCGCCAGGTTGGCGAAGAGCACGGTCAGCCACAGCCAGACGGCGATCGCCCAGCCGAACCAGTCCGAGGGGGAGGTGAGGGCAAAGACGGTGGTCAGGACCGAGCCGACCTCGACCACGAACATCACCGGGGACTTGACCATGACCCGCGGGTCGAGCTTGCGTATCGCGTCCGGGAAGGATGTGACCAGCTGCCTGGGGTCGAAGAGACCGCCGCCCACACGGCCGTCGCCGGGCTGGTGCCCGCTGGGGACGTCCTGGTGCGGGGCGCGCGTCGGAGTGGCTGTCGAACTGGGGACCATGGAGCCGGGCTCCTCCGGTTTCACAGGGGTGGTCATGACAGGCCCTCCGCCAGCGGCCCGAGGGCCAGCGCCGGGAAGTAGGTCAGACCGGTGATGATCAGGATCGTGCCGACGAGCAGCCCCGCGAAGAGCGGCTTTTCGGTACGCAGGGTGCCCGCGGTCTCCGGGACCGGCTGCTGCTCGGCGAGCGAGCCGGCCAGGGCGAGCACGAACACCATCGGCAGGAAGCGGCCGAGCAGCATCGCCAGCCCGATCGTGGTGTTGTACCAGGGCGTGTCGGCGTTGAGGCCGCCGAAGGCGGAGCCGTTGTTGTTGGCGCCGGAGGTGAAGGCGTACAACACCTCGGAGAAACCGTGCGAACCGGCGCCCAGCGCCTTGGTGTTGAGCATCGAGCCCAGCGCGTCCGGCAGCACCATCGAGGCGGCGGTGAAGCCGAGCACCAAGGTCGGGGTGACCAGGATGTAGCAGGCGGCGAGCTTGATCTCGCGGGTGCCGATCTTCTTGCCGAGGTACTCGGGTGTCCGGCCCACCATCAGGCCGGCGATGAACACCGCGATGATCGCCATCACGAGCATGCCGTAGAGGCCGGAGCCCACTCCACCCGGTGCGATCTCGCCGAGCATCATGCCGAGCAGCTGGATGCCGCCGCCGAAGGCCGTGAAGGAGGAGTGGAAGGAGTCGACCGCGCCGGTGGAGGTGAGGGTGGTGGCCACCGAGAAGATCGCGGAGCCGCCGACACCGAAGCGGGTCTCCTTGCCCTCCATGGCGGCGCCCGCGGCCTGCAGGGCCGGCCCGCCGTGCGCGAACTCGGTCCACATCATCAGGGCGGTGAGGCCGAGCCAGATGACGCCCATCGTGGCGAGGATCGCGTAGCCCTGCTTCACGTTCCCGACGAGCCTGCCGAAGGTGCGGGTCAGCGCGAAGGGAATGACGAGGATCAGGAAGACCTCGAAGAGGTTGGTGAAGGCGTCGGGGTTCTCGAAGGGGTGGGCCGAGTTGGCGTTGAAGTAGCCGCCCCCGTTGGTGCCCAGCAGCTTGATGACCTCCTGGGAGGCGACCGCTCCGCCGTTGCTCTGCCGGTAGCCGCCCATGAACTGGCCGACCGCGTGGATGCCGGAGAAGTTCTGGACGGCGCCGCAGGCGACCAGGACGAGAGCGCCGAGCACGGCGATCGGGACGAGCACCCGCACGGTGCCGCGGACCAGGTCGGCCCAGAAGTTGCCGAGTTCGCCGGCGCGGACCAGGGTGCCGCCCGTGCCGTCGGGGGCGGGCGTCCGGCGGTGGGCGAAGCCGCGGACGAGGGCGATGGCGACGGCCATGCCGGTGGCGGCGGAGACGAAGTTCTGCACCGCGAGGCCGGCGGTCTGGACGACGTGGCCCATGGCCTGCTCGCCGCTGTAGGACTGCCAGTTGGTGTTGGCGACGAAGGAGGCCGCGGTGTTGAACGCCTGGTCCGGACTGATCGACGCGAAGCCGAGGGACAGCGGCAGCCCGCCCTGGAGGCGCTGCAGGAGGTAGAGGAGCAGCACGCCCGCCGCGGAGAACGCCAAAACGCTGCGCAGGTAGGCCGGCCAGCGCATCCGGACGTCCGCGTCGGCGCCGATGCAGCGGTAGATGACCTTCTCGATGCGAAGGTGCTTCGGGGAGCTGTAGACGGCGGCCAGGTGGTCGCCGAGGGGACGGTAGGCCAGGGCCAGCGCCGCGACGAGCGCGGTCAGCTGGAGCACACCGGCGAGAACGGGGCTCATCTGGCCCGCCGCGGCAGCAGCAGTGGACACCTCAGAACCTCTCCGGGAAGACGAGGGCGAGGACCAGATAGCCGAGCAGGGCGACGGCCACGATCAGGCCGACGACGTTTTCGACGGTCACAGCTTCGCCACCCCCTTGGCGACGAGAGCCACCAGCGCGAAGACCGCGAGCGTGACGACGACGAAGGCCACGTCGGCCATCGTGTGCTCCTAGAGGACGGGCGGACAGGACCCCTAGAGCAAAGCGCTCCTCCCGCCCCGTGTGACCGCCGTTGACGCCTCCCTTACGGCCATTAGCGCCCCATTGACGGTTCTCTTACGCAGCCGCACCTGACCTGCACAAACGGAAGGGCCCGCACCCCCGATCGGGGAGTACGGGCCCGTGAGACCGTCGTGATCCGGCCGTCGCCGGGCGCCTTCCCGCCGCCCGGCCGCCGGATGTGTCAGCGGATCTCGGTGATCTCCGGTCCGCGCTCCAGACGCTCCACACCGCCACCGAAACGCGACTGCTCGACCGGCTCCTGCTGCACACCGTCCGGCACCATCTGGGCGTCGTCCGGCAGCTTCAGGACGATCGGGTCGCGGGGCGCCATCGGGGCCTCGCCGCGGATGATCACGGTGTCCCGGAAGATGTGCTCCAGCACGCCCGCGGCCTGCGGCTGCACCGCACCCTGACCGGAGATCACACCGCGCAGGAACCACCGCGGACCGTCGACGCCGATGAAGCGCACGACCTGCACACCGTTGGTGCCGTCCGGCAGCTGTACGGGTACCTGGGCGCGCAGCTCCCAGCCCAGCGGGCCCTCGACCTCGTCGATGACCCCGCCCTGCTGGGTGATGCCGGCGGCGATCTCCTCGCGGACCTCGCCCCAGATCCCCTCGTTCTTGGGGGCGGCGAAGGCCTGCAGCTGTACGGCGCTGTCCTGCAGCACCACGGTCGCGGCGACGATGGCGTCCCCGGCGACCTCCACCCGGAGCTCCATGCCCTCGACACCGGGCACGAACAGCCCGCCGAGGTCCACCCGGCCCTCGCCGGGCTCGGAGACCTCCGACGCGTCCCAGGGACCGTCGGGACGCGGCGCGGGCGGAAGGCTGAGCCGCTGTTCCGCCTCGTCCTCGTCGGCGTCGCTCACCGCGCGCTCGTCGTCGAGCGTGGTGTCCATCGCCGGCTCTTCAGGAGCCTCGTTCTTCTTGCGACGTCCGAACACGTCACTGTCCTTCCCGGTCGGCACCGACCGATGCGTATTCATTCCCGCCCGTGGAGCCGCCCACCGCCGCATGACCGCCGGTGGAACCGAATCCCCCCTCGGCCCGCGCCGAGCCGGGAAGTTCCGCCACCTCGTGGAAGCGCACCTTCTCGACCTGCTGGACGACCAGTTGGGCGATCCGGTCGAATCGTTCGAACCGCACGCTCTCGCGCGGGTCCAGATTGACCACGATCACCTTGATCTCTCCACGGTACCCGGCATCGACCGTCCCGGGGGCATTCACCAGCGCCAGTCCGCACCGCGCGGCCAGCCCGGACCGCGGGTGCACGAACGCCGCGTAGCCGTCGGGCAGCGCGATCGACACCCCGGTGGGCAGCACGGCGCGCTCCCCCGGCGCCAGCTCGGCGGCCTCGGTGGTCACCAGATCGACGCCCGCGTCGCCGGGATGCCCGTACGACGGCACGGGCACGTCCGGGTCCAGCCGGCGCAGCAGCACATCCACCGGATTCCGTACCTGACTCACGGGTTCACCTCGAAGGCACGCGCTCGCTTGGCCTGGTCCGGGTCGGCCATCGCCGCCTGGATCTCCTCGGGCCTGCCGTTGTCGATGAAGTGGTCGACCTTCACCTCGATGAAGACGGCTTCGGCGCGCACCGCGACCGGGCCGTCCGGACCGCCTATACGTCCCACGGCCGTCGAGTAGATCTTTCTGCCGTGCACGGCGGTGACCCGCGCGTCCAGGTACAGCACGGTGCCCAGCGGGACCGGCCGGACGAAGTCGGTCTCCAGCCGGCCGGTCACCGCGATCACCCGCAGCAGCCAGTTCAGCGAGCCGAGCGTCTCGTCCAGCGCGGTGGCCAGCACACCGCCGTGCGCCAGACCGGGCGCGCCCTGGTGGGCCTCCTTGACGGTGAACTCGGCGGTCACGCTCACGCCGTCACCGGCCCGCGCCTCCAGGTGCAGACCGTGCGGCTGGCCGTTGCCGCAGCCGAAGCACCGGTCGTAGTGCGCGCCGAGGAGTTCTCCGGGCACCGGCGCCTCGGCATGCCGGACCGGAGCGACGGCGTCCGTCGGTGGCGTCAGCCGCGGCAGCTCCGCCCTCGTTCTGTCAGTTCCACTCACGAGTGCAGACCCTACCCGCGCGCGTAACGGGCCCGCGCCGCCGTGCCAAGCTGGAGCCATGCAGTCGTACGAAGAACGTCTCACCGTGCCCCGGTCCTGGTGGGTGATCGCCGCGCTGACCGGCGTCGCCTGCGCGCTGATGCTGCTGCCCGTGGGGACGCTGCCGATGCTCGGCGGGCTGATCGGCGGCGGGGCGCTGGCCGCGGTGGCGGTGAGCTCGTACGGCTCGGCGCGGATCCGGGTGGTGGGCGGTGCGCTGATCGCCGGCGACGCGAAGATCCCGGCGACGGCGTTGGGCGAGGCCCGGGCGCTGGACGCGGAGGAGGCGCTGGCGTGGCGGACGCACAAGGCCGATGCCCGTGCGTTCATGCTGCTGCGCAGCTATATCGGCACCGCGGTGCGGGTGGAGATCACCGATCCGCAGGACCCGACGCCGTACGTCTATCTCTCGACGCGGGAGCCGGAGCGTCTGGTGGCGGCACTGACGGCCGTCCGCTCCTGATCCCCGGCGGGCCGGGATTCCGCGTCAGCCGCCCGCCGGGCCGGCCGGGCCGGAGTCGGGGAGGGTGTCCCAGGGGACCTGCTTCGTGCGCAGGTCCTTGCGGATCTTCTCGGCGAGTTTCCGGGTGTCCCTGCGGTTCATGAACGCGCCGACGGAGGCGCCGATCATGAACGGGATGAGGTTCGGGAGGTTTCGCAGCGTGCGCTTCATGATCTGCTGGCGGAGTTCGCGCCGCATCTGCACACCGAGGGCGAAGTTCAGCGAGGCCGGTTTGGTGACGTCGATGCCCCGCTCCTCCGTCCAGGAGGTCAGGTAGGCCATCCCCCGGTGCCGGAAATTGCCCGCGGGCCGGAGGCCGTAGACCTCGTGGAGCTCGGCGATCAGCTTGATCTCGATCGTGGCGACGCCGGTGATCTCGGCGGCCAGCTCGGCCGGCATGGCGGGCGGTACGGGCAGCATGGCTGCCGCGCCGACGCCCGCTCCGACGGTGGCGGTGCCCCCGCAGGCACCCGCGACGAGCTTGTCGGCCAGGTCCTCGGGGGTCAGTCCGGGGAACTGGGCGCGCAGGGTGGCCAGGTCACGGACCGGGATGCGCGGGGCGATGTCGATGATCCGGTCGGCGATCACGGCGATCCCCGCCCGCACCCTGCCGCCGCCTCTTCCGGCACCGCGGCCGATCATGGCCGCGAGCGAGGCCGTGCGGCCTCGCTCCTTAGTTGCACCGGTCGTCCGCTCCGCGGGGAGGGCGGTCGGGTCGGCGGGCACGGGCGCGGTTTCCTCGCGTGATCGTGCGCCGGCCGCCGGGCCTTCGGCGCCCTGGGGTCCCTTACGGAACGGGTTCACGCCTGTCACGGCGTCGGCCGGACTCAGGCCGCGCAGTCGCGGCAGATCGGCTGCCCGTTCTTGTCCTCCGCGGCCAGCTGGCTGCGGTGGTGGACCAGGAAGCAGCTCATGCACGTGAACTCGTCCTGCTGCTTGGGCAGCACACGCACGGCCAGCTCTTCGTTGGACAGGTCCGCGCCCGGCAGCTCCAGGCCCTCGGCCTGCTCGAACTCGTCGACGTCGACGGCCGAGGCGGACTTGTCGTTCCGCCGCGACTTCAGCTCCTCGATGCTGTCCTCGTTGAGGTCGTCATCGGTCTTGCGTGGGGTGTCGTAATCCGTAGCCATTTTCGCTCTCCCCCTCTGGGTGTCTGCGGTGTCTCAGCGCTCGTAACGCGTGAGAGGCCGGACTTGTGCCCGACCTGAGGCGGAGATTTTGCCTCACATCAAGGTCTGTTACTCAATCGACACCCAACCGCACCCCTGAAGAGGTGATCGGTTTGGATGGCGATCAGGACCGTACACGGTCCGAATGTCGCACCTCGCGCAGCCCACCACCTGTACTTCCCGTGATCTCACCCCCCGGAAACCCGGACTTCCCCGGCATTCCGACGGGAATTTTGATCACGGAGAGTAGATGGCCGGAATCTCGCGCCTGTGAGGGATCACACACGCAATGACCCGCAGGTGGACCGGTTCAATTCCGCGCAAAGCGAACTCGGCGAAGGATCCACGCCCACCCCCCTTTTCGTCAAACCGGGAGGCGAGGCGGTGTACGGCCACGAGACGGGCGATCGTACGCACAGATGTCCGGTGACCGCCCGCGGGGGCGCACAGGGGCTCCAGCGGGCGTACAACCGGCCTCTGGCCTGCGTCAGAGCGGCAGGACGACCCTCATCACCAGGCCACCGCCCTCACGGGGCTGCGCCGTGATCGTGCCGTCATGCGCCCGCACCACCGACCGCACGATCGACA
>NZ_JBHYPE010000011.1:0-142966 GCF_042746015.1 Streptomyces sp. NPDC058773
CGCCTCCGGCGGCGGCCCCGCCCCCCGCCGCCCCGGGGCCGGGGGGGGGGGGGGGGGGGGCGGGGGGCCCCGCCCCCCCCCCCCCCCCCGCACCCGTGTCTCAGCAGCTCCAGGAGGTGGGCGTGCAGACCTGCGTCATGAGCTTGGAACCCTGCGCCTTCACGGCGGTCGTGGCCGATTCCGTGCTTTCCATGTCCAGATCGAGGTCGAATTCGTCCAGGTTGATGGTGACGTTCTCCATGGTCCCCTCCAAAGAAAGATATTTTAATTCCGGAGTATTTCCGGTCGTTGCGGAGATATCCCGCAACCGTCCGGTATTCCATCCGAGGCCGTGAGACGCGTCAAGAGCATTTGGCTGTGATCAAAACCCAACGCCCCTGCTCCGAGCCGGAGTTCACCCCCGGCGCGCTTCGGCCGAACGTTCGCGGAGACGGTGCGCCGGCTCAGAGGAAATCAAGTTCGGAGGTGAGCCGGACGCCCGTGCGGCGCAGTACCTCCTGGCGTACGAGGTCGATCGCGCGGGTGAAACCGGTTGCGGTCGCCCCTTCCTCGGCGACCAGGGTGTAGTGCAGCGAGGAAATGCGCACACCCGTGACAATCGGCGTGCACAGCTCGAAACCGGCCTGCCGGATGAGCCAGCTCGCACTGACCCGGGTCGAGCCGTCGGGGAAGTGGTTCACCGGCGCGTTCCGCGCCCGCAGGCGCTCGGCCTGTGCGGCGGTGATCTCGGGGCTGAGGAACACACTCCCCACCGATCTGTCGTCGGTGCCGCTGCAGCCCAGCACCATGCCCTTGCTCCGCCGGACGGCAAGCACCGCCTGGGCCGCCTCGTCCAGGGGCACCCGGCTCCCGACCGGGACATCGAGCGTGGCGGCGACCGTCCGGTAGTTGACCGGCGCGCTCAGCTCGGACCGGCGCAGCGCGAAGACCAGGCTCAGCAGGGTCCACCGGCGGGAGTGCTTGAAGACACTGGTGCGGTGCCCCAGCCCGCAGGCCGCGCCGTCCAGGGTGACCATCCGGCCCGACTCCCAGTCCCACGCGGTCACTTCCACCAGGCAGTCGGCGGTCTCCTGACCGTAGGCGCCGACGTTCTGGACCGGTGTGGCGCCGGTCGTCCCGGGGATGCCCACGAGCATCTCCATGCCGGTGAGGCCCTCCGCGATGGTGGTGTCGACCAGATCGCCGAGGGGGTGACCGGCCTGGACCTCGACCAGCACCCGGCCCTCGGCGGTGCGGCCGGTCATCCGGATGCCCTTGGTGCTCATCCGCAGTACGGCGCCCGCACATCCGGCGTCGCCGACCACCACATTGCTTCCCTCGCCGAGACACACCGGCCGGCCGGGGCGGTTCCCGGCCAGCGCGACGAACTCGGGGAAGTCCGCCGGGTCGAACAGCTCGAAGAGGACCGCCGCCGGCCCGCCGAGGCCCAGCGTCGTCAGCGGGGCAAGCGGTACCTCATGAGTGACTCGCATATGTTCCTGTTCTCCTGGATGCCGTTCCGTGTCGAGTGTCGTGTCCTGGTGCGCGGGGCGCCTGGGGCGGGTGCCGCCCTCAGTGTGTGCCGGGCAGGAGGCCCGCCCGCGCCGCCGGGCCGGCGGCGGGGGCCGAGTCCCTGCTGACGTCAGCCGAACGGCGTGGCGCACGCCGGGACTTGATGACCACGCCTCAGCACGCGGCCCCCGCCCGGCCCGTGGCCAGCAGACCGTCGGCCCGTTGCACGATGTCGCGCGCCACCGCACTGTCGTACCGCACGAACCGCCGCCGCAGCGCCGTCAGCCGCGCCCGGGCGCGCTGTGAGCTGACGTTCTCGGCCAGCGCCAGCGCGTCCGTGGCGGCCTCCGCGGCACCGTCGAGCTCGCGGCGCGCCAGCCGCGCCTCGGCCAGCGAGGCGCTGTGCAGCAGCAGGTTGCGCGGCTGGCCGCCCCGGAGCAGTTCGATCCCGCGGGTGAGATGCTCCTCCGCCCGCTCCGGGCGCCCCAGCTCCAGCCAGGCCCGGCCGGCGTCGGCCACCATGACCGCGGGGCTGAGCCAGTACGCCCAGAGCGGCTCGGCCGCGGGACCGCCCGCCCCGCTCAGCGCCGCGGCGTCGTCCAGGGCCCGCTGACAGGCCGCCTCGTCGCCGAGTGCGGCGTGCGCCCTGGCCTCGCGGGTGGCCAGCAGGGCGTGGCCGATGCCCATGTCCTCCTGCGCCGACCCCTTGCGCGCGATCCGGATCAGCCGCAGGGCCTCCTCCGCCCGTCCGGCCCAGCCGGCCCGGTAGCTCATACAGGAGATGATGTACGCGGCGAGCGGCCGGTCACCGGCCGCCCGTGCGGCGCCCAGCGCGGCCAGGAAACGCGAGCTGCTCAGCTCGTCCATCCCCTGATCGGCCGTCAACCAGGCGGTGAGCTGCCCCAGTTCGGCGAGGATGCGGTGCAGCTGCCGTCCGGTCGCGGCGTCGTAGGAGTACTTGGCGGCCAGCTTCTCCGTCCACTGGAGGTCCTGCAGCGCCCAGTCCAGGACGAGCCCGCTGCTGCCGCTGTCGTCCAGCCGGCGCAGCTGCTGGATGCGGGCGGTCAGCACCTCGATGGCGACCTCGGGGATCTCGTCGCCTCCCAGCCGCGAGGGCGGCGGCAGCGCTTCGTCGGCCACCAGCCAGTCCACCGACGCGGTCAGCGGCTCCTGGCCGGCCGGACGCCGGACGGGGGCCGTACGGCGCCGCTGCGCGGGGATGCCCTGGTGCGGCGGGGCCGCGGACGGGAAGTGCTCGGGCCACAGCGCCTCGACCCCGATCGGCTCACCGAGCTGATCGGACAGGATGGTGGCGACGATGTGCGGCAGCCGGCGCCGCGGGCAGGCGCCCTTCAGCCAGTTGTATGGCGCCTTGCTGCTGATGGTGCCGTTGCCGCAGCGCTTGTTGATCTCGCGGGCCAGCCGCTCCGGTGGCCAGGATAATCGCGCCAGGCAGGTCGCTAATACGGACGTGTCGTTCATCGGCGGAGAACCTCGGCCGCGGCGGCGCGCGATGCGGAAGAAGCTGACGGAGGGGCGTCCGGGGCGTGGCCGTCCGACTTCGGCGACCGCCCGGGGCGCTGCGCGGCCGGACCGGACCGGAGTGGAAACGGGCCGACGGTGTGCATAGCCGCTTCCCACGCCCCCCTGCCGATCAACTGCCCAGCCATCCTAGGGATTCCCTGGAGCGGAGTGCCGAATCTGTGATGACTGACACAGATCTTGCGTCCGGTGTGCAACTGCGCCGGACGGGCACGAGGCGACACCTCCGCGCCTCAGACCCGGTGCAGTTGCCGGACCGGGCCCGCGTCCTGCACCTGCACCCGGCGCAGCACCCGCCAGTACAGCGCGATCCCCACCGCCAGCACGGCCACCGCGAACAGGAAGGGCGCGTCGAACGACCCGCTCACCTGCGCCAGCCAGCCGGTGAGCAGTACGCCGCCCGCGGTGGCCGCCGTATTGAGGAAGTTCATCAGCCCGCTGACCGCGCCCACGGTTCCCGGCGGGGCGAGCAGTCCGGGCAGCCCCCAGGCGACGGGCGCGGCGATGGCCAGCCCCGCCAGTGAGACGGACATCCAGCAGACCGCGACGGTGGGTGATCCGGCGCTCCCGGCGGCGCCGATCGTGCCGCCCAGCGCCAGCCCGCCGGTCAGTACCGTGCGGCGGACCGCCCACGGGTCGCGGCCCCGGCGGATCAGCCGGTCCACCAGCCAGCCCCCGACGGCGAGTTCGGCGACCGTCGCCACCGCCCACGGGACCATCGAGTAGAAACCGGACTGCAACAGCCGCACCTGGAACTGCCGCTGCAGGAACTCGGGCATCCAGGTCAGCACGATGTTGATGGTGTAGCCGTAGCAGGCGAAACCGCAGGCCACGACCCAGACCCTGGGGGAGCGCAGGGCGGTGCGGAACCGCTGCCGCCCGCCCCGGTCGGTGTCCCGTGCCCCGCCTCGGAGGATGAACTCCCGCTCCGCCGGCCGCAGTGAGCGGTACCCGGACGGGTCGCGGTAGCCCCACCACCACACGGCGGTGAACAGCAGGCTGACCACTGCGCAGAACAGGAACCCGGCCCGCCAGCCCCACTCGCTCATCACGAACGCCAGCACCGGGAAGGCCACCATGTTGGCCAGCTTGGTGGCGCCGTCGAACAGGGCCGTCGCCATACCGCGCTCACCGACCGGGAACCACGCCGCGGTCGCCTTGGAGGCCCCGACCATCGACGGCCCCTCCGCCACCCCGAGCAGCAGCCGCGCCAGGATGAGGGGGCCGACCCCGCCGGCCACCGCCGTGAGCAGACTCGCACCGGCCCATAACGCCGAGGCGATACGGGTGAGCCGCGAGACGCCCAGGAGGTCCACCAGCAGCCCGGCGGGTAACTGCACCAGGCAGTACGACCAGGTGAACGCCGAGAGCACCACGCCGAGTTGTTGCAGGTCCAGCCCGAAGTCGTCGGCGATGGAGGAACTCGCCACCGATATCGCCGTGCGGTCGAGGAAGTTGATGACGAGGCCGCCGGCGAGCAGGCCGCCGATCGCCCAACGGGTGCGTCCACGGGGATTCACGTGCGTGCGTCAGCCTTTCCTGGTGAGGCGCTTTCCGCACCCCCGGCCGTCCGTCGGGCGTGGGGAGTGAGCGGAGCCGATGCCGGGCGGACGCTACTCCTGTTGCTCAGGGGGCGGGCCGCCGGGAGTGTCGAGAAATGGCGGTGGCGCGCCAGGAACGCGCCACCGCACCGCGCCGCCCGGGTGTGCGGGCCCGTCGGCCGGCCCCGGACAATGGCCGAAATTCAGAAAGGCGTCCCGCACCCGGCACCCGCAACTACTGCCCCCGCGGCCCGGTCCGCTACGCCACGACGTCCCGCAGCGGTTTGCCCTCCAGCCGGTCGATGACGTTCTGCACGGCCGCCAGGGCGATGCGCACCAGAGTCTCCCGGGTGACGCCCGCGACATGCGGGGAGAGCACCACATTCGGGGCCTTGAGCAGGCGCAGTGCCGCCGTCGGCGGTTCGGGGTCGAAGACATCGATCCCCGCCCCCGCGAGGGTGCCCGCCGCCAGGGCGTCCGCCAGGGCGTCCTGGTCGATGAGGGCGCCACGGGCGGTGTTGATCACGAACGCGGTGGGCCTGAGGAGCGCGAGCCGCCCGGCGTCGAGGAGGTGGCGGGTCCGGTCGGTGAGCGGGGCGTGCAGGGTGACGTAGTCGGAGGTGCGCAGCAGCTCGTCGAGGCTCAGGTACCGGGCGCCGCCGAGACGGGACTCGGTCTCCGGTGGGGCGGGCTTCGGTCCCGTGTAGACGACGGTCATGTCGAACGCGACGGCGCGGCGGGCGACTTCCTCGCCGATGTGACCCAGGCCGATGATGCCGAGGGTCTTGCCGGACAGTTCGGTCAGGGACTGCTGGAGCCGCGGCAGCGCCCAGTCCGCCTCGACCAGGGCGGTGTGGGCCGGGACCAGCTGCTTGGCGAGGGCCAGCATCAGGGCGAAGGTCTGCTCCGCCACATTCTGCTTCTCCGCGCCGCTGGAGCCGATGTTGCAGACCGGGACGCCCCGCTCGCGGGCCGCTTCCAGGTCGACGTAGTCGAAGCCGTGGCTGGCGCACTGGACCAGCTCCAGCCGCGGTGCGGCGGCGAGATGGGCGGCGGTGACCGGGCCCAGGCCGGTGATCAGGAAGTGCGCTTCCCGCAGCGCCGCCGGGTCCTCGTCGGCCGATTCGACGACGGTGACCCGGGCCCGGCCGGGGAACAGGCCGGCCAGCGCGGCTCCGGCGGTACGGCCACCGACATGCGGCGAGACGACGGCGAGCACGTTCTTCACGGGCTGTGGCTCCGGGGTGGAGTCCGAGTGTGGCGCGGTGGTCATACGGATTCCTCGATCAGGTCGTCGGCGGACAGGGTGGCGGGGCGGGAGTGCCCGGACAGCGCGAGGGTGAGGTCGAACTCGGCGAGCAGACAGCGCAGTACGTGCTCGACACCCGCCTGCCCGTCGAGGCCGAGCCCGTACGCGTAAGGCCGACCCACCAGCACCGACTTCGCGCCCAGGGCGAGCGCCTTGACGATGTCGTCGCCGGTGCGGATACCGCTGTCGAAGAGCACGGTGAGCCGGTCGGCGGCGGCCTCGACGACCCGGGGCAGCGCATCGGCGGCGGCGACGGAGCCCGCCACCTGGCGGCCACCGTGGTTGGAGACGACCACCCCGTCCACTCCGGCGTCGGCGGCCCGCAGCGCGTCGTCCGGGTGCAGGATGCCCTTGAGCACGATCGGACCGTCCCAGTTCTCCCGCAGGAACGCCAGGTCCGGCCAGGTCTTGGCGGGGTCGGCGAACATCCCCACGAAGTGCCTGACCGCCGCGTTCGGGTCCTCGTGGACCGGCTTGGCGAGCCCGGCCAGGAACGCGGGGTCGCTGAAGTAGTTGGCGGTGCCCACCCCGTGCAGGAACGGCAGATAGGCCTGATCGAGATCGCGCGGGCGCCAGGCGAGGAGCGGGGTGTCGAGGGTGACGAAGAGCGCGGTGTAGCCGGCCGCCTTCGCCCGGTTCAAAAAGCTCCGGGTGACCTCGCGGTCCTTCGCCCAGTACAGCTGGAACCACCGCTCCCCGTCGCCCATCGCCTCGGCGACCTGCTCCATGGGTGTGCTGGAGGCGGAGGACAGGATGTACGGCACGCCCTGCGCCGCGGCGGCGCGGGCGGCGGCGGACTCGGCGTCCGGGTGCATGATCGACAGCACTCCGACCGGTGCGAGCGCGAGCGGCGCGGGCAGCGTCCGGCCCCACAGCTCCACGGACAGCTCGCGGTCGTGCACATCACGGAGCATCCGCGGGACGATCCGCCGCCGGTCCAGCGCGGCCCGGTTGGCGTCGGCCGTGCTGCCGGTGCCCGCGCTGCCCGCCACATAGCCGACCGGACCGGGCCCGAGCCGCTGCTCGGCGAGCCGTTCCAGCCGGGTCAGATCCGTCGGCAGCCGCGGTACGGCGCCCGTCATACCGTGGAGATAGATCTCGTACTGGAAGTCCGCCCAGTGCTTCGCCATCCGTCGTCCCGCCTCTCGTCGCCGATACCGCGTGCTCCCCGCGATCCTGGCGACAGTGACAAGACCCGTCCACCGCGCTGCGCACAACACGCGGGTGGAATCATCACCCTGTGACAGAGGAACGGGAGCGCGTCAGGCAGCAACTGATCGCCGATCCACGGGTCGTCGCGAGGACCGTCGCCGCGGTGCGCGCGGAGGTCCCGGCCTACGCCGCGCTCGACGACAGCCGGCTGCACGAGGTCCGTGCCATCGCCGCCTGGGCGCTGGACCGGCTGCTCCGCCTCTGGGTCACCGACGGCGCGCTCACCCCCGCCGACCTCCGGCGGCTCCGCGGGATCGCCGCGGCGCGGGCCACGGACGGCCGCCCGGTGCAGGCGGTGCTGCGGGCCTACCGGGTCGCGGCGACCGCCCTGACGGACGAGATCGCGGCCGTCACGCCCCCGCCGTCCGCCGCGGACGCCATCGCGCTCACCCGTATGGCACTGACCACCCTCGACACCCTCGCCGAGGAGATGGCCACGGCGTACACCGCCACGAGCGAGAACCTCGCCGGGGACCGCGACCGGGCGCTGCGGCTGCTCCTCGACGACCTGATCACCGGCCGGCACGCCTCCCTCGGGGCGCTGACCGACCGCGCCGCCCGGCTGGGCATCCAACTCCCCGATGTCTACTGCCTGTTGGTGGCGGAGCCCATCGATGCGGCCGGTCCCGCCGTGACCCCTGGCAGCGTCTCACCCTGGACATCGCCCGCACCATCGCCCACTGAGCGGGCCGGCGGCGCCCCGGTGCCGGAGAACACGGGAAGCGTCACCCGGCCCCAACTCCCACCCTTTCAGCCGTCCTTGTTGGCCTTGAGCTTCCGCCACACCGCGCCCAGCGCTTCGAGATCCTCCTGGTCGAGCAGGTCGGTGAACACCGGCGCCAGGCAGGCCCGCCGGGTGGCGTCGGCCTCTTCGAAGAGCCGGCGGCCCTCCGGGGTGAGGGACACCTCGACGGAGCGGGCGTCGCGGGCCGAGGGGGTGCGGGTGACCAGGCCGCGGCTGCTGAGCGCGTCGACGACGCGGGAGACCTGGCTGCGGCTGAGCATGGTGCTGTTGCCGAGGACGGAGGCCGGCACCGGCTCCGGGCTGGAAGCGAGCCAGAGCATCACCTCGAACCAGGAGACCGGCAGGTCGTGGGCCTTGCTCAGGGCACGGTCGACGCGTTCGGTGAGGACGGTTCCGGCCCAGACCAGGCCGTAGAAGGCGTGATCGGCCACGGGCATCTCGGCCTGGGTGAGCTTCCTGTTCGCCATGCGGCCAGGTTACCGGTTGCGTGTGCGCACACATAATGTTTATGGTGTGTGTACACGCACTTAATCAGCTCGCACGGCCGAAAGGTTCGCCATGTCTTCCCCCTCGTCCAAGGTTGTTCTGATCACCGGTACCTCCTCCGGCATCGGCCTGGCCGCCGCGGTCGCCGCGGCACAGGCCGGCTGGCGGGTAGTGGCGACGCTGCGCGACACCGGCCGCTCCGGCGCGCTGCGCAAGGCCGCCGAGGAAGCGGGGGTGGAGCTCGACGTCCGGCAGCTGGACGTCGTCGACGAGGGCTCCGTCGCCGCCGCCGTCGACGGGGTGATCGCCGAGTACGGCCGCCTCGACGCCGTGATCAACAACGCCGGTGCCGGGCACCTCGGCACCCTGGAGAACGAGAGCGTGGCCGCGGTGCGCGGCGTGATGGAGGTGAACTTCTTCGGCGTGCTCCATGTCTCGAAGGCGGCACTGCCGCATCTGCGGGCCACCGGTGGCCGTCTGATCACCGTCACCAGCGTCGGCGGGGTCATCGGGCAGCCCTTCAACGAGGCGTACTGCGCGGCCAAGTTCGCCGTCGAGGGGTACATGGAGAGCCTGGCGCCGGTGGCGGCCCGGCTCGGGGTGTCGGTGTCCGTGGTCGAGCCCGGCGCCGTGGCGACCGAGTTCGTCAGCAATGTCGGCGTCGACCCACAGGCCGAGGTGGCCGCCGCGGGCCCGTACGCGGACGCGCTGCAGGCGTACCTGGACCGCACCCTCGCGCAGTTCAGCGGCAACGCGCAGACCCCGGCCGAGGTCGCCGGCACCGTGCTGGAGGCGCTCACCGCGGACCGGCCCGCGTTCCGCCTCCAGACGTCGGACTGGGCGCGCGAGTTCACCGGCGTCAAGCTCACCGACCTGGACGGCTCGGCGGTGCTCGGCCTCACTGGCGGCTGGGTCGGCTGACCCGGCGGGCGGGCCCCGTGGCGCGCACCGGACCGACCTGAAAGACGGGCGCTACACCCAGTCGTGCGACAGCGCCGGGACGCGCATCCGGTGCGCGCTCTCGTCGTCGAAGTCCGCGCAGAAGGCGCCGAGAACGTCTTCGAGATGCTCCAGTGAGCGGGCGGCGTACAGGACGGGCTGGTAGCCGGAGATGCGGTACGGCGTGGCGGCCGCGGCGCGGGGGTCCAGCGGGCGGATCGTCCGCAGCTCGTGGGCGCCGATCTCGCCGTACGACGACAGCAGGGCGGCGCCGAAGGCCTTCGGGGTCCCGGCCTCGGTGATCAGTCCGTATTCGAGGGTGAACCAGTAGACGCGGCTGAGGATGTCGAGGGCCTCGTCGGTCCCGGCCCGGTTGGCGGCCTGCCCGATGAGCCGGTACAGCCGGGCCAGGCGCGCGCACGACAGATGGACGCCGTGCCCGAAGACGTCGTGCAGGACATCGGGTTCGGGCGCGTACAGCGGGACGGCCGGGTGGCGGACGAACTGCACGGCGTGGAAGTAGCCGTGCTCCATCGCCCCCAGGAACCGTTCGTTGGGCACCACCCCGCCGGCCAGGGTGAAGGCGAATCCCGTCCGGGCGGTGAGGGCGGCGCTGACCTCCGAGTGCTGCGGGATCCGGTCGGCGCGGATGCCCGCGTCCTCCCCGGCGTCCAGGACCGCACGGCACGCATGGGCGCGGTGCGCCGGGCCGAGGGCCTGGTGCAGGGCCCGCCAGGTGCGGTGCTCGTCCTCGGTGTACTCGACGGCCGGGTAGGGCGCGCCCACCCGATGTCCCTCGGCCCGTGCGGCCAGCGCGTCGCGGCGGCGCCGGTAGGCCGGGTCGCTGCGGCCGGGGTGCTGGTCCGGGGCTCCCGGCCGGCCGTCGGCGGAGACGGGGGTGTACTGCCGGGCAGTGCTCATGTCGGTCACCTGGTTCGGCACCCGGGGGTCGAGCGGGCTCCGCCCGCCGCGTCCCGGGGGAGTGGTGGGTCGCCCGGTTCCAGGATCTCACCGAACCGGCCCGACGGCCGGGTGGCGGGCCGCCGCGGTATCCGCGGCTGTCGGGCCCCTGTGCCCGCCCCGCCCGAAGAATCGGCAGCGGAAAAACCAGCTGAAGAGATTCCGGGGGAATTCCCATTGCCGTTGCCGGAATTGGCGATGGAAGCGGGATCGGGAAATGCTCCGTGATGGCTCGTGGCCGGGCGGCGGAGTGCGGCGTATCGGCAGTCCCGGCGGTGCGGAACGGCGTCGGACCGGCGCTGTGGCCACGGCGGAAAGCTGTGCGCAGCATCTACATTCCTTCCTTTCCTGCTGTTCGGTACGAAAGGGGGAAGTGCGCGGCCGTGGCGTCGGCGATCTCGCGGTCCTTCCCGGTCGTGCAACTCCGTTCAGGCGCTGGGTGGTTGGTGGTTCAACGGGTGGCCGAGGGGGAGGTGTTACCTCGCGTTACACTTCGGGAACCGGGCCGGGTGTGACCGGCTCGAAAACGGAACGTTCCGGAGTGATACGGAACGAATTGAACTTTTCGGTACTGTCCGGAACGCCCGGCGGATGACGGTGGTTCAGAGGGTCAACTCACAGCTCACTTTCATATCGTTGTGACTTTGATTCTTGACGGTAGGGCGGCGGATGACGTTCACTTCAGCCGTTCTGGGCCGGTCAGGCGGCCCCTTTGGAGGTACCGGAAATGAATGCAATAATGCGGCGTGCCCTCACCGGCGCGATGGCACTTTCACTCGCTGCACCCTTGGCGGCCTGTGGAAGCGATCAACAGGATGCCGGTGCCGGCAAGGACTCCATAGGTCTGCTCCTCCCGGAGAACAAAGCGGACCGCTATGAGAAGTTCGACCGCCGCATCATTTCGTCGCGTGTTGCCTCGCTCTGCCTCGAATGCAAAGTTGACTACCACAACGCCGAGCAGCAGGTCACCAATCAGAAGAGACAGTTCGATGCTCTGGTGAAGAAGGGCGTCAAGGTCATCATTCTGGACCCGGTCGACGCCGCGGCGGCCAAGGGCTGGGTGGACTCCGCCGCCAAAAAGGGCGTCAAGGTCATCGCGTACGACCGGCTCGCCGAGGGCGATGTCGCGGCCTATGTCTCCTACGACAACGAGAAGATCGGCCGGCTCCAGGCACAGGGCATTCTCGCCGCCCTCGGTTCCCAGGCGGCCACCTCCGATGTCGTCATGATGAACGGTTCACCGACCGACCCGAATGCGCCGTCCTACAAGAAGGGCGCGCACGAGGTGCTCGACGGCAAGGTGCATAAGATCGTCTTCGAGAAGAGCATCCCCGACTGGTCCGCTGCGCTGGCCAAGAAGGAGATGTCCGATCTCATCGACGCGCAGGGCGCGGAGGGCTTCGACGCGGTCTACTCGGCCAACGACGGTATGGCGGGCGGCATCGCCGAGGCGCTCAAGTCGGCCGGTATCAAGAATGTGCCGGTCGGCGGCCAGGACGCCGAACTCCCCGCACTGCAGCGGGTGGTAGCCGGCACCCAGACCTTCACCATTTACAAGGAAGTCCGGCCGGAGGCCGAAACCGCCGCCGAAATCGCCTTCCGTCTGCTGCGCGGCAAGAGCATCAAGTCCCTGACGACGACCACCGCCGACAGCAAGAGCAAGTCCGGTATCCCGGCCCAGCTGTTCAAGGCCCAGCTCGTCACCAAGAAGAATCTGAAGGACACCGTGGTGCGCGACGGAGTCGTCCGGACCGACCTGCTCTGCGAGGGCTTCACCAGCGCCTGCAAGGGCGTCGGCCTGGAGTGACCACCACTCAGTCAAGCGCCGTATAGGGCGAGAGGCGCCCGTCGGTGGCCGGTGAGGACGCACCGGTCACCGACGGGCGCCGTCACTTCAGCGCCGCCAGCCAGTCGTACGCCACCTGCGCCGTGAACTCCCCCTGGCCGCCCCGGAACAGCAGCCCCGCCTGCGCAAATGCCGGGTCATCGGCGGTGGCCGGCACATACGGGACGGCGATGCACCGCATGCCCGCCCGATGTGCCGCGAGCGCACCGGGCGCCGCGTCCTCCACCACCACACAGCGGGCGGGATCGGCCCCCAGCCGGCGCGCGGCCTCCAGGAACACATCCGGCTCCGGCTTGCCGTGCGCCACCTCCTCGGCCGACACGGCCGTGGTCAGCAGCGCGTCGAGCCCGGTTCCGGCGAGCACCACCTCGATCGCGGCCCGCGACGAGCCGGACGCCACCGCCATCGGATGCCCGGCCGCCGACAGCCGCTCCACGAGCACCCGCATCTCGGGGAAGACCTCGGTGTGCGCCCGCGCCAGCTCCAGATAGATCCGGTTCTTGCCGGTCAGCAGCTCCTCGACCGGGGCGTCCAGGCCGTACTCCGCGCGCAGGTGCGTCAGCGTCTCGCGGGTGCCGATGCCGATGAAGCGGGTGTGGTGCTCCCAGCTGAAGTCGGGCACCCCGTAGGCGGCCAGCAGCCGGCGCCCCGCCTCGTAGTAGTTCGGCTCGCTGTCCACCAGGGTGCCGTCGAGGTCGAAGATCACCGGGGCGGGCGGGAGCGGAGAAGCGGGGGAGGCGCTCATGCCCACCAGCATGCCAAGCCGACTCACCGCGGCCCGCCGCCGACCTCTTCGACCAGCGGCAGCATCCGGTGCGGCACCCGCTCCCGCAGCGCCATCTCGGTACGGGTCCGGACCACCCCCGGCAGGCTGATCAGCCGCTGGATCACATCCTCCAGATGCGCCGCGTCCCGGGCCACCACCCGGGTCAGCAGATCCCCGCCGCCGGTCGTCGAGAACGCCTCGATGATCTGCGGCACCTCGGCCAGCGCGTCCGCCACCTCCTCCAGATGCCCCTGGGTGACCTCGATGTGGACGAAGGCGAGCACCGGGTGGCCGAGCGCGGCGGGGGAGAGCCGGGGGCTGTAGGCGGTGATCACGCCGTCCCGTTCGAGGCGGTCCAGCCGCGCCTGGACGGTGCCGCGGGCGACGCCGAGGAGGCGTGCGTACTCCCGGACGCTGGTGCGCGGCTGCTCCAGCAGCAGTCCCAGGATCTTGGCGTCCAGCGCATCCACGGCCATGCTCAACGGTCTCCTCACGCACAGCTCACAGGAGCGGTCACTCTCGGTCACACTCCCGTCCATTGGCCTCGCGCCGATGGGCACGGAAGCCAGCCGACTGTACCAATGGCACACTACTTCCGACCTCTGTTGAGCAACCTGCCGCAGTGATGCTGTGATGGTCCCGTCGATGGCGCTGCGGATCCCCGCGGCGCCTTTTTCATGCGGTGATGTCGAAGGGCGGCAGCTGTGCTGAAGAGGGTGTTCGTGGCTCCGGATCCGGGGCTGCTGCGGCTGCGCAGCGCCACGCGGTCCGTCCTCGGCATCGGCCTGGCGGTCACCGTGTGTGCACTCACGGGGCACTCGCTCGTCGCGGCCATCACCGGCGGGCTCGCCGCGCTGCTCGCCCTCTTCACGGTCACCGACACCACCGTCCGCGGCCAGCTGATCACCACCGCGCTGCTGCCCGCGGTCGGCTTCCCGGTGCTCGCCGTCGCGGCCGTGCTGCACGACCACCCTCTGGCACGCGACGCGGTGTTCGTCGCCGTGGTGGGCGCGGGCGTCTACGCCCGCCGCTGGGGGCCGCGGGGCCACGCCCTCGGCGTGTTCGCGTTCATGACCTTCTTCGCGACGCAGTTCCTGCACACCGTGCCGGCCCAGTTGCCCGAGCTGTACACCGCGGTCGCCCTCGCGCTGCTCGCCGCCGCCACCGTCCGCTTCGCCGTGTGGTGCTACGAGCTCCGCCTGCCGCCCGTGACCGTGCCCGCCCCGCCCGGGGCCAGGGGGCTGGCCCGGACGACCACCCGCCAGGCGATCCAGGCGACGGCCGGCAGCACCTTCGCCCTGCTCGCCGGCCAACTGCTCTCCGAACAGCGCTGGTACTGGGCCGTGGGCGCCACCTGGTGGATCTTCGTGAACACCACGTCCCGCGGTGAAACCCTGGTCCGGGGCTTCCGCCGGGCCCTCGGCACGGTGCTCGGCATCGGCCTCGGACTGGTCGTCGCCGTCCCGCTGCACGGGAATCCCGTCCCCACGGTCGCCCTCGTCGCGTTCTGCGTGTTCGGGATCTTCTACACGGCCGCCGTCTCCTACACCTGGATGATGCTCGCGGTGACGCTGATGGCCGGGCTGCTGTACGGGCTGCTGGGCGTGCTGGACCCCGCGCTGCTCGTGCTGCGCCTCGCCGAGACCGGGGTGGGGGCGCTCGGCGCCGTCCTGGCCGTGCTCTTCGTGCTGCCCGTCACCACCCACGCCACCACCGACGCCTGGATCCAGCGCGCCCTGCGCTGCGTCCACCGGTGCACCGCCGAGGCCGCCGCCCGCCTGGCCGGCTCCCCGACCGCCGACCCCGCACCGCACATCGCCGAACTCACGCCCCTGCTCCACCGCGTACGGCTCTCGCTCGCCCCGCTGGTGCACCCGCTCAGCCCGCTGCGCGCCCGTAAGACACGGGCCCGCCAGGTGCTCGCACTGCTGGACGACTGTGCCCGTGAGGTCCGCGGGCTGGCCTCCGTCGCCGCCGACCCGGAGGCCTCCCACGACGCCCGGCTCACCGCCGCCTGCCTGCGGGTGGAGGCCGCCGTCGAGGCGCTCACCGCACCGCGCAGCAACCGTCACGCGACGGCCGCCGCCGTGGTGGTGTCGCAGCCGCCCGCGGCGGAGCCCGCGCTCGTCCATCTGCACGGCCTGGAACAGGCGCTGGCCGGACTCTCCGCGCCCCTGCGCAGCTCCCCGCGCGCCCCGCTGGTCGACGCCTGACCCGGGCACAACAGGGGGCAGCAGGCCCTCCTGACCGTAGGGAGTGGCCTTCGCGGTACGTACGGTCCGGCCCCGACGGCGGGAACCGGCCAACGCCCCGGACGCCACGCCCGTGCCTGTTAGCGTCGCCGCAGCGCCTCAATGGGGAGGCGGACGAAGGGCGGACCAGTGGGGACCAGCGTCAGCGGCCTGCGGGCCTACATCGGATCGTTCACCACGGCCGGCGGCCCCGGCATCACCACCGCGGCGGTCGACCCGGAGTCCGGCGCCCTCACCCCGCTGCACTCCACCGACCTCGTCCCCAACCCCTCCTATCTGGCGCCCGGCCCCGACGGCCGGTACCTCTACGCGGTCAGCGAGACCCCGGACGGCGCCGCGGCCGCCTTCGCCGTTACCCCGGACGGACCCGAACTGCTCGCCCCCGCCGTCCCCGTGAGCGGCGCCGACCCCACCCATCTCACCCTGGTGGACGGCCGGCTCGTCACCGCCAACTACAGCTCCGGCAGCGTCAGTACGCTCCGTGTACGGGACGACGGCACGCTCGCCGGCCCCGCCATCGTGCTCACCCACCGGGGCAGCGGCCCGCGCGCCGACCGCCAGGAGGGCCCGCACGCCCATGCCGTGCTGCCCGACCCCGGTGGCCGCTGGCTGCTCAGCGTCGACCTGGGCACCGACTCGGTCCGCAGCTGCGCCCTCGGCGCCGGCGACGGGGCGCTGACCGTACGCGCCGAGGCCCGGCTGCGCCCCGGCAGCGGTCCGCGCCATCTCGCCTTCCACCCGCGCGGCGACCGTGCCTATGTCATCAACGAACTCGACCCGACGGTGACCGTCTGCCGCTGGGACGCCGACCGGGGCGTGCTGACGCCCTTGAGGGAGACCCGCCTGCTCCCGGAGGGCGCCGCCACGGACTCCACCTCCCAGCGTTCATCACAGGGCGGAGGCGAAACACAGTCCGACGGCACCTTCCCCTCCGCACTCGTCCTCTCCAGGGACGGCCGGTTCGCCTGGGCCGCCAACCGGGGTCATGACAGCCTCTCCGTCCTCGCCCTCGACGCGTCCGGTGACACCGCCACACTCGTCACCACCGTCCCCTGCGGCGGCCATTGGCCCCGCGACCTGGCGCTGCACCCCGACGGCCGGCACCTGTACGCCGCCAATGAGCGCTCCGGAGACGTCACTTGGTTCACCGTCGACCCGGCGACCGGCATCCCGGCCAGGGGCGGATCGGTCGAGGCGCCGGCCGCCTCCTGCGTGGTCTTCGCCTGACCGGCCCCTCACCCCTGCGGAAAGCGCCCGCCGAAGTACACCTGCGTCTCGGTGACCCGTCCGCCCCGCACCGTCATCACCTCGACGTTCCGATGGCGCTCGCCCGTCGTCAGCTCGTACTCGTACCGGACGAAGACCTGCTCGCCGTCGATGGCCACGGCATCGAGGATGTCCTGTCGGCGCAGCCGGTCCGCCGTGGGGAAGCAGATCGCCAGGAACGCGGCCCGGTCGATGTGATCGTCCTGCGGGCTGGTGAAGACGAAATCCTCGGCGAGCAATCGCTCCATGGCCGCGCGGTCCTGGGCGAGATAGGCGGCGAAGGCGGCACGTACGACATCGACGGGGGCGGCCGGATCGTGCAGTGGGGCCACGGTGTGTTCCTCCAGTCGCAGCGGGCCAGGTGACCTGGGGCGTTCGGAGCCAATGAGATCACTCCGGGAGGGGGATGAACAGCAGGATGCCGTGGGCCGTGGCGCCGGTGTAGCAGGCATTGCCGGGGAAGGCGGCGGTGTAGAAGGGGGTGGCGATGGCGAAGACGGGGACGACGGCGTTGTGGAGGGTGGCCGTACCGGTGGCGTCGGTGACGGCGGTGCCGAGGTTGACCGGGCCGAAGAGCGTGGTGGCGGTGAAGGTCACCGGCTGACCGGCCACCGGCATCCCCGAGGTGGTCGTCAGAGTGGCGCTGAGGGTGGGGATGTAGAACTCGGGCAGCGGGGTCAGCCGGAGCCGGATGGTGCCTGGCTGCGCGGTCAGTTTTGTGGGGTTGGAGTTCACGGTGACGGGGGTGCCGGCGTTGGAGCCGGTGAAGCAGCTGTCACCGCTGTAGACGGCGGTGAGGATGCCGGTGGTCAGGGCCGTGGTGGTGAAGCAGGCCTGCCCCGATGCGTTGACGGGGACCATCTGGATCTGGCCGTTGGGGAGGGTGAAGGTGACCGTGCCGGTCGGCACCGAGGTGGTGCCTGGTGCCGGGGTGATGGTGGCGCACACGGTCACGCTCTGCCCGCAGGTGGAGGGGTTCGGCGTCACCGACAGCGCCGTCGTGGTGGGGTTGGTGCTCACGGTGACGGGGGTGGGGTTGCCGTTCACGGTCGCGGTGAACATACCCGCGGTGTAGGTGTGGGTGGTCTGCCCGCTCCCGGTGGCGTCCAGGGGGACGGTGACCGCGGGGCTGGCGTCCCCGAAGTTCACCACCGCCGTCCCGTTCGGAGTCCCCCCGGAAATGTTGAACGTCACCGGTTGCCCGCACACCGGCGACACCGGCGAGTTCGTCACCGTCAACGGCGAAATCTCCGTCACATTGGCCGAATTGGCGTTGGTGACGTAGACGTTGCTGTTCTGCGCCGCCGCCACCGAGAACGGGAACGCGCCGACGGGGACGGTGGCCACGACCGTGTTCGTGGTGCTGCTGATCACCGTCACGTTGTTGGAATTGCTGTTGCCGACGTAGACGTTGCCGGTCGGCGCCACCGCCACCCCGAACGGGCCCCCGCCGGTGGGGACGGTGGCAAGGACCGTGTTCGTGGCGCTGTCGATCACCGTCACGTTGTTGGAAACGGTGTTGGTGACGTAGACGTTGCCGTTCTGCGCGATCGCGATCACCCCCGGGACCGAGCCGGCGGGGACGGTGGCCACGACGGTGTTCGTGGCGCTGTCGATCACGGTCACGTTGTTCGAGGTCTGGTTGGCGATGTAGACGTTGCCGTTCTGCGCCACCGCCGCATAGCCCGGGAAACCACCGGTGGGGAGGGTGGTAATGACGGTGTTCGTGGCACTGTTGATCACCGTCACGGTGCCCGCGTTCCGGTTGGCGACGTAGACGTTGCCGTTCTGCGCCACCGCCACGGCGTCCGGGACCGCACCGACGGGGACGGTGGCCAGGACCGTGTTCGTGGCGCTGCTGATCACCGTCACGTTGTTCGACGTGCTGTTGGCGACGTAGACGTTGCCGTTCGGCGCCACCGCCAGTGCGAACGGGCCCCCGCCGACGGGGACGGTGGCCAGGACCGTGTTCGTGGCGCTGTTGATCACCGTCACGTTGTTCGAGCTCTGGTTGGTGACGTAGACGTTGCCGTTCTGCGCCACCGCGATCATGGCCGGGTCCGAGCCGGCGGGGACGGTGGCCAGGACGGTGTTCGTGGTGCTGTTGATCACCGTGACGTTGGCCGAATTGGCGTTGCCGACGTAGACGTTGCCGTTCTGCGCCACCGCCACCGCCAGCGGGGTCGTGCCCGCCGGGATCGTCACCGTGGAGAACGCCGCACTGAACGGCGCGGCCGCAAGCCCCCGTACAGCGGCCGCTTCAGATCCACCGGCCGGTACAACCGGCCGGACCCCGCCGGCTACCGCCGGAGCTCCCAACCAACTCGTAGTCGGTTCCATGACACACCTCTCTGCTGAGAGGGCCGCCCAAGAACTCCCACCGGGGCCCGCGTCGCACGACGCCGGTATACGCGAACCGGATCACCGCTTGCACACCGGGACAGAGCGAGGCCACGCCGGCACGTACCGCGCACCCGCGCACCACAGGAGGTTGCCTCTCTCCCCGGAGAGATGGGCAACCCACCGGAAAACGGTCACGACCATTAACCCGAAATGGCCAATGGAACACCACCGCCTTGACTCGGTATCACCCGGACAGACCAATACGCGGCTCAACCCGGGCACGCCGCACGAGAGGACGAACTGGCACGCGATGTGGCCCGGTAGGTGGCCCGGTAGGCGTCGTCCGGCACCCGGAGTCATCGGCCGGCGCCGGAGGGGGACAGCAAGTGCCCTGTGCGCCTCTCTCGCGGGCGTACGGGTGTTCGCTCACCCGCAGCGCACCCTTCGCCGTTCCGGGCTGTCTGGCGGGCGTCTGCGCCGCTCAGGGCGGGAAGCGGAGCTATTACCTCCGTCCGGCTGAGGCGACTCCGGTAGGGGCGAATCCACCTCGGCAAGGCGAAGGGCCGCCCCGCGCGCTGCGCGAAGACGGCCCCTCGGAGAACGGTGTCCGGTCCGGGCGGACTAGCGGACCGGAACCCCCTGCGTCTGCGTCGGGAGGGTGATGCCCACCGCCGCCGCGTAGTTCGAGAGCACCAGCCGGCCGACCGTGCCGTAGGCGCCCAGCGCCTCGGCCGAGGAGCAACCCGCTTCCGCCGCGGCCGCCCCCAGAAGACCCTCGGTGATCTCCGGGCCGATCAGGTACGGGGCCAGCGCCAGCTGCTGCGAACCGGCCTCCCGAAGCTGCTCGGCGGTACGGGAGATCGCGCCCTCCTCGTCCAGGGCGGCGGCCAGCACCGGCACCGCGAGCCGCGCGGAGAGCAGCATGCCGGTGATCCCGGCGGCCTGCACGGCCTCCTCGCCGCCCACGGTGGCGAGGATGATGCCGTCCGCCGCGGTGGCGACGGTGAACAGCCGGGCCCGGTCCGCACGCGCCAGACCGGCCTCCGACAGCCGGACGTGCAGCGCCTCGGCGAGCAGCGGATGCGGGCCGAGGACATCGGTCAGCTCGGCGCCGGAACCGCTGTTCATCATCGCCTGGCGTATCCGGCGCAGCAGCGCGCTGTCCGGTCCGGCCAGCAGCGGCACCACGACGGCGGCGGGTCCGGGGTCGGGCTGTCCGTCGGCGTCCACCCGGTCCTTGTGCTCGGCGGCGGCGTGCGCCAGCACGGCCTCCAGGGACGGGAACTCGTCGTCGCCACCGTCGACATAGCCGATCCGGGCGTCGAGGCCCGGGAGTTCGGAGCGGGCGATGCTGGAGACCTCTTCCGCCAGGCTGCGCGAGGCGGCGGAGGGGGAGCCGGGGACTGCCAGCACCAGGGCGGGCGCGCCCTCGGGTGCGGCGAGCGGCTCCGGCTTGCGGTGGCGGCCGGACTGCCGGCGCGGCATACGTACCGGCAGACCGGGTGCGGCTCCCGGGCTCGGGGAGGCGGCGTCAAAATCGGGCGAGCCAGGTGCGGGCCCAGTGGGGGAACTCATGGCGTCGCATGCTAACGCCTCGGACCACCCCCGCGCCGAGGGAGGGTTCGGTCGAGCGGTATCCGTCCCGATTTATCCCGCGCGTCACCCCGGCGCAAGCCGTGTGATCTGCAACAACTTCCCCTCGGCGGGCAGCGTCAGCCGGTCGCCGGCCAGTGCCGCGGCGAGGGTCAGTGCCCCGGCGAGCGGGCTCCCGGCAGCGGAGGTCAACTCGGCTTCCGGCAGCCGCTCGACGAGCGCCCTACGCAGCGGAGCCAGCAGGATGTCGCCCATGCCGAACAGCCCGCCGGTACAGGCCACCGCGCGGCCGGCGCCCGGCGGGCAGACCGCGGCCGCGGCATCGGCGAGATGGCCCGCCGCGGCCCGCAGGATTCCGAGGGCCACCGTGTCGTCCGCGATGGCACAGCGGGCGACCTCCGGGGCGAACGAGGCCAGTACGGCGGGCCGGTCGGGGCGCGGGTAGAGCGCCACGGGCAGCTCGGTGACCGGCCCGAACACCGCTTCCGCGCGCGTCAGCAGGGCGGCCGAACCGCCCGGCCGCCCGTCGTACGCCCGCAGCGCGGCCTCCAGACCCGCGCGGCCGATCCAGGCGCCGCCACCGCAGTCGCCCAGCAGATGCCCCCAGCCGTCCGCGCGGCGCCAACCACCCTCCGGGGTCAGGTCGGTGCCCAGGGCGATCGCGCCGGTCCCCGCGGCGAGGACCGCTCCCGGCCGCTGCCCCAGCGCCCCGGCGTACGCGGTGACCGCGTCCGCGGCGAGCGCCAGCTGCCGCACCCCGAAGGCGGTCGCCAGCGCGGCCGGCAGCCGGGCGCGCAGCTCCTCGCCCAGCGAGGCCATGCCGGCCGCGCCCACGCACACCGCGGTGAATCCGTCCGCACCGACTTCCCGAGCCAACTCCGCTGCTGCGGGCAGCAGTTGAGTCAGCAGATGCTCCGCGTCGATCCCCGCGGGGCCGGTGCGCACCGGCTCGTGCGAGGTACGCCGGGCCAGCGGCCGGGTGGCGTCGTCGGCGCGGGCGACGGCGAGCCGCAGCCCCGAGCCGCCCGAGTCGACGCCGAGGACATGGCCGGTCCCGGGGGCCTCCGGGGCGCGGCCGGCCGGGTCACCCAAAGCCGCGGGCGTCCTGCTTGAGGGCGGTGTCGACGGTCAGCGCCGTGGCGACGACCAGGCTCAGCAGCGGGTCGGGCAGCTGCTGGTGGATCTGCAGGACGTAGTTGTCCGCGGACGTGAACATCGTCTTGGCGAGGCCTTCCCAGGTCTTGGTGATCCGGGCGACCTCGGTGTCGGCGTGGTCGACGATGGCGAAGTTCCAGGCGCGCCAGTTCTCCGCCTTGATGGCGCCGATCTGCTGGCCGTTGACCATCATCGCGAAGTTGATCTTCCCGATGGCGTTCTGCTGCACGATCTCGCCGACCGGCGAACCGTCCGGACGCTGCACGATCACCTTGGACTTGATGAACTTCGCGGGCCGGGTCAGCACCAGCTGCGGCTGGCCGTACGCGTCCCGGATCTCCAGCTTGTGAGTCATGTACTGATCGAGGCTGGAGACGACCCGCAGCACCTTCTTGGCCGTGCTCTGGCCGACCTGGACGACCGCGCCCAGGGTGTTGCCGTGCTGGTCGAAGACGCTGTACTCGTTGGTGACCTCGATCAGCTTGGCCTTCTGGTTGACCACCAGCACCGGTTCGGTGAAGAGGGTGCCACCGCCCGGACCGCCGGCCGCCACCCCGGCCTGCTGCTGCACCTGCCGCTGCACGCCGGCCGGGTTCCCGCCCGGCTGCCCCGCCATCGGCTGCTGCCCGTACGGCTGCGGCATCGGCTGGCCGGGCGCGTGCCGGCCGGGTGCCGCCTGGCCGGGCGCCTGCTGGGGGTAGCCGTAGCCCTGGCCGTGCGGTGCGCCCCCCTGCTGCGGGCCCGGATAGGGGGCCTGGCCCGGCGCATGACCCGGAGCCTGCGCGGGCTGCTGCGGAGCGAACTGCTGCGGCATCTGCTGCTGCGCCGGCGCCTGGGGGGCCTGCTGAGCGGTCTGTTGCTGTGGTGCGTGGTGCTGGGGCGCCTGCTGTGCCTGCTGGGGGGCCGGCTGGGCGGCCGGTGCCTGGCCCGGCGCCGCGGCCTGTTGTCCCGGGTGGGTGTGCTCCGTCCACTGGGACCCGTCCCACCAGCGAAGTTGGTGGGGGGTGCCCTGAGGGTCGGCGTACCAACCCGCAGGGATGTTCGCATTCGTCATGCGGGGCACACTATCGCCCGTGGTCAGGGCAGCCTCCAGTCGACGGGCTGGGCACCCTGCCGCACGAGGAGGTCGTTCACCCGACTGAAGGGCCGCGAGCCGAAGAAGCCCCGGTCGGCGGACATGGGGGAGGGGTGGGCGGACTCGACGGCCGGCAGATCGCCGAGCAGCGGCCGCAGATTGCGCGCGTCGCGCCCCCACAGCACCGACACCAACGGGCGGCCGCGCGCCACCAGCGCCCGGATGGCCTGCTCGGTGACCTCCTCCCAGCCCTTGCCGCGGTGCGCGGCGGGCTTGCGGGGGGCCGTCGTCAGCGCCCTGTTCAGCAGCAGTACGCCCTGGCGGGTCCACGGCGTCAGATCGCCGTTCGACGGGCGCGGGAGTCCGAGGTCGGAGTGCAGCTCCCGGAAGATGTTCTCCAGGCTGCCCGGCAGCGGGCGAACGTCCGGCGCCACGGAGAAACTGAGCCCGACCGCATGCCCCGGGGTCGGATAGGGGTCCTGTCCGACGATGAGGACCCGTACGTCGTCAAAGGGTTGTTGGAAGGCCCGCAGCACATTGTTGCCGGCCGGGAGATAGGTGCGTCCCGCGGCGATCTCCGCCCGCAGGAAGTCACCCATCGCGGCGATCCGTCCGGCAACGGGCTCAAGTGCCTTGGCCCAGCCCGGTTCGACAATGTCTTGGAGAGGTCGTGCAGCCACGGGATCACCCTACTGGCCGCGGGCCCCTCGTCTTCAACCGATGGCCTGGGGACGGGCCGGCGGCAGCGGCAGCGAGGAGGTCCTCGTTTGTGGCGGAGGGAGCACCCCCTTGGCGGCCCGCAGCGTTGGAACCCCGGCCGGAGCGGCGGCCGTCCCCGGCGGCCCGTAGCGGCGAACGCCTCAACCGCTCAGCCCCGCCGCTCCGTTACCGGCCGCTCGGTCCGGCTGCCTGTCCGGCTGGCTGCCTGTCCGCCTGCCGCTCTCGGCATCGTCCCGTCTTCTGTCACCTTCCCGTCGTCACTGTCCTCCCCCTCAGGCAACAGCGGCCGCCCGTACGCACAGCACATCCGGCAAATGGGAGGCGAGCTGCTGCCAGCTGTCGCCGTCGTCCGCGCTGGCGTACACCTCACCGTTACGATTGCCGAAATACACCCCCGCGGGGTCGCTGTCGTCGACGGAGAGCGCGTCCCTGAGCACCGTGCCGTAGTGGTCCTCGTCCGGCAGTCCCGCGCTCAGCGGCTCCCAGCTCCGTCCCGCGTCGTCGGTGCGGAAGACCCGGCAGCGGTGCTCGGCCGGCACCCGGTCGATATCGGCCGTGATCGGGAAGAGGTAGGCGACGTCTCCCTTGCGCGGGTGTGCGGCCACCGCGAAGCCGAAGTCCGAGGGGAGTCCGCTGCCGATATCCGTCCACTGCGCGCCCGCGTCATCGCTGCGGTAGACGCCCCAGTGGTTCTGGAGATACAGCCGGTTGTGGTTGACCGGGTCCCGCGCGATCTTGTGGACGCACTGGCCGAACTCCGGATGCTGATCCGGCAGGAAGACCGCCTTGACGCCCTTGTTGGACGGGGCCCAGCTCGCGCCGCCGTCGAGGCTGCGGAAGACCCCGGCGGCGGAGACCGCGACCGTGACCGCATCGGGGTCCCGGGGATCGGTGATCACGGTGTGGACGGCCAGCCCGCCGCCGCCCGGCACCCACTGCTCCCGGCTCGGGTGCTCCCACAGCGCCCGTACGAGTTCGAAGGTCTCGCCGCCGTCCTCGGAGCGGAACAGCCCGCCCGGCTCGGTACCCGCGTAGACCACATCGGGTGCGGCCGGTCCTGCGGGATGCAGCTGCCACACCCGTTCCAGCGAAGTCCCGGTGTCCGGCGGGTACTTGACCGCGGGGCGGGAGGGCTCGTGCCAGGTCTCGCCCAGGTCGTCGGAGTGGAACACCGACGGCCCCCAGTGGGCACTGTCGGCACCGGCCAGCAGCCGGGGCGTCGTGCGACGGGTGTCGATCCCGAGGGAGTACACCGCCTGCGCGGGGAAATGCGGGCCGCTCAGTTCCCAGTCGCCGTGTCGCCGACGCCCGATGAAGAGCCCTTTGCGCGTGCCCACCGCGAGTAGTACGTCAGTCATGCCGGAACACCTCCGGGACGCCGTTGTCTCAGATAGTGGCAAGTCTGCACCCGACCACTGACAATGGCGTCCCGGACCACATCCGTGCAGGTCGGACGGTGCGGCATCCGCTCCCGCCGCGGACGCAGCGGGCCCTCCGGCGGCCTCAGACGGCCCGGTGGTACTGGTTCGGCACCGCGATCTCCGCCCCCAGTTCCCGGGCCGCGTGCAGGGCGAAGCTGGGGGAGCGCAGCAGCTCGCGGCCGAGCAGTACGGCGTCGGCCTGACCGTCCGCGATGATCTTCTCGGCCTGCCGTGCCTCGGTGATCAGGCCGACCGCGCCCACCGCCAGGCCGCTCTCCTTCTTGACCCGCTCCGCGAACGGCACCTGATAGCCGGGCCCCGCGGCGATCCTGGCGTCGGGTGCGTTGCCGCCCGTGGAGGTGTCCAGCAGGTCGACGCCGTGTTCCCGCAGGTCGTGGGCGAAGCGCACGGTGTCGTCGGCCGTCCAGCCCTCGCGCGCGTCAGTGGTGTCCTCGGTGAGCCAGTCGGTCGCCGAGATCCGGAAGAAGACCGGCAGTTCGTCCGGCCAGACCGCCCGTACGGCGTCCACGACCTCCAGTGCGAACCGTGTCCGGTTCTCGTACGAGCCGCCGTACTCGTCGGTGCGCCGGTTGGTGAACGGGGAGAGGAACTCATTGATCAGATACCCGTGCGCACCGTGGATCTCGGCCACCTGGAAGCCGGCCGCCAGCGCCCGCCGCGCCGCCGCACCGAACTGCGCCACCCGCTCACGGATCTGCGCCACGGACAGCTCCGCCGGCGTCGCGAACCCGTCGTCGAACGGCACCGCACTCGGCCCGACCGGCTCCCACCCAAGCCGCTGACCAGGAAGAATCGGGCCCCCGCGATGCACCCACGTCCGCTCGGTCGAGGCCTTCCGGCCGGCATGTGCGATCTGGATTCCGGGAACGGTTCCCTGCGCCTTGAGGAAGTCGGTGATCCGGCGGAACGCCTCGGTCTGCGTGTCATTCCACAGCCCGAGGTCGTACGGAGTGATCCGCCCCTCGGGGCTCACCGCGGTCGCCTCGGCGAGGATCAGGCCGGTTCCGCCGGCCGCTCGCGCCGCCAGGTGCTGGAAGTGCCAGTCACCGGGCACCCCCTCTGCCGGGCCCTCGGGGTCCGCCGAGTACTGGCACATCGGCGCCATCCAGAGACGGTTCGGGACGGTCAGCGAGCGAAGGGTGATGGGCTCGAACAGTGCGCTCACAGCAGGCTCCTGTACCTGAAGGTGAACGGGCACCGACCGGAACCCGCTGTCATACGATAGCCGTCGTACTACGGCACCTGTCAAACTACGACGCCTATCGAACGATGCATGGATGGGCGGGGGTGGGCAGGTAGGCGGGGCGGCGGCCGGTGAGCGGTCGATGGAGCGGGGTGCCGGGGGTGGCACCAGTAGTGGCGCGAACGTGGTGAGCCGGGGCGCAGCCGAAAGGGCAGGGGCGGAAGGGGCAGTGATGGTCTCCGGCGCGGGCGGCACCGCTGACCGGCATCACGCAAGGCACGTCCAGCAGCTCAGCCGCGCCGTGCGCCGGCTTCCCGCCGGGCCCAGGGACTTCCGGTCAAGCGCTGCGGCTCCATGCGTCGACCGTGGCGGCGGCCCAAGCCTTGACGCGTTCCGCGAACTCCTCGGCGGGGAACGTCCCGTCGACGGCGACGTCTTCGATCGTGACGGAGAAACGGGTGGGCGGCGCGTCCCGGCGCGGCGGTGCGGTGTCGCGGGCGACTGGCGAAGGGCCGCTCTTCACGCGATGCGAGTTGCCACGACGAGCCTGACCGACAAGTTGGTTCACCGCATCGAGGCCGTCTTCGAGGTATGCGTGCAGGAGCGCCCAGGCCCTCGCGCCACCGTCGGAGGGAAGCCGACTGGGGTGCTGGAACAGAAAGCAAGCGACTGAGACGCCGTGCAACGGCCCCCACGGTGCCTGCCGTCCGTGATCCAACGCGAGCAAGACCTGGAACAGGTCGTCACAGGATCGCGACTCCACGACGGGCACACCGCACTCCGCGCAGGGCTCCATGCTCCCTCCTCGATCGTCGGAGTGCAGCGTAGTACTCCAACTGGCATTCAGGCATTGCCATTTCGGGGCGGTCTCTCCCTCGGCGATCGCGCAGTGCGGACTCACCGCTGTAGTGGCGTGGTGCAGGGAAGCGGCAGTCTCAGGTGGCACCCGTCCGGCTGATGAGGGCTGCGGCGTCCGCGGCGAGGTCCACCACGATGCGGCCCGCCGGGGTGACGTCGTGGACGAGCCCGGCGCTCTGGCCCGCGTAGAGGGCGAGCGCCTCCACCTCACCCGTCATTCCGGGGGCAGGGACCGTGTCGTCGTAACGCGACCAGGCCCGTCCGTCGGCGCTCCGGGCCACTATTGCGCCTTCGCCGGGGCGATTCGGAGCGGCCGGACGGTCCGCGGCCTCCCAGGTGCGGAGCGTGGAGTTGCGCAGGGCGCGATGCGGGGCGTTGGGCCAGCCGCCGTCAAAGCACCGTGTGTGCACCGCGTCCTGCGGCGCCGCCTGGATGACGGCTTGACGGTAGACCTCGTGCGTGGCCGCCTCGGATGCCGTCAGGAAGCGGGTGCCAAGCCATCCGGCCTGGGCGCCGAGGGCAAGTGCGGCGGCGAGCCCGCGCCCGTCGGCGATCCCGCCGGCCGCGATGACGGGCACCGGGTGCACCGCGTCCGCGACCGCGGGCACGAGCGCCATCGTGGTGACCTCCCCGCGGACATGGCCGCCTGCTTCACACCCTTGGGCCACGATCACATCGACGCCTGCGGCAACGGCGCGTTCGGCCTCGGCGACCGAACCGACCGTGTGGAGGTGCAGGGAACCGGCCGAGTGCACACGCGCGGTGACGTCCGAGGGGTCACCCCAGAACGTCGAGATGACCGGCACGTCTTCTGCCAGGCAGGCGTCGAGAAGCTCGTCAACGGGGAAGTCCAGCACCAGATTCGCGGCGAAGGGCCTCGGTGTCGCCCGCCGAACCTGTCGGATCCGGCGCACCGCCTCCTCGGCCGTGACCCAGGTCAGTGCAAGGGTGCCGAGTCCTCCTGCGTTGGCCACCGCCGCCACCAGCTCCGTGGTGACCGCGGACCCGATGGGCGCCTGCACCACGGGTACGCTGTTCGGTGGGCAGGTGGCGGGCCTAGCTTCCGGCCGTGGCGCCGGCCACGGCGACAACCGTTATGGCTGCCTGCACGGCGCGGATCGCAGTGCGAACGCTCTCGGCTGCCCACTGACCGGTCGCGATGGCTGCCATCCGGTCGGTCACCTGCTTACGGGGGGCGTCGGGGAATGCCAGGCGGTGCAGCTTGGTCGCGTGGAGCAGGGCGATGAGGCCCGCTGTGCGCTCGTCCGGTGCCGTGCCTTCCAGGACGACGGCCTGGAGTCGCCGGCGCAGCTCCGTCTCGGGTGCGCTGTCGGCCTTGAGGTAGCGACGCATCGGGAACAGGCCGAGGACCTTGTAGTGCTGCTCGATGACCACGCCGCGCGCACACAGGCTGTCCATGGCCGCGCGGGCGGCGTTGCCCCGGTCCTTTGTCAGCCAGTCCGTCACGCGGCGCTTTTCGCGGCCGCCCAACCAGGCGTCGAGCAGCGCCATGCGGTCATCGAGCAAGGGCTCACCGGTCGGCGTCCCGTCCGTCTGTTTGAGGTGCTTGCCCTCGACGGATGCCCTCCCGGCGAGGACCAGGTCCAGCAGGATCCCGCCCGCGACGGCCCAGCCCGCCGCCTGTCGCTGCTCCAGTACTCCGGACTCGTCGTCCAGTGAGAGCAGGATGATTTCCTCGGCCAGTGTGATGGCCATTCTTGGTCCCCCGATACGTCTCGTGGCTGTTGCGGTCGGCTGGTCGAAAGACGCCCGGGTCCTCCAGGCGGTTGCGTGGGCGCTCGCCGTGCGGCCTCTCAGTCGTCGGACATGCCCTGGGTTTTCGGATCGCTGTATGTCCCTGTTGACCCGACCCGACCCGACCCGACCGCCCCGACCCGACTCGCGCGGTGGGCGGTGGGGTAGGTGGTGGGGTAGTCGTCTGGTGGCCTGGTGCGGCGATGTGTCTGTAGGCGTCGGGCCTTCGTGCCGTGGTGCCGCTGTGGGCGGGGTGTTCTGTGACGGATGTCAAACTACGATGCTTCTCGTACAATAAGCGGGCGGGGCGGCGCGACCAGGCCATACCGCGTCCCGCCGAAGAAATCAGGAGCCGCCATGCCGACCGATACGACCTCTCCGCGTACCTCGTCGGGCTCCCGTTCGCTGGAGCATCCGGCCCGTGCGGACATCCGGCTCGCCGACGTGCTGCATGCCCTCGCTGACCCGATGCGGCTGCGGATCGTTTGTGCCCTGGCGGCGGCCGAGGGCGAGCTGAACTGCGCGGATATCGAACTTCCGGTCAGCAAGTCGACCTGCACGCACCACTTCAGGGTGCTGCGGGAGCATGGCGTCATCCAGCAGTTCTACCGGGGCACGGCGAAGATGAACGGGCTGCGCCGGGACGATCTGGATGAACTCTTCCCCGGGTTGATCGACGACGTCCTCAGGGGTGCGGAACTGCAGGCCCGCCGCCTTGGGGAGGGGTGAGAGGGGCCGGCCTCGGGGGGGAAGGGTTGCCCGGGGCGGGGCCGGTGTGGTGTAGCGAGGCGGATGCCTCTGGTCCGGTCGCTTCCGGTCACCTCCGGCCGCTTCCCCTCGCGTCCGGCTGACCGGCTCGTCGGCTCAGCCGGCTCGGCCCACAGTCTCAGTCGGACGGTTCCGCCGAGCGGGCCGCGTTCAACAGCCCTGCCCAGTCCGGCAGCTTGACCGTGCCGCGTCCCAGCCCGTGGCCCCACTCCGCCTCGGCGGCCTCGATGGCCAGCCAGCCCGGCCACGGGACCGGCCGCTGCCCGGCGCGGATCAGCGCCGCCACCGGATCCTCGGCCGTACGGTGCGCCGCCCCTGCCGCCAACGGGCCCCCGTCCGTACCGCGCGCCGCCAGTGCGGGGGCGTCCGCCAGCAGCGACGACGCGGTCTCCTTCGCGCACGGCCGGTTCGTGCCGATCACCCCCGTGGGGCCCCGCTTGATCCAGCCCGCCACATACACACCCGGGAGCGGCGCCCCGTCCTGCAGCACCCGCCCCGCCAGATGCGGCACCGTCCCCGTCGCCTCGTCGAACGGCAGACCGGGCTGCGGCGTCCCCCGGTAGCCGACCGAACGCAGCACCAACTGCCCCTCGATTTCCTCGAATTCGCCGGTCCCCGAGACCCCGCCCGCCCCGTCGGGCGCGGTCCGCTCGAACCGGACCGCGCGGACGCCGCCGTCGTCCCCCAGGATCTCGACGGGCCGCAGGAAGAACCGCAGATGGATACGGCGCCGAGGGCGCGCGGGCGGCGCCCCGGCCCCCGCGTCCGGGTTCTCCGGGCCGGTCGCCGGCCGCTCCGCCCAGCCGCGCAGCACCTCGACGTTCCGCCGCGCCGCCGCGGGCAGCTCGCCCGGGTCCCGGTACGCCGGGTCCAGTGCCAGTTCCTCGGGCCGTACCCGTACGTCCGTATCCGGAAGGGAACCCAGCTCCCGCAGCTCCTTGGTGGTGAACTTCGCCTGGGAGGGGCCGCGTCTGCCGATCATCCAGACGTCCTCGACGTGGCTGTCCGCGAGCGCGCCGAGCGGTCCCTGCGGCATATCGGTCGCGGCGAGTTCGGCGGCGCCACGGGACAGCATCCGGGCCACGTCCACCGCCACGTTCCCCACTCCGATCACGAGGGCCGACCTGGCTGCGAAGGTGAAGCGGAGCGCGGCCGCATCGGGATGCGCGCTGTACCAGGCGACGAACTCGGTCGCCGGATGGCTGCCGGGCAGATCCTCGCCGGGGATGCCCAGACGCCGGTCGGTGGCGGCGCCCACACAGAACACCACGGCATCGAAGATCTTCCGCAACTCCGCGATGCCCAGCCCCGGCGCCCCCACCTCGACATTCCCCAGGAAGTGGGCCCTGGGGTGCTCCAGCACCGTACGGAGATTGTTCTGCAGTGACTTGATCTTCTCGTGGTCCGGGGCGACGCCGTAGCGCACCAGACCGTACGGGCAGGGCAGCCGGTCCAGGACGTACACCTCGATGTCCGGTACGGTCTGCTGCTCGATCAGGGACTGGGCGGTGTAGACGCCGCTGGGCCCGGAACCGATCACTGCGACACGAAGCACGAGTGGCCCCTTCTGCGGGATACCCCCAGGATCGCACCGGCGGGCGCGCGACGGGAGATGCGCTATCGGGGTTGCTCCCCGTGGGATGAGCGTGCCGCGCCACTGGGCCGGGTGAGCGGGGGGCTAGGTTTTCAAATGTGTCGGAAAGTGACTTTTATACCGTTAATCACCGATATGAAGCCCAGGGCGCGCCCTTGGAGTGGCCCACATGGGAGCTGCGGGCGCACGGCTCCGCCGCGCCCGCTCCCGACCCCGCCGCCCCGGACGATCCGGCCGGACCCGGGGGGCCCGGTTGCCCGCTGCCCCGGCTCGACCCGCTGGGCCCCTGGTGCAGCGCCCGGCTGACCTTCGCCGACGGCGCCCGGGTCGATGTCCTCGTGACGGTCTCCGACGATCACATCACCGTCGAGGACGTACGTGCCGACCCGCCGCTGACCCTCGGCGGCCTCGCCGACCTCGCCCGCTGGATCGACGGCCCCCTGGATGACGCCTTCCGGGCAGCCACCGGACGCCCACGGAAGCCCCGCCCCACACCCCGGCAGCCCGGCCCGGCGGACGTGGTACGGGAGCGGAGTGGGGGATGGCACGACGGGCTGGCGTCGGAGCCGGAGCCGCAGCCGGAGTCCGTGTGCGGTGTGGCGGACGATCCGGTACGGGGTCAGCGGCCGGCATCGTCGCCTGAGCCGCTGCGGCACGCTCGGTCCGGGACGGGAACGGAGTCCAGGGGAGAGGCGGGAGCGGAAACGGGAGCGGCGCCGGGACGGTCGGGCGTCGGAGCGGGGGCGGCGGCGGAATGCGCGAGGCCGCCGGGGGGTGAGGTGACGGAGGCGGAGAGACGAGAGATGCAGGAGACGGGGGAGACGGGGGAGGCAGGGGCAGGAGTGGTGCCGACGAGATCGGGGTCGCCGACGGGGATGGGGGCGGCGACAGGGACGACGGCGACGGAGCCGACCGGGATGGCGGCGGCGGATGTGGCGGGCGTCGCCGATGGTGAGAGTGAAGCGAAGCCGGCTCCGACCGGTGCGGGCCTCGGCCACCCCGCCGGCCTGCCTGCCTCCCCGGCCCCCGACTCACGTGCGGAGCAACCCTGCGAGCAGGTTCCCGGGGAGGCCCCCCGGAAAGCGTCAGGGAAAGCATCACGGCAGGCGCCAGGACGGGCATCCAAGAGCGCCGCCAAGAACGCAGCCAAGGCTGCCGCGAAGAAGGCCGCCAAGGGCGCCGCAGGACGGTCTGTACCTTCCTCGCCGTCCGCGCCTGCCCCGCCGTCCGCCTCAGCGACGTCATCCACGCCGCCCGGGCCGCCCACGACACCTGACTCACCCACGCCCGACTCGGCATCCACACCCCCCGATGGCTCGGCGCCGTCTCCGGCATCCGCGCCGCTCCCCTCCACCACACCGGCGGCGCGGGCCCGTTCCGCCGTGCTCGCGCGGACGCGGACCGGGGAGCGGCGCAAGGTCGCCGCGGACGCCTACCGGCAGGCACAGCGGGAGGGGCGCGATCCGGTGGCGGCCGTCATGCTTGCCACCGGCCGTAACCGCCGGAGATCCTTGCGACTGATCGCCGGCGCCCGCGACGACGGACTGCTGACGCCGCGCCACAACAAGCGTTAGGGCCTGTCTCCCCGGTCTCCGCGGGCCGTCCCGTGGCGGCGGGTGTCGTGCCACAGCAGCCCAACCCGCAGACCGGGCCCGGCCGGCCCCAGACGCGTCTCACCGTGATGCCGGCGCAAGTCAACGTCCAGACTCAGCCCGACTACCGCTGGCCACCCGGTCCCGGTCCCCGCGTCCCGCCGGACGGCGTTCCCTCATCCGAGGAGACCCCCAACTCACCCTCCAGTCCGTACCGCTGGAGAAGTTCCGTACGCAGCCGGTCCCGTGGCATGGCCGCTCCCGGCAGCAGCATCGCCACCACCGAACCCATCAACAGGGCCCGCAGCAACGGATAGTCGGTATCGGGATCGGACGATCCGTACGCCACCAGGGTCTCCCGCAGTAGCCTGGCCAGTCGCTGCTGCTCGGGGCACCGGATGAAACCCTCGGCTGTCAGAATCCCCGCCATGTGCGTCCGCATCAGCAGCGGATGGGCATCCGCAAGCCCCAGGATCGCGTCGATGGCCCGGGTCATCAGCTCCCGCCCGGCGTCCGGTCCGCTCGGCCTCGGCGCACGCTCCAGCGCCGCCTGTAGCGTGAGGTGCATCAGCCGGTGCACGGCGGACTGGAGCAACTGCCGCTTACCGGGGAAGTAATAGGAGACGAGCCCTCGCGCGACTCCCGCCCGCCGGGCGATCTCCGTGAGCGTCGTCGCCTCGTAGCCGCGCTCTGCCACCAGGTCGACCGTCGCCTGGAGCAGCCGCTCGCGGGAGCGCCGCCGCAATTCTTCATTGACCGATGCGCTGCGGGGGGACATCCTGTAACTCCTGCGTTGACTGGCTTGGGGCCAACACACTCAGTATGACTCCGGATCCCCGCCACGGGAACGGATCCGGTCAAGCAGCCCGATTCGGGCGACGCGGGGGATCGCCCGAATCGGGTGACGATGAGACCGGGGACGGCCTCGCGACCTGTGTCATCCCAGGTCAGCAGGGCGTCCCCGGCTCATATCGGCAAGCGGTCGGGGTGTTTTTGGCCCTTCTCCCTTCTGCTCGTGCCGTGCTGACTCCCCGACGTCTTTTGTTTCGGATGTCCTTGAGTCCTAGCTGTTCTGACGGCACATCAGCAGTCTCCCGATATCAGGGACTCCTGCCTGTTCTGGTCGGTGGAGATGCTGGGGGCTGCCGTCATCATCTGGTTCTTTTCGGGCGCCCGTCATTGACCGGTTTTCTCCGCAACGTCGCGGCGCGTCGTCGAGCCGCGGAACAGGTCCCTGCGGAGTAGCCGCTCGGCTCAACTCGGCTGGATCGACTGCAGCATGTTCAGGCGGGCTGCCCGGCGGGCCGGCCAGACCGCGGCCAGGAGGCCGATCAGTAGCGCCAGTGCCAGGAAGATGCCCAGCCGGTCCCAGGGCAGTACGGTCTCGAACGCCGGCATTGAGGTCGTGGTCAGGTTGCCGCCGGCCCAGGCCAGGAAGATGCCCGTGCCGATGCCGAGCACCGCGCCGAACAGCGAGATCACCACCGACTCCAGCCGGACCATGCGACGGACGCCGGAGCGGTCGAGGCCGACGGCCCGCAGCATCCCGATCTCGCGGGTGCGCTCGAAGACCGACATGGCCAGGGTGTTGACCACACCCAGGATCGCGATGACGACGGCCATGCCGAGCAGCCCGTACATCATGGTGAGGACCCTGGAGATCGACCTGCTGTTCTCCTTGATGAGCTGTTCCTGGTCCCGGACCTTGAGCAGCGGGCTGTCGCCGAGCGCGGCACGGATCTTCCGCTCCAGGCCGGCGGTCTTTCCGGACTCGGCCTTGACCAGCACGTTTTCCAGCTCGCGGGGGCTGGTGGAGTACGGCAGCACATCGCTCAGCGCACCCAGCGCGTCGTCGGCGGCACGGCTCTTGGCGTAGATGCCGACCACTGTCAGTTTCCGCTTCGCGTCCGGACCGGTGTCCGCGCCGTTGCCCATCCGGGCATCGACGGTGTCGCCGACTCCGAGCCCGGTCCGCTCGGCGAACGTGTCGGAGAGCGCGATCCGCCCGGGGCCGACGTCACGCAGCGAACCGGCCCGGAAGTCGAGTTGGGCGGCCTTGCCGAACGCCCGCGGGTCCGTGCCGGTCAGCACGGCGTACTGGCCCCGGGCGTCGAGCCCCGCCGAGGTGACGGGAGCGGCCGCGGCGACACCGGGTACCCGGGCGAGCTTGCCGGCCGCGTCGCTGTCGAGGCCGCGGGCGGAGCCGTAGGTGACCTTGTAGTCGGCGGTCAGCCCCTGTGTGGCCTCGATGTCCATGGCGCGCTGGGCGGAGCGCCCACCGACGGTCAGGCCGGTGATCAGGGCGAGCCCGATCATCAGGGCGGATGCGGTGGCGGCGGTGCGGCGCGGGTTACGCAGTGCGTTCTCCTTGGCCAGCTTGCCGCTGACGCCGAAGAGCCGGGTGGTGACCTTGCCCGCCAGGGTGATCAGCGGCCTGGACAGCAGCGGAGCCAGCACGATCACGCCGACGAGGGTCAGCGCGGAGCCGAGCATGGCGGTGAGCAGATTCGATTCGGAGGTCTGGTGGAGGGTGGAGACGTAGAGCATCACCAGCATCCCCGCCGCGGTGAGAAGGGCGCCGAGCAGATTGCGGATCAGCAGGGCACGGGCGGGCGGTGCCTGGTCGACGCTGCTGAGTGCCGCGACGGGGGCGATCCGTGCGGCCCTGCGGGACGGCAGCCAGGCGGCCAGGACGGTGACCACGACCCCGACCGCGAGCGACACCGGCGGGGCCGTGGGCGTGATGACCAGGGGGCCGTCGGGCAGTCCGGCGCCGGTCGTGTTGAGCAGGGGCGGCAGGGCGGCGGCGATGCCGAGGCCGAGTGCGAATCCGGCGGCGGACGCCACGAGTCCGAGCAGCGCGGCCTCGATGAGGACGGAGCGTACGACCTGGCGGCGCGAGGCTCCCACGGCGCGCAGCAGCGCGATCTCACGGCTGCGCTGGGCGATGAGCATGGTGAAGGTGTTGGCGATGAGGAACACCCCGACGAACAGCGCGATTCCGGCGAAGACCAGCAGGGTCTTGGTGAGCGACCGGGTGGCCTCGGCGATCTGGGCGGACTGCTCAGCGGCCAGGTCCACTCCCCTGGTGGCCCTGGCGCCCCGCTCGGGGAGCAGCGCCCGCACCTGTTCGGTCAGCGCGCGCTCGTCGGTACCGTCCTTGGCCGCGACCGCGATCTCGTCGAACTGCCCGGGGCGGAGGAACAGTTCCTGTGCGGTCCGGGTGTCGAAGAGCGTCAGGGGGCTGCCGGCGGTGACCCGAGGGTCGTCGGTGGAGACGATGCCGACCAGCTTCTTTGCCAGCGTGGGCCCGTCGATGGCGAAGCGGACGGTGTCGCCGATCCGGTAGCCGGCCAGCTCAGCGGTCCGGGCGTCCAGTGCCAGCTCGCCCTGGGCGGCGGGACCGCGGCCCGCCGTGAGCGGGAAGCGGCTGTCCTTGCCTCCGGGGCCGGGCAGGTAAGTGGTGGCCAGGTTCTGGCTGTTGTCGTCGGCGTTGACCGGGTGGCCGTCCTTGGCGGCCAGGGTGGCCGTGCCGTTGACGGTGGGGCGTACCGAGGCCACACCGGGCAGCCGGGCGATTTTCCGGGCCAGCACGGTGGTGAGGACGGTCGTCCGTTGGTCTGATGCGCCGCCTGCCGGCGTATCGGGGGTGGCATCGTCCGCTCGTACGGAGACGGCCACGCCCTTGAGGCTCTCGGCCGACGCGCTGCGGAGGGCGTTCGCCGTGGTGTCGGCGAAGACGAGGGTGCCGGAGACGAAGGCGACACCGAGCAGGACCGCGAGCGCGGTCATCAGCAAACGGGCTTTGTGCGCAAGGACATTGCGCAGGGCGGTACGCAGCATGGTGGGCCAGTCCTGGGAGTACGCGAATGGGTACGCGAGGGGAGTGTGCGAGGGGTGGGGCAGGGAGGCGGCGCGGGAGGGGCGCGCGCCGGGTGAGGCGCGAGGCTGTACGGGACGGGCACCGTACGGGACGGGCGCCGTACGGGACGGCGCTGTGCGAGACGGATGCCGTACGGGAGCGGCGCGTCAGCCGGTCCGTGTCGTCAGTCCGTCCGCACCGTGGTGTCGAAGTGCCGCATCCGGTCGAGGACGGTCTCGGGAGTGGGGGCGGGCAGCTCGTCGGTGAGCTGTCCGTCGGCGAGGAAGACCGCCCGGTCCGCGTAGGAGGCGGCCACCGGGTCGTGGGTGACCATCACGACCGTCTGCCCCAACTCCCGTACCGAATCCCGTAGAAAGCCCAGGATCTCCGCGCCGGAACGGGAGTCGAGGTTGCCGGTCGGCTCGTCCGCGAAGATGATCTCCGGCCGGGAGGCCAGCGCGCGGGCCACGGCGACGCGCTGCTGCTGGCCGCCGGAGAGCTGCGAGGGACGGTGCCGCAGCCGCCCAGAGAGGCCGACGGTCCGCACGATCAGGTCCAGCCACTCCTGGTTGGGCGTGCGGCCGGCGATGTCCAGCGGCAGCGTGATGTTCTCCAGGGCGTTCAGGGTGGGCATCAGGTTGAACGCCTGGAAGACGAAGCCGATCCGCTCCCTGCGGAGGCGGGTGAGCCGGCGGTCGTCCAGGCCGGACAGCTCGGTGTCACCGATCCGGGCCGAGCCCGCGGAGACCGCGTCGAGCCCTGCCATGCAGTGCATCAGCGTCGACTTGCCGGAGCCGGACGGCCCCATGATCGCGGTGAACCGGCCGCGGCCGAACTCCACGGAGACCGAGTCGAGGGCGACCACGCGGGTCTCGCCCTCGCCGTAGACCTTGGTCAGCTCCGTCGCGCGGGCGGCGACGCCGGCGGGCGCCCGGGGGCCGGTGGTCAGGGTGGCGGGCTGCGACATGGATACTCCCGGGAGGGGTGCGGAGGTGCGGAATTCCCGATCCATCGTTGTCGCGGCGCATCCCCGATGCGTCGCTCCCAGGTCGGGAATGCGCCGCCCTCCGAAGGGCGGATCCGCCGCGGCCGGGTCGCACTCACGGACCACGGCCCCTCTGCCCGAAGAGAGAGCCGGGTCCCGGCCGGGTCGTCTCCCGGCCCGGGTCCCGGCCCTCACCCCACAGCTACGACAGCTACGTCAGTTACGAGAACTTGGCGGCGACCACCGACGCCGCCTCCGCGACCAGCTTGTTGTCGTAGTCGGCGTCCTTCTCGGTGCGGTTCGACAGGATCGCGACGACGAGGGGGGCGCGACGACCGGCGGGCCACACCACGGCGATGTCATTGCGGGTGCCGTAGGTGCTGCCGGCGCCGGTCTTGTCGCCGACCACCCAGCCCTTGGGCATCCCGGCCCGGATGAGTTCGCCACCGGTGGTGTTGTTCCGCAGCCACCGGGTGAGCTGTGCGCGTCCGCCCTTGCCGAGGGTGTCGCCGAGGACGAATGAACGCAGGTCCTCGGCCAGCGCCCGCGGTGTGCTGGTGTCCCGTGTGGCGCCCGGGGACCATTCGTTCAGCTCGGTCTCGCGGCGCTCCATCCGGGTCGTGGCGTCACCCATCTTCCTGAGGTCGGCGTTGAGGCCCTTGGGGCCGCCCAGCGCGTCGAAGAGCAGGTTGCCCGCGGTGTTGTCGCTGTACCGGACCGCGGCATCGCACAGATCGCCCAGGCTCATTCCCGTTCCCACATGCTTTTCGGTCACGGGGGAGTGGTCGACCAGATCGTCCTTGGAGTACTTGACCACCCGGTCCAGCCCGCTCGCCGAGTACTTCCGCAGGACGGCACCGGCGGCCAGCGCCTTGAACGTGGAGGCGAAGGCGAACCGTTCGCCGTCGTTGTAGGCCACCTCGCGACCGCTGCCGGTATCGACGGCATAGATTCCCAGCCGTGCGTCGAACTTCCGCTCCAGCCGTTTGAATGCGCCGGTGTACGGCTTGGCCGCCGCGTCCGACCGCTCCGCCTCGGCGGCCGGGGACGATGCGGCAGAGGAGCCGCCGTCCCCGCACGCTGCCAGCGGGACGAGGGTGAGCACGGTCAGTGCGCCGAGGACGGCGCGTCGGGCGCGGGTGAGCTGCATGGTCCAACCTCCGAGTCGCCCCTGTGGCACCGGCGCACAGGGGATCCGAGCGACCGGACCCACCAGGGCCTGGTCGTGCAGCCACCCTCACCCCGGGGTGGCTATGCGAGCCAATACGCTGATGCGCCTTTTCATGCCGATCTGGCATAGGCTGCGGCTGTGGACCTGGTGGGAGCGTGCCGTGCGTTTGTGAGCGTGAGCGATCGCGGCACCTTCACCGTCGGCGCCGCAGCCGCCCGGATGTCCCAGTCGGTGGCCAGTCGTCGCGTCGCCGCCCTGGAGGAATGCCTGGGTGAGCAGCTGTTCCAGCGCACCGCCCGGCGAGCGGTCCTCACGCCCTTCGGACGGGACATGCTGCCGATCGCGAGGAGGCTGGTGCAGGCGGCCGATGTGCTGCTCGACGAGGCGGAGGCCGCCCAGCGCAAACCGTGGCGGCTCGCGGTGCCCGGCATCTGCTCCACGGCCGCTCTCGCCCGCCTCGTCGCCGAAGCCCGCGGGTACGGCATCACACTCGACCTCCGCGTCGCGGCACCGGCGGAGCGGATGGAGCTCATCCACTCCCAGCAGGTCCGGGCCGGTGTGCTCGCGGTGCCGCCGCCCGAGGCGACCTGGTCCGTGCCGCTCGGCCTGGCCGGCGCGGAGGACCCCGGCAGGAAGCGCGTCCACCTCGAAACGCTCCGGGTCTCCCGGGGCGGCCCGGACCGCGTCCGCCGCGTCTGGATCCAGCCGGAGGACGATGTGCCGCACATCCGGGACCCGCTGACGCGACTGCGTGACGCGGTGGGTCTGCGGCCCGCACAGCTCGCCGTCGCGGCGGACCTGCCCACGGCCGCGGCGGAAGTCCTGTGCTCCGGCGACCTGTTGCTGTGCTCACCCGCGCAGGCGGCGGAACTGGACCTGATCTGGCGCCCGATGGGCGGAATCACCCTCAGTCGCGGTTTCACCCTGACCGCCGCCGCGGCCGGCACCCCACAGCACATCCAGGCCCGCCTGGGCGACGCGATCGCCCGCTGCCTCGGCGCAGACCACCAACGGGCCCGCACCACGGGCGGAGAGCCGTAGTGAACACCGAGACCCTGCTCCGCGACCTGCGCCGGCAGCTCGACGACGGCGGGCTGCACGGCTGCCTGTTCGTACGTGATCTGCATACCGGCGAGGAGATCGGGATCGAGCCGGACACCCAGCTGCCCGCCGCTTCCCTGGTCAAGGTCCCGCTCGCGCTCGCGACCGCCGAGCGCATCCGGCGCGGCGAGCTGGACGGAGCGATGCCGCTCGAAGTGCGACCCGGCAGGATCACCGCACCCGGCCCCACCGGCTTGAGCCGGTTTCGTCACCCCGCCCGGATCGCGATCGACGACCTGCTCTATCTGAGCACCTGCCTGAGTGACGGAACGGCGGCCGACGCGCTGTTCGACCTCACCCCGCCCGCCCAGGTCGCCGCCCTTCTCCGCGAACTCGGCCTCGACGGCATCACCGTCCGCCACACCATCGACGAGCTGACCGATACGCCCGCGGAACGCTTCGACGCCGCCCAGGCGCACCTTGCCCATGCCCTCGCCATCGATGCCGGCACCAGCGGCGGCGGCCACCGGGTTCCGCAGCTCGACACCTCCCGTGCCAACACCGGCAGCGCCCGCGCCTTCGTCGACCTGCTGCAGGCCCTGTGGACCCCGTCCGCCATCCACCCACAGGTGGCCGAGCGGGTACGCGGCCTCATGGCCCAGAACCTGCTGCGGCACCGGCTCGCCCCGGACTTCAGCTCCGATGCGACCACTTGGTCCTCCAAGACGGGCACTCTGCTCAACCTCCGCCACGAGATCGGAGTCGTCGAGCACTCCGACGGCCAGACCTTCGCCGTCGCGGCCCTCACCGAATCGCTGGTACCCGCCAGTTCACAGCCCGGAGCCGAAGCCCTGATGGCCCACATCGCCCGCACCCTGCGTGATCACCTTCGCCAGCTCCACTGACCCAAGTCAGCGCCCCTGGCCCGGTGTTCCGCACTACGGTGTCGTCCATGAACGATCCCGGCTTCTGGACACTGCCGCCCGACCGGATGGTTCACGGCGGCGGCTGCCTCCACAACATCACCGTCGTGCAACCCCCGTTCACGGTCCGCGCCGAGGAGCTGCCGCCCAACGACCCTGCCGCGGCACGCGCACGAAGTGCCCAAACTGGCCGAGCGGTTCCCCGACGCACGGATCGTCGGCCGGGGCGAGGTGGACTGCGGCGAGGCCCACACAGATCACCGGCTTCGGTGCACCGGACACCCTGCGGATCAACGACGTTGAGCGCCCCGCTCCCCGTGCGGATGAGGTCCTGGTATCGGTCGAGGCGGCAAGTGTGAACGGGCTCGACACCATCGTTCGCTCCGGGGGGCTGCGGGTCGTGACCGGGCGCCGGTTCCCGATGGGGGTGGGGCTGGACTTCGCCGGTGTCGTCGCCGCGACCGGTGCCGAGGTCCCTCCAACACCAGGCGGGCGACCGGGTGTGGGGCACGGTGCACCCGCTCAAGCGGCACACCGTCGCAGGCGCCGCCGAATACGTCGTGGTGACCGCGGACCGCATCGGGCCCGCACCGGCGGACCTCGCGTCGGTCGAGGCGGCCTCCCTGGTCGTCGCGGGAACGACGGCGCTGACGGCGCTGACGGCGCTGCGGGACACGCTGCATCTCAAGGCCGGTGAACGCGCCGGATATGTGACCTCCGGCGGACTGAAGCCCGTCATCGACAGCGTGTATCCGCTGGCCGGCATCGCCTCGGCGCACCAGGCGTTCGAGCGGGGCGGTGTGGTGGGCAAGCAGGTGGTGGAGGTGCGGGGGAGTAGCTGAGGGTGCAGCAACGCGCCCTGGCACAACGGATTGTGACGTACCGTCAGTTAAGTGGCCCGCTCCAGGAGGCGTCCTTCCACTGCATGGCGTCCGGGCTGAACTCGACCTCGATGCGGTCGGCGGCGTCGGGCGGCAGCGAGAAGGCGTACTTCCCGACGGCTTCCTTACCGGGGAGGACGTAACCGGTGATGACCTTCTGTCGTCCGCTGCCGTCGATCAGCAGCTCCGCCGAGGCCCCGTCGGCATCGCTGACCTCGGGCAGCCCGGTGTCCACCTTGACCCGTGCGGTGCCGGTGTTGACCACCCTGACCGTGACCTGGACGGCCTTGTTGCCCTTGGCGTGCCCGAGGACATAGTCGTCCGGGATGTACGGCTTCGGCTCGGTGATCGTGACCTTCAGCCCGTTCTCGAAGGTGTAGGACTCGCCGAACGCGAGGTGCCGGGCCTTTTCCGACGCCGATGCGGAGGCCTTCACGTCTGCGACCTCGGCGCGCGCCTTGTCGGCGACCTTCTGCACCGCGGTGACGGTGAGGACCGCGCCGCCGGCCGCGACCAGCAGACCGGCCGCGCCCAGGACGACACCGGTCAGCGCCATTCCCTTGTTCGTCGCCCGGCCCCTGCGGGCCTGGCTCAGCCCGATGGAGCCGAAGACGACCGCCAGCAGGGCCGGCAGCCAGGACAGCCAGAACAGGATGACGAGCAGACCGAGGACGACGCCGACGATGCCGAGCACCAGGGCGGTGAGGCCCATGCCGTTGCGGGACTGCGGTGCCGGTGTGGGGGCCGGCGGGTACGGCGCCCAGGGGGAAGCGGCAGGCGCTCCGGGCGGCGGCGGGCGCCACGGGTCGTGGTCGTCCGGTATCCGGTCACCGGGCTGCCGGCCGTCGGGTGGCGTGGGCATGGTCATGCGCAGTCCTTGAAGTAGATGAACTGGCGACATTAGCAGTCGGTTTGCTCATTCATCACTGGATTTCGGGCAGATCCGGACAGGGCGGGGCGGAGGGCGAACTCCGGGAGGCGGACCGCATGTCTCGCGAGTGCCGGGAGCCATGGACGGTCGGCGGGCGAACAGCTGCCGGAAGCGCGACCATGGGACCGGAGACCGGTACCCGGCCTGAGCGGCCCGACCGGCCCGTTGGCGGAGGCAGGACGGGCGGTCGGCGACGTGGGCGGGCTGCCGACGAGGCAGGGAGCCGTCCATGACCACACCGCGGGATCTGCTGATCGTCGCCATGGACAGGGAGTCCGGCCGGTCCTTGGAACGCGGTGATCTGTCCCTCGTGCTCGCCGGGGCCGAGCTGATCGATCTGCTCGGCTCCGAGGCCGCCCGACTGGAGGGCGACCGGATCGTGCCGGGTTACCGGCCGGCGATCCCGGACCGCCTGCTGGACCAGGCCGCGTCCTCACTCGCCCAGGAGGCGCCGTACGAGTCGGTCGACGACTGGCTGTGGCGCAGGGGTCACGGACTGGCGGCGGCCTATCTGGCCGCCTTCGAGGACGAAGGGCAGCTCACCAGGGAACACCGCCGCTGGCGGCCCTTCCGGAGCGACCGGACGGTGCTCACGGATACCCCCGCTCGCCGCCAGGCCACGGACCGCTGGACCGCGCACGAGTCCGTGCTCACCGCCCTGGCCACCGCAGCGGGCCTCGACGGCACGCAGAACGGCGACGAGCCCGATGTGACCGACGAAGCGGTCATCACCGTGCTCGCCGCCGTTCATGATGCGGTCCGGGAGCTGGAGGCCGAACGGCAGCGCCGGGCCCTCGAGAAAGCGGCTTTCGACAATGTCTGGCGCGGCCCCGACGGCATCTGACCGCCCTGGTTCGCCGCGCCGAGCCGCGCTCAGCTCTCGGTGGCGGCCCGCCGGTCGCGGAGCTGCTTGAGGTGACCGGCGCCGGCCAGCGCGGCGACCACGACGGCCGTGCCGAGGAGCTGCTGACGCCCGTCCTCGCTCGCGGCCATGACCGCGAACACTCCGAGGATGGCGGCGAACGCGACCCAGGTCAGATAGGGGAAGCCCCACATCCGCACCGAGAGCAGCTCGGGTGCCTCGCGCTCCAGGCGGCGGCGCATCTTCAGCTGGGTCAGGCAGACGATGGACCAGACGACCAGCACCGCGCAGCCGGCGATGTTCAGCAGCCAGGTGAACACGGTGGTCGGCCAGACGATTCCGGCGATCACGGCCGCGAAGCCAAAGACACAGGACGCCAGCACGGCAGCCATGGGCACACCGTTCGTGACCTTGGCCAGGAAGCGCGGCCCCTGGCCCCGGTGGACGAGGGAGTAGGCCATGCGCGACGAGCCGTAGATGTTGGCGTTCATCGCGGACAGCAGCGCCACCAGCACCACGACCTGCATGATCGTGCCGGCCGCCGGGATACCGAGCTTGTCGAGCACCGTGACGTACGGGCCGTCCGTGGCGACCCGCGGGTTGTTCCACGGCACCAGGGTGACGACCACTGCCATCGAGCCGATGTAGAAGAGTGCGATGCGCCAGACGGCGGTGCGGACGGCGCGGGCCACGTTCCGGCTGGGGTTGTCCGACTCCGCCGCCGCGATGGTGACGGTCTCCAGCCCGGCGAAGCCGGAGATCGTGGTCAGCAGTCCGGCGGCGAGCCCTGCGGCGCCGCCCGGGAAGAAGCCGCCGTGGTCGGTGAGGTTGCTGGTGCCGGGCGCGTCGCCGAACACCCCGAGGATGCCCAGCACGCCCAGCACGAGGAAGGCGACGATCGTGGCGACCTTGATGGCGGAGAACCAGAACTCGAACTCGCCGAAGTTCTTCACGGCGGTCAGGTTGCTGCCGCAGAAGAACGCCATGAAGATCGCCACCCAGCCGTAGGCGGGGATGAACGTGACCCAGTTGTGCATGATCGAGCCCGCCGCGGTGGCCTCGGCGGCCACACCGGCGCAGAGCATCAGCCAGTACATCCAGCCCGAGGTGGCACCGGCCCAGGAGCCGACCTCTTCCTCGGCGTGCACCGAGAACGAGCCGGTGGACGGCCGGGCCGCGGACATCTCGCCGAGCATCCGCATGATCAGCATGACCAGCGCACCGGTACCCATGAAGAGGAGGACGATGGCCGGTCCGGCGGCGGCGATGCCGACTCCGGAGCCTACGAAGAGCCCCGCGCCGATGACTCCGCCGAGCGCGATCATTGACAAATGGCGCTGCTTGAGGCCGTGTGACAACACGGACTCGGAGTTCTGCCCGGCCTCCGGAGCGTTCTGGGGGGACCGGGTATTAGTCCGACTCATGGTCGTGCCTGTTCATTGGGTGAGACGTCAGGTGAGCCACACGAGTCTGGGGGGCGTGTTGTGCGTACGACGTGAACGCCCGCCATTCGGACGGATCGCTCACTTGGTGTGAAGGTGTCGGCACGCTGTGGAGCGGCTCGCTTGGGGTGATTACCACGCGGAGTGGGGTGTAACGACCGCAGGGGGAGCGCAAGTTGTGCGGACGTGGCCGTAGTTGGCGGGGAGTCGGGAGCGTGCGTATGGCGGCCTGCGCAGTATTGCGCGCGGGGCTCGGGTGATCGCATGAGTCGGGTGGGGAGTTGACACGGTTCCCGGTTTATTGCAGGGGCATACGGATATGGTTCATGTCACTTGTGGGTGGGGTGACTTGAATTCGGGGGAATCATGACCGTGCCTTTCGGTGTGCCCGCGCATTTTCCTGACGACACCGGTGCCGACACCTTCGTCGCGCAGTTCCCCACGGTGGTGGCTCCCGCGGACCGCGAGTATCTGTCGACCAAGCCGCCGCTGTTCCTGTTACGGGTGCCGGGGAGCGGCGACGAGTACGAGCGGCGGGTCCGCCGCGTCGTCGAGGCGTTACGGCAGCCGCTCGATGACATGGGGAAGCTCGTCCCCCACGCGGTGCTGGAAGCCGGGGCGGCGGACACCGGCCTGCTGGCCGCTGTGGCGGGGGAGCGGCTCGGATACGGGATTCCCCGGCACATGATTCCCGACCGCCTTCCGCATTTCTCGCTGCTCCGCGATGTGATCGCGGAGGTCATGGCACACGGAACCGGGACCGGAGCGGCCATCGGCGCCAAGGCGTTACGTGACAAGGCCTATGCGCAACGGGTCCAGCGGGGCGGGCTGCCGGCCGTGCTCTGGAAGCTCGGCGGTGGTGAGAACCCGCCGGGCGACAGCTTCTACGGCTGGCTGCTCGGCCTCCTGTGGGTACCGCTCACCCAGACCTTCCCGCGCTGGTGGTGGGCGCTGCGCAAGACCCGTCAGCTCGTCCGGCCGATGCGCCTTTCGCCGTTCCGCCGCGAGCGGTGGCTCGGCGCCGAACTCAACGCCGAGCGCGGCAAGGAGAACCTCTTCCGGGTGCTGGACGACATGGCCCGGCGGCAGGTGGTGCGGCTGGCGCTCGACGCGTCCCACCCCCAGCGGGAGGAGTCGCTCCAGCGGCTGGAGGACCTGCTGGTGCGGGCGCTGCTGGAGGATCTGCGGGTGCCGTCGCCCGGCCGGCTGCTGCCCCGGCGGCGGCGCCGGACCGCCCGGCCCGTACTCGTGGTGGAGGTGCCTCCGGAGGGGACGGCGGGGGCGGTGCAGGCCGAACGGATGCTGCGGGCGTTCCACCGGGCGCATGCCGCGGCACAGCCGCCGGGCCCGCTGGTCATCGCGGTGGGCCGGCCCTCGGACACGCTGCTGGCGGAGCTCGGCAACCCTGAGGAAAGCAACTTCACCCAGGCGGGACTCCAGCTGACCCAGAAGGACGGCCGGCCGGTCCTGGTGACGCTGCGGGAGGAGCCGCTGACCCGGCACGGGCTGCCCATTCTCCGGGTGAACCCGAAGACGTTCAACACGAGTTGGCAGACCACGACCTCGCTGGTGACGGCCGGAGCGGTGGCGTCCGCGGCCGTGCTCGGCGTCTGGGCCGCCGGTGTGATCCGGGGGCCGCAGGCCCATCCCTGTGTCGGCGGAGACGACTCCGTCGCCGCGTCCGCGCAGGCCGAGCCGGTCAGCGTCCGGCCCAAGGAGTGGTACGACGCCGCCGCCGACGCGATCCGCAAGGAGAACAAGCGGGCCGAGGCCCTCGCCGTGGACGCCGGCCGGACGGTCCGCACCGTCGTGGCCTTCGAGTCGAACCGGCCGACCACCGAGATCAACACCCGGTTCGACGGCAGCATCCCCGAACTGCGCGGAATCGCCTTGTGGCAGCGGCAGTTGAACGACGAGGCCATTTCCGACGACACCCGGGTGCCGCTGCGGGTGGAGGTACGCACCACGGGAAAGGACTTCCAGGACGCCGAGCAGGAAGCACGGAAGCTGGTGGCCGAGCAGGGTGACGGCCGCCCCCGGAAGCCCTACGAGCAGGTCATCGGCGTCCTCGGGTACTCCCAGAGCAGGGACGAGACCCGGGCCGCCCTGAAGGTGCTCGGCGCGGCGGGGATCCCCACCCTCGGGACCACGGCCACCGCCGACGAGATGCTGGACGGGGACAATCAGAGCTACTGGCCCTTCGCACCGGCCAACAGCACGGAGTCCCGGATCGAGGCGGACTTCGCGAGCCGGTTCGACATCGTGGCGCGGCGGAACGGACAGGCCGGATGCACCACCGCCGAACAGGCCGTCATCGTGCAGAGCCCGGCGGATCTGTACAGCAGAAGCCTGACGGAGAAGTTCAGCCACGACTTCCCCGGCCGGTCGCAGGTCATCAACTTCGCGCAGAACGGCGACTTCCGGCGTGCGCCCGCCGGCACCCCCCGGGTGACCAGCGCGCACGACCTGGCGGGCACGGTGTGCCGGGCGCTGAAGGCGCAGCCGCGATCCATCGTGTTCTGGTCCGCGCGCGCCCGTGACTTCATCGCCTTCATCAACGCCCTGAACACGCAGGGGACGTGTATCGAGGACGATCTCACCGTGCTGGGCGGCAACGAGCTGACGATGGTGGCGCAGACCGGTTCGTTCAGCGACAAGCGCTGGCTGCGGCTCTACTACTCGTCGCACCGCATCCCGGTCACGGACCGGCGGGCGAGCGACAAGACCCGGCAGTTCGTCGACGCCTATGACCGCTTCGTGCGCACCACCACGCAAGGTGCCGACCCCTGGCGCCAGGACGGGCATGCGGCGGTCGCGTACGACGCCTTCCATGTCCTCTCCCGGGCGGCCGATGTCACCTACCGCGACAAGCACGCCGACCGCCGGTCCATGCTGACCGCGCTCTCCAGCGGTATGACCTTCGACGGGGCGACCGGCTACATCGCCTACCAGGCGGGCGCCAACACGGCCCCGCCCGACAAGACCTTCGTGCTGCTGCGCCAGGGTGCCAAGGGGGCGGTCTCGGTGGTCGCCTGCGGCGCCTACCGGCAGGGGCTGGCGACCCAGGAGCAGGGCCCGCCGTGCGCCGCCGACGGGAATCGCTGACCCGGCCGGCCCGCATCCTGGTGCCGGCCGCCTCAGCCGACCGGTACCGCGCCGGCGTGCTTCCGCTCCATGGCGCCCGTCCAGATGCGGCGCGGCGGGCGGCCGACGAACTTGCCGAACAGCAGCGCCGCCGCCGTGGCCGCGACGACGCCCGGCACCATCTCGTAGATGCCGGACCGGAGCGGCCCGAGCAGCGGGTCGATGTGCTTCCACAGGACGACGGTGGCCGCGCCGGTGACGATGCCGGCCATCGCCCCGGCCCGGGTCATCCGCGGCCAGTAGAGCGACAGCAGGATCACCGGCCCGAAGGCCGCACCGAAGCCCGCCCAGGCGTACGCGACGATGTCCAGCACGGCGCCGCCGCTGAGCGCGATGACGTACGCGACCAGGGCGACCACGACCACCGTCGCGCGCGCCGCCAGCACCATGGACGCGTCCGAGGCCTGCCGCTTGACGAACGCCCGGTAGAAGTCCTCGGTGAGGGCCATCGCCGAGACCAGCAGCTGGCTGTCCGCGGTGGACTTGATCGCGGCCAGCACACCGACCAGCAGAATGCCGGCGACCCAGGGATTGACCAACTGGGCGCAGAGCGCGATGAAGACCGTCTCCGGATTGTCCAGCGTCTGGTCGAGGGCGGCGATCCCCACCAGGCCCACCAGCGAGGCACCCGCCAGGCAGACGACCACCCAGCTCACGCCGATCCGGCGGGCCCGGGGAATCTCGCGGGTGCTGCGGATGCTCATGAAGCGGACCAGGATGTGGGGCTGGCCGAAGTAGCCCAGTCCCCAGGCCAGCAGGGAGATGACCGCCACCGCGCCGAGCGGCCCGCCCGATGTCCACCGGCTGCCGTCGAAACCGGCCTGTGCCCCCATGTCCAGCAGGGCCGGGCTCTTGCGGGTGAGCACGTCATGGAACGCCCCGAAGCCGCCCAGCGTCGCGATGCCGATCGCCGGCAGTGCCACGGCCGCACCGAACATCACCGTCGCCTGGATCGAGTGCGTCACACTCACCGCGCGGAAGCCGCCCAGAACGGTGTAGACGACGATGACCACGGCGAAGACGGTGAGTGCGAACTCGAAGCCGCCGCCGAAGATCCCCTCGAACAGCACGCCCCCGGCCAGCATTCCGCTCGCCACGTAGACGGTGAAGAAGACGACGGTGACGGTCGCCGAGACCAGCCGCAGCATTCTGCTGCCGTCCTCGAACCGCTCCTCCAGATACGCCGAGAGCGTCTTGGCGTCACCGGCCAGCTCGGTGTACGTCCGTAGCCGCGGCGCGACCAGCAGCCAGTTGAGATACGTGCCGATGGCCAGCCCGACGGCGATCCACGAGGCGCCGATCCCGGCCGCGTACACGGCGCCGGGAAGTCCCAGGAACAGCCAGCCGGACATATCACTGGCGCCCGCGGACAGCGTCGCCAGCGGTGCGCTCAGCCGGCGGCCGCCCAGGGCGAAATCGGAGAAGGTCACGGTGTCCTGATACGTCCAGATACCCACGGCCACCATGCCGAGCAGGAATATCCCGAATGTGATCATGACGGGTACGATCAGGGGTGTCACCACTTGCTCCCTAGCTGCTGGCACTGCCATCGACGGCACGGGCGCCCAGGGGTGATCTCATGAGGAGATCCCGGGGGGCGAGAAGGCTCCGGCGCGAGCAGACGATACGGATCCGCCACCGGGAGCGGCACCCTTTTGACAGATGTCCTTGGCCGCCGCGGGCCCCCGCGACCCCCGGTCCCCGCAGGCCCGGGACGGTATCGGTGGCAGACACTATCGTGGAGCCGTGTGCACGGCATCGCTCAACTGTCGTTCATCGCACGTGAGTTGGCGCAATCCGTGCGGGTGGGTGCCGCTCACCGGTGCCGCAGCCGCAGGAGTCAGGCGGTCCGGCGGCGGAGCTTCACCGTGTTGTCGGTGCGCGGGTCCGGATTCCCGTCGTGATCGGTCCGGAAGCTCGGGTGCTCCTCGCAGCGCAGCAGCTCCCACTCTCCGTCCGGCAGGCGGAGGGACTCGACGACTTCGTCCGGAGTGGGCAGCGGTACGTCCGACTCGGGGTCCCAGGCGGGCATGCCCGCGTGTCCGACGATGAGCAGCACCCCGCCGGGTGCGACGGCGGCGGCGGCCCGCTGCAGGATCTCCTCGCGCGGCATGGCGTCGTGGGAGTGCAGGAATTGGGCCGTGACGAGATCGAAGCGGCCGGCCGGGAACGAGGAGCCGAGGTCGTGCCGCTGCCAGTCGATGCGGTCGGCGGCCGCGGTCGCCGCCGCGTGTTCGGCCGCCCGGCCGAGGGCGACGGCGGAGATGTCGACGGCGGTGACCCGCCACCCCCGCTCGGCGAGCCAGATCGCGTCCGCGCCCTCCCCGCATCCCAGGTCCAGGGCCCGGCCCGGGGCGAGGTCACCGGCCTCCCGGACCAGGGCGGAGTTGGGGCGGCCGCTCCACATCCGGTCGCTCTGCGCGTAGCGGGCGTCCCAGTACTCCGCGTCCGGGACGGTGGCGTCATGGGTCATGGATCCTCCTCGGTCGGTGTGCCTCGGGCAGGCCGGTGGCGCCGTTTCCGTGCCGTACCGCCTGTGCCGGGATGTTCCGCCCGGGGCGGCGAAAATGACAAGGTTCTTTGCCGCATCGGCAAAGTGGGAGGTGGGGGACGGGCCGACGGCCCCGCGGCCGCCGCGGCCCGTCTCGGGAGGCAGCGTCACCCGTACGGCCATAGCGTGAAGAGAGGGCCGAAGACTTCCCCTCGATGGAGCACTGGGGTGATGCGCAATGACCGAGTTCGCAGAGCGCGGGTCGCGGAACACCGGGCAACTGGGGCGGACGACCATCGCCGACGGTGTGGTCGCGAAGATCGCCTACCTGGCCGCCGGTGAGGTGACCGGAGTTCACGCCCTGGGCAGCGGCCTCTCACGGTCGGTGGGAGCGCTGCGCAAACGCGTACCCGGAGGCGGCACCACCACCACGCACGGTGTCAAGGTCGAAGTCGGCGAGAAACAGGCGGCGGTGGACCTGGACATCGTCGTGGAGTACGGCGAGGTCATCCCCGAAGTGGGGCAGGCGGTACGGGAGAACGTGATTTCCGCGGTGGAGCGGATGACCGGTCTCGAGGTCGTGGAAGTCAATATCGCGGTCAGCGACGTACGGCTCCCCGAGGAGGAGGAGGCCGGAGCGGAACGGGTGGTGTAACGGCACCGCGCGGTCCACGACGGCGGATGCGCTGCGCGCGGCGGATCAGCGCGCGGGGGCCGCGCGGTCCGCCCCGGGAAGCGCGCAGACGGCGATCCCGCGCTCCGCGACACTGCCCATGACCAGGAGTTTTCCCGTCCGGCAGACACTGGTGACCATCCGGTACGGCGACCGTACGGCGCGCAGATCGCAGGCCGTCGTGCCGTCCGGGCGGACCGCCAGCACCCGCGCCGTCGGATGCGGCGGCAGGGAGAGCCGCAGCCGCTTCGCGACCTCCCAGGCCGTCCGCCGGACCGGGCGCGGCAGCTCGTGCAGCAGCTCCACACCGGCGGACCGCGGCCGGGCCAGCGCGACCCAGAACACGCCGTCCGGACCGCGCGAGAGGTTGTCGGGGTACCCGGGCAGACCGTCGGCCAGGGTGTCGGCGGTGCCTGCCCGCGGGCCGGTGAGCCAGTAGCGGCAGAGGCGGCGAGCCCCGCTCTCCGCCACGACCAGGTAGGAATCGTCCGGGGACAGGGCCACGCCATTGGCGAACTGCAGGCCCTCCAAGAGGACTTCGGGTCTGCCGCCGGGCCGTAGCCGCAGCAGCTGACCGGTTCCGGTGTGCTCCAGGAAGTCGCCCAGCCAGGTGTCGAGGCCGTGGCGACGGCTGGAGACGGTGAAGTAGACGGTGCCGTCCGCCGCGGCGGTGGCATTGCTGCAGAACCGCAGGGGCGCGCCGGCCACCTCGTCGGCGAGCACCCGTACGGCCCCGCGGCGCGGGTCGAGGTGCAGCAGCCCGCGCCGGGCGTCGCACACCAGCAGGTCGCCGCCGGGGAGGGGCTGCAGACCGAGCGGTCTGCCGCCGGTGTGTCCCACGGGGGTTGCCTGCGCCACCTCGCCCGAGGCCGAGAGGCGCAGCCGCCAGACCGCGCCGTCCGCGGCGCCTGCGAAGAGACCGCCCTCGCCATCGGCCACCACGTCCTCGGGACCCTCGATCCCGGGCGCGACGACACGGAGCGCCGGGAACGCCCGCGGGCCGCCCGGTGCGGCGCGCTCCGTGAACGGCGGGCTCACCGCGTCCTCCGGCGCCGGACAGCCGTGCCGCAACTCCATCTCCCGCCTCCGGAATCCTCGGGCCGACGGCGTGCGGGCAACCGCCCGCACCCAACCGCACGGCTCACTCCCGGGCAAGCCAAGCAGGGCTTTGCCGCATCCGGCGGCCGCGGCGCGCTCCGTGTCGCCCGTCCGGCGCTGCGCGCTCAGGTACGGTCCGGACCGCCGCCCGCCACCCGGGCCACTTCGGGGGATTCCGTGTCCAGCGGCACCGACCAGGAGCGGACCAGGCCCAGCTGGACGGCCTGGCGCGGCAGCACCGCGTCCAGGAGCCAGTCGGCCGCCACCCGGATGCGGTTGCCCGGCATTCCCATGAGGTGGTAGCCACGGGTGATCACACCGGCGAGCGGTCCGGACAGCGGGATGTGGAGCGGATTCGCCGCGGCCTGGATACCGCCCAGGTCCACCATGAAGCCCAGGTCACGGTGCTCATAGGCGCGCCGGGTGCCCTGCCCGCAGGACGCCGCCACATTGCGCGCCGCGACCTTGCCCTGCCGCTGGGCGTGCTGCGCGGTCATCGGCGTCGTCTCACCGGGCCGGGTCAGGTCGGGGACGGCCGCGGCGTCACCACAGGCGAACACCTCCGGCCGGCCGGGCACCCCCAGGAACTTGTCGACGCACAGCCGCCCCTTGTCGGTGGGCAGCCCGAGCGACTCGACCAGCGGATCGGGCCGTACGCCCACACACCAGATCAGCGAGCGGCTGCTGACGAATTCCCCGTCGTCGAGCAGCACTCCGTCCGGCGTCGCCTCCTTGACGGAGGTGCGGGTGCGGACGTCGACGCCGCGGGACCGCAGCACCCGCTCGGCGGTGCGCGACAGCCGTTCGTCGAGTTCGGGCAGCAGCCGGTCGGCGAGGTCCAGCAGCAGCCAGCGGGGGCGTGGTCCGTCCCGCAGCCCGCTGTTCTGCCGGACCAGCGCGTCGGTGAACCGCACGCCCTGGGCGGTGACTTCGGTACCGGTGTAGCCGGCGCCCACCACCACGAAGGTGGTTCTGGCGGCCCGCTCGGCCGGGTCCTCGGCCGCACCGGCCAGCTCGACCTGACGGGTGAGATGGTCGCGGAGGTACAGCGCCTCGGGCATTCCGCGGAAGCCGTGGGCGTGCTCGGCGACACCCGGGACGGGCAGCAGCTTGTTGACACTGCCGACGGTCAGCACCAGCCGGTCGTAGGACAGGGAGCCCTCCCGGTCCTCGGGGTCGGTGTAGTCCACCCGACGGGCGTCGAGGTCCACGTCATGGACCTCACCGAGGACGAGCCGGACGTCCGGCAGGGTGCCGGTGAGCGACACCGAGATCCGGCGGGGTTCCAGGATGCCGGCCGCCACTTCCGGCAGCAGCGGCACATACAGAAAGTAGTCATGGGGGTTGATGAGCACGATCTCGGCGGCCCCCTTGGCCTGCCGGGAGAGCGTACGGGCGCATTCGTAGCCGGCGAAACCGGCTCCGACGATCACGATCCGAGGACGACGTCGCTTCACGTGGACTCCTGCGGTCGAGGACGGTGCCCGCGCGAGCCGGACGGGACCGTACGGACACGCCCTGGCGCCGTGCCGAACCGCGGTCACGGTCCGGCACGGGCCCACGGCCGACGCGGGCACACCGTGTTGCCCTGTCGGCTAACCGGTGTGCGGCCGGGTACACATGACCCCTCTCATTCTGACGGTGGCGGCCGCTCGGCGGCACGCCGAGCGAGGGCCGGGCGGCTGGTCACGGCCGCCCTCTGACACGCCGATGGAAAGGGCTCGAAAATACGGTCCGAAAGCGGCTTCAGGGTTTTCGCTTCAGCGTTATCCCTGGCCGGTCGGCATATCTGCCGCAGCGGCACCGCTTTCGGTATCGAAGTGACCACGCTCGGTGGCCGACCGCACCCCAAAAAAATGCGTGCACTCCTCTTACGCCCGACACCCGGATATCAGGCACACGCGCAAGGCCGGAAGTCGCACGCCCCAGGGGCTAGACCTCCCGCTCCCCGTCCCCCGCATTGTCCCGGGTGATATGCACCGCGGCCTCCTCCGCCGACGCCGCGCCGCCGTCGATTCCGACGTCCCGGGCGGCGATGTCATTGCTGCCACCGCGCCAGAACCCCTCGTCGGAGCCCACCAGCCGGCCGGCCCGCTCCTCGCCGCATTCGACGTCCGTCGGTTCCCCGACGCCGCCCGGCAGATCGCCGATCCCGTCGCCGTCGGGTGCGCAGACGTCCGGTACTTCCACCGACAGCCGGTGCTCCAGCGATTCACGGTCGTGCAGCTCCCGCGCGGTGGTGCCCTCGTGGTTCACCACGAAGGGCCGCTCGGGCGGCGAATAGCCGGTGTCCAGCGTCGCGTCGAGGTCCGGCTCGTCGAGGGCGTCCTCCATGTCGAGGTCGTTGGGGTTGTCCTGGGGATCGGATCTGGGCGGCTGGTAGACCTCGTCGCCCATCGCGTCGTCGGACATGACCGCCCTCCCTCTTCCCGTCGTTTCGCCCGGCCGCGGGGTGCGGCAGGTGCGTCTACAGCCAATTGTCCGCCTCCTGGTGGCTCCCGGCAGCGCCAGGACGAGCGGACCTGCGCCGGCCTCAGGCGCGCCGGTGCTCCGTCGCGAGCCCGACGGCCTCGGCGATGCTCTGCACATTGCCGAACCGCTCGTGCGCGGGCAGCCGCTCGGCCATGGTGACCAGCCGGTCCGGTGCGTTGTTGCGCCGCAGGGTCTCGATGATCGCGCTCTTGTCGGCCGGGTACAGGCTCCGCCCGAGGTGCTGGGCGAGTTCGGAGCGCAGCCCGACGTCCTGCTCGGTCATCCCGCGCGGCGTACCGCCCCGGAACTCGCTCTCGGGGGACCAGGCCGCCACCGGCTGGTCCTCGCCGGCCGGCTGGAGTTCATGCTCCTCGTCCGTGCGCAGCGAGCGCTCCGCCGTCATCTGCCCCCGTAGTTGCTTCTTCATCATGTCGTCCCGGGCGGGACCGGTCTTGTCCGTGCCGTGTTCCATGACCATGGGTGCCTCCCGCTCCACGAGTCATACGGACCCGTCGCGTTACTCCCAGTTTCCCTGGTCCCCCAGCCCTAACAACCCGGCGGCGCCGTTTCAACCGTGCCTACGGAAATCGCGCGGACCGGCACGGAACGTGACAGCAGATGCATATGCCCTGGATGCATACGCCTTTCGGGAACGGGAATTCGTAAGGCAGCCCACTTAAGCAGTCCCACCGCATACCGATGACGGCCACCGCACAACGGGAGAATCCACGGAATCGTAGGAAGCCAAGGAGGCAGCGCCATGCGACTCTCGCTCCTGCAACCGGTCATCGACCGGCCAGGCCCCTGGGCATCCGTCTATGCCGATATCTCGCACCGCACCGAGGACGCCGCGAAACAGCAAGAGTTGACGGCGAGTGCCACCACGGCGCAGTTGTTCGCGCTCGGCGCGGACGAGGCCACCTGCGGTGCGGTGCACGAAGCGCTGCTCACCCGGCGCGAAGGCGAACCGGGCGAGCACTCCGGGCGGGTGCTGTTCGCCGCCCATGGAGTGATCGTGCTCGACACCCCGCTTCCCGGTCCCCCGGCGACCCCGTTCGCGGCCTGGGGACCGGTGCCCAGAGTCACCCCCTTCCTGGCGGCCGTCGGCGACGATCCGCTCTGCCTCGTGGTCCGGCTGGACCGGGCCGGAGCGGACTTCTCCGTCCTCGGTACCCGCGGCACCGAGGACGCCGGCCGGGTCAGCGGCGCCGACTGGCCCCTCCACCGCACCGCCTCGGGCGACTGGTCCGAAGGGCACTTCCGCGCCAAGGTGGAGAACACCTGGGAGCACAACGCGGGAGAGATCGCCGACGCGGTGCGCGCGGCGTTCGAGGAGTGCGGTGCCGAGGCCATCGTCCTGATCGGCGACGCCCGTGAACGCCATCTGGTGCACGACAAACTGCCCGAACCGCTGCGCGCCCTCACGTACGAGAGCGAACACGGCGGGCGGGCGCCCGGTGCCGAAAGCGCGCTGGTGGACCGGGACATCGCCCAGGTCAGGGCGGTTCAGGAACGGGAGCACATCGCGCAGGTGGCGGACCGCTTCCGCACCGGCGCGGGGCCCGGAGGCAAGAGCGCCCCGCACGCCGCGGCCGGTATCCCCGCTCTGGTCGAGGCGGCCCGCGAACACCGGATCGCCACCTTGCTGGTCAGCCCGCACGGCTCGGACATCGCCCGGCAGGTCTGGGTGGGCGCCGAAGCCGATCAACTCGGCGTACGGGGAACGGAGTTGCCGTACCTGGGCGAGACACATCCGGCCGCCGCACGGGCGGATGACGCACTGGTGCGGTCGGCGGTTGCCAGCGGCGCCGACATCGTGGTGGTCCGGGACCCGGAGCGGGCACCGTCCGGCGGGCTCGGCGCCATCCTGCGCTGGACGGACGAGGCGACCCCCGGGTGACCTGGCGCCCGGCCGGCACTCCCGCCCCTCGCCCCGGGCCCGTGGCGGCCAAGGCGTGTGCTGCCGAACGGCCATGACGGAGATTCAGCCCACAAGGAGGTTCAGCCATGCTGCGAGCGATCGCGGATGTTCTCAGGTCCATCGGCGGTGCCGTCGCCACCGTCGTCACGCTGCCCTTCCGGGCCGTGGCCCGGCTCCTCGGCGGGGCATCGGATACCGCGCGCGGACGCCCTTGACGGGGCGCCGCAAACGGGACCGCCCGCCACAACGGGACCGCCCGCCGCCCGGGAAATCCGGTCGGCGGGCGGTCCGTTGTGTGCGGCGGGGCGTCAGCGCTGTGCTTCGGCGGCCACCGGCTTCGGGATCAGGAAGGACGTGGCGATGGCGGCGGCCAGGATGACCAGGCCCGCGATCACACCGGCCGTGTACCCGCCGGCCGACGACGGGTCCGCCGGTGACGCGGCCGTCTTGACCGCGTACAGGAGCGCGAAGCTCAGTCCCGCGCCGAGGTTGAAGGCGCCCGCGTTCAGACCGGGCAGGAAGCCCGGGTTCTCGCTGGGGGAGAGGACGATGCCCAGCCCGTTGAGGACGATGTTCGCCACGCCCGCGTAGGCGATGCCCACCAGGACGGACGTGCCCAGCAGCAGGAGCTGCGAGTGGCTGTGCATCGTGACCAGCATCAGGGCCACCGTCACGACCGACCCGACCAGGCCGGACCGCAGGATGCGGCCGTAGCCGAAGGTCGCTGCGAGACGGCCGGCCAGCGGGCCCATGGCCAGTCCGGCGAGCGCGTACGGCGACAGCGTCCACCACGCGGACTGCTCGGCGCTCAGCCCCAGACCGGCCTGGGCGTCCTGGGCGAAGGCCGGGATCAGCCCGTTCATCACGGCGAAGACACCGGTCATGGTGAGCACGGTGGTCAGCAGGGTCGCCCAGGTCGCACGCTGCTTGAGGTGCCGGGTGGCGACCAGCGGGTGCCCGCTGCGGTTCTCGGTCCGCCAGAACAGGGCGAACGCGGCCGCGGCCACCACGAGCAGCACGGCGATCAGCGGCCAGTCGGCGGCGGCCAGCTTGCCCGCCTCGTTGAGCGCGGTCAGCAGCGAACCGACCGAGAGCACCAGCAGTGCGACGCCGGGCCAGTCCATCCGGTTCGCGGCGGGCGCCTTCGACTCCGGGGTCAGGGTGGCGACCAGGACGGTGGCGAGGGCGGCGACGACCGCCATCGCCCAGAAGACCGACGAGAAGCCGTGACGGTCGGCCAGGTAGCCGCCCGCGAGCGAGTCGACCCCTGCGATACCGCCGTTGACGGCGGTGATCACGCCCAGCAGGGTGCCGTACCGCTTCGGCTCCTGCACCTCCACCCGCAGCATGATCAGACACAGCGGGACGACCGGACCGCAGACGCCCTGGATGACGCGCCCGGCGAACAGCATCGGCACGCTGGTCGCCAGCGCGGCGACGACACAGCCGGCGACCATCAGACCGAGCATCCCGGCCAGCACCCGGCGGCGCCCGATGACATCGCCCAGCCGCGGCAGGAAGAGCGAGAACAGTGCCGCCGAGGTGAAGAACGCGGTCTGGGTGAGGCCGATCTCCGCGGAGCTGGCGCCGAGGGTGTCCTCGATGTTCTTCAGCGCGGGGCTGAGCATGCTGGCGTTGAGCTGGAAGGCGAAGCAGGCCGCGAGCAGCGCGGCGACCAGCACGCCCGTACGGACCCCGGACCCGCCGCCGGTCCCCTCGGCGGGGCGCCGGTCGGTGGCGGTGTTCGTCCCGGTGACGCTGTCCGTCCCGGCGGTGGTGTTCCTGTCGGTGGGAGCGTTCATGCCGCGATGTCGCCGATCCGCTCCAGCGCGTCCACGACCAGGTTCCAGAACCGCTCGTGGTCGAGCGTGACGGCGACCTGGGTGGTGCAGTCCTCCGGCGCGGGCGCCCGGAAGTCCGTGACCGTCATCCCGACGGTCAGCGCGCCGCGCAGCTCGATGTCGACCGGGGCCTTGCGTACGGTCATGACGTCCGGGTCGATGACATAGGCGACCGCGCACGGGTCGTGCACCGGGGGGTACGGGAAGCCCTGGTTCTCGCGGTAGGCCTCGCGGAAGAAGTCCAGCAGCTCACCGACGAACCGGGCGGGGCGGGTGCCGACCGCGGCGATCTTCGCATCGACCTCGGGGGTCGCCAGCGCCTGGTGCGTCAGATCGAGGCCGACCATGGTGACCGGCCAGCGCTCGTTGAAGACGATGTGCGCGGCCTCGGGGTCGATGATGATGTTGAACTCGGCGACCGCGCTCCAGTTGCCCTCGTGGTAGCCGCCGCCCATCAGCACGACCTCACGGACCCGCTCCGCGATCCGCGGCTCCTTGCGCACCGCCAGCGCTATGTTCGTCAGGCCCGCGGTCGGGACGATGGTGATCTCACCGGGCTCGTGGGACATCACGGTGTCGATGATCAGGTCCACCGCGTGCCGGTGGTCCAGCTCGATGTCCGGCTCGGGCAGCTCGGGGCCGTCGAGTCCGGTCTCGCCGTGGATGTCGGGCGCCGTCTCGATTTCACGCACCAGCGGACGCGGGCAGCCGGCGGCGAAGGGCACACCGGTGATCCCGGCGATCCGCGCCACGGACAGGGCGTTGCGGGTCACCTTCTCCAGCGTCTGGTTCCCGACCACGGTCGTCACGGCGACCAGTTCGACATCGGGATTGCCATGTGCCAGGAGCATGGCGATCGCATCGTCATGCCCCGGGTCGCAGTCGAGGATGATCTTTCTGGCCAACGGAAGAGCCCCTTTGCTCTGCTGCTCGGAAATGTGGTGCGGAAGGGGTGGTGGGTGCGGGCCGTATGGGCTCCGGCGCACCACGCGCCCGGCGGTCACCCATGGCGAGCCCGGCGGGAGGTCAGCAACGAGCGAGCGGCATGGGAAAACGTTCTCCGGAAACTTGACGCATGGACCTGCCGGTTGTCAACGGTTCAATCTCTGTCGTACCGGGCGCTTTCGGGACGTATGACAGCGACCGCACAGGGGAGATCCACCTCTCACGGGACAACGTTTGCCCTGCGCGCAGCGCGGCGTATGCTCCCTCCGGTCCGGGCAGACCGGAGGGAAGTCCGGGCGGACCGAGCGAAGGGAGCCGGCAGACGGTGGCCGAAGTCACGCTGAAGGACGTCGCGCTGGCGTCCGGCTGCTCCGTCGCCACGGTCTCCCGCGTGCTGGCGGGCACCCGCCCGGTCGGCGTCGAGACCGCCCGTACGGTACGCGAGGCGGCCGAGCGGCTGGGTTACCGGCCCAACCAGGTGGCCCGCGCGCTGCGCAGCCGCTCCACCGGGACCGTCGGTCTCGTCCTGCCACAGATCACCAACCCGTTCTTCCCCTCACTCGTCCGGGAGCTGGAGCATGCGCTGCACGCCCAGGGGCGGGCGGTGCTGCTCGCCGACTGCGACGACGACCCGGAGACCGAGGCGGCCCGGATCGCCGCGCTTCTCGGGCGGCAGGTCGACGCCCTGCTGCTGATACCGGTCGATGAACGGCGCAGCCGGGAGGCGGTGGCTGCCGCGGCCGCCCGGGTGCCGCTGGTGCTGCTCGACCGCGGCTGTGGCCCCGGCGTCGCCGACTCCGTCGCCGTCGACAACGCGGCCGGGATGGCCCTCGTACTCGATCATCTGGCCGCCACCGGCCGCCGCCGGCCCTGCTTCGTCGGCGCCGCCGGGACCGCGTCCGCGGCGGTCGAGCGGCGCGCGGCGTACGAGGCGGGGGCCGCGGCACTGGACCCCACGGCCGTGGGCCGCGTCGAACTCGGCGACTTCTCGGTGGAGTGGGGACGCGCCGCCGTCGACCGCGTCCTGCCGTCCCGGCCGGACGCCCTGATCTGCGCCAATGACCTCATCGCGGCCGGTGCCCTGCAGCGTCTGCGCCAGCTCGGTGCGGACGTTCCGGGTGAGGTCGCGGTCACCGGCTTCGACGACATCCCGCTCGCCGGCCTCGCCGACCCCGCGCTGACCACCGTCCGTCAGCCGGTGACCGAACTGGCCGCCGAGGCCGCCCGCCTGCTGACCCACCGGCCGTCCGCCGGAGATTCCGGCCCGCGGCGCACGGTCCGGCTCGCACCGCAATTGGTCGTACGGGGCTCCAGCGCGCCTGTCGGGCGGGCGGTTCGCTGAACGGGGAGACCGTCGGGGCGGTGCGGGGAGCGGAAGCGGCAATACGCCGAGAGGCGCCCGCCCTCTTGACTGTACGCGGTCAGTAGATAAAGTCTAGACCAATTGATGTGCACCTTCGCGTCATCCACCCCCCCCAACGAGGCTGCCTCCGGGCGGACATACGGCGCCGCGGCGGGCGTCGGTCCCCTGTTCTCGCGTGGCGGCCTCCCTCGCGAAAGGGTTGACATGCACAAAAATCGAAGGCTGGCCCTCGCCATTGGTGCGGCCATCGCTCCGCTGCTCGTCGTCACCCTGCCGGTCAGCCCGGCGAGCGCGCACGGCTATGTGTCCTCCCCGCCCAGCCGGCAGGCGCAGTGCGCCGCGGGCACCGTCGAGTGCGGTGCGATCAAGTGGGAGCCGCAGAGCGTCGAGGGCCCCAAGGGGCTGACCAGCTGCAGCGGCGGCAACAGCCAGTTCGCGGAGCTCGACGACGACGGCAAGGGCTGGAAGGCCACCCCGATCGGCAGCTCCCAGACCTTCAACTGGCGGCTGACCGCCCGCCATTCGACCAGCACCTGGCAGTACTTCGTCGGCGGCAAGAAGGTCGCCGAGTTCAACGACGGAGGTGCCCGGCCGCCGGAGACGGTCTCCCACACCGTCAACTTCGGCGACCTCACCGGCAAACAGAAGATCCTCGCGGTCTGGAACGTCGCCGACACCGCGAATGCCTTCTACGCCTGCATCGACGTCACCATCGGCGGGTAACGGCGGTCTTCCGCCAACCTCTCGCCCCCTCTCGTTCCACTCCCTCATCCGGCCCTCGCCCCGTCCCCGTCGCCCCGTTTCCCTCCGCCGGCCGCCTCCGTGAGTGGTGACGAGCAGGGCGACGGGGACGGGGACGCACCCGTTACGATCGGCCCATTCATGGCCGTTGTGCGTGGCCGCTGCCGGGAGGAAGAGATGGGCCTGTTCCGCCGAGGACCGAAGCGGGATTCCCGCGATCTGGTACGTGACGGGGAGTTCAGCTTCTTTTCCGAGCGGGAGGGCGGTGTCTTCAGATCGCAGGTCCGGCAGGCCTTCGCGGAGCAGGGGCTCGAAGTCACCGCGTATGCGGGCGTGGTCACCGACTCCGCCGGCCGGCAGTTCGGCCTCGGCAACCTCGCCGCGGTGTGCCACCGCGACCGGCGCGGGGAGCGCAGCTGGCCGGTGCTGATCCGGGATCACGTCGGCAAGGTGCTCCGTACGATGGACGGCCCGCAGCCGCTGGAGACCCTCAGCGAGGACGAGATCCGGGCCTGTCTCTACCCCCGGGTGGTGGCCCAGGAGACGCTGCCCGCCTCGGACTCCTTCCGCTACGGCCGGGCGCCGGCGCCGGGGCTGCGGGAGGTGCTCGCTCTCGATCTGCCCGAGGCGGTGCAGATGCTCAGCGAGGACTCCCTGACGGATCTCGGGGACGTGGCCGAGCTGCGGATCCGGGCGATGAACAATCTGCGGTCGCTGCCGGTCGAGGGGCATGAGACCGTACGGCGCGGCGACGGTTCGGCGTTCGAGGTGCTGCTCGGCGACTCGTTCTTCACCGCGAGCCGGGTGCTGGTCCTGGACGAGCTGGTGCAGCGGCTGGTGGGCACCGAACTCACCCCGGACGGTGCGCTCGTCGCCCTGCCCTTCCGGCACCAACTGGCGTTCCACCGTATCCATGACGCCCAGGTCATCCCGGCGCTGCAGGCCATGGCGCAGTTCGCGGCGGCCGGTCACGAGGACGCGGCGGGCGCCATCAGCCCCAGGGTGTTCTGGTGGCGCCGGGGCGTGATGACGCCGCTGAGCGAACCGGACGGTGACGGGCTGCGGGTGGTGGCGGACGCGGACTTCCAGGAGATGCTGGAACGGCTGGTCCAGGGCGAGTCGTGAGGCCGCGGAAGAATTTCTCGGGGAATTCCCGCCGATGTGGAACCTGAAGCGCCGTCCACCCGTTTCTACAAGTGAGGCCCCACGCTCTCCCCCGTGCGTGGGGCCTCACCACGTGTCGCGCCGGCGTCCGCCCGGCCCCGGCTCTCCGGCCGCCCGCTCGTGCCGGTTCAGCCGCCGAGAGCCGCGCGTTCCTCCTCGGTGAGCAGCCGCGAGCGGATCAGAAAGCGCACCCCCTCCGGCGCCTCCAGCGAGAACCCGCTGCCCCGCCCCGGTACGACGTCCACCGTCAGATGGGTGTGCTGCCAGCGGGCGAACTGGTCCGCCGACATCCAGAAGTCCACCGGCTCCCGTACGCCCTCCACGTCCAGCCGGGCCAGCAGCGCATCCGACGATCCCGTACGGAACTCCCCGGCCGGGTAGCACATGGGGGCGCTGCCGTCGCAGCAGCCGCCGGACTGGTGGAACATCAGCGGGCCGTGCTGCTCCCGCAGCAGCCGCAGCAGTTCGGTCGCCGCCGCGGTGAGCGCGATGCGCGCGACGCCCTCCGGGCCCGCGGTGCCCGGAGCGGCCGGCTCCCATCCGTCGCCGCCGCCCATCAGAGACGGCCCGGCTTCCGTGCACTGCGGCCGACCGGAGGGTTCGTGGTCCCCAGTGGGTACATGTGGTGCTTCCTTTTCTGATCCTTCCGCTTCCGGTCGGCGGAAACGGATGCCGGATGCCGTTCCGCGGGACGCTGGACGGGCCGTCCGGGCCCCGCCGGGTCACGCCCCACGAGCCGTCGCCACGGCGGCGACGGTCCAGTCAACGCCCCGCAAGGTTGCGCCATCGTTGCATCCGTCGCCGGGACATGCGGGTAACCGCCGGTACGCACACCTGTCGCACCGGCCTGTCGCACGGTGGCGGCCCGTGCGGCCGCGGGCCGTGGGCGACATCTGGGCGCCCGGCCCAGGCAACCGCGGTGCGTGTCGGAACGTCTCGAAAGCCAGTAGAGAGCGATGAGAGTTGAGCAACTGGTGACGTTCGCACATTCCCGCGATGCCTGTGGCGACGACTGGCCCCTGGTGGGGCGTGAACGCGAACTCGCCGCCATGGATGCCGTGGCCGCCGACGTACTCTCCGGCCGTCCGCGCGTCGTGCAGCTCGAAGGGTCGGCCGGTATCGGCAAATCGGCCCTGCTGAGCACCTGGTGGGAGCGCAACGGGCAGTTCCGAGTACTACGGGCCCGCTGCCATCCCCTGGAGCGCGATTTCGCCTTCGGTGCCGTACGGCAGCTGTTCAAGCCACTGCTGGCGGCTGCCTCCGGGACCGACCGGGCACGCCTCCTCGAAGGGTCCGCGGCGGCCACGCTGCGGGCCCTGGACGACGCCGCTGTCACGGAACCGCCGCCGGAGGCCGCCGATGTGACGGCCGCGACGCTGCGGGAGCTGGACGCCCTGGTCGCCCGGCTGTCCGACCGGCAGCCGCTGCTCCTGGCCGTGGACGCGCTGCAGTGGATCGACCAGCCGTCCCTGCGCTGGCTGGTCCATTTCGTCGGGCGGGCGGACAGCCACCCCGTGCTGATCGCCGTGACCACCCGCAGCGCCGAGGGCCGGCGGCTCGATCCGCTCTTCGCCGAGCTGGTCCGGCCCGCGAACTGCCACACCATCGTCGTGGAACCGCTCGACGAGGGCGGCGTGGGACAGCTGGTGCGGACCCTCTGGGGCGCGGACGAGCCCGACGCGGCCTTCTGCGCCGCCTGCCACGCCGCCACCGGCGGACACCCGCTGTTCGTCCGTGCCCTGCTGCACCAGGCCCAGCGCAGCGGTGTGAAGCCGACCACGGAATTCCGGGACCGGATCCCGACGGTCACCCTCTCCACGCTCGGCGGGGAGATCTCGCACCGGCTGTGCCACGCGTCCGACGAGGTCGTGGCGCTGACCCGGGCACTGGCCTTCCTCGGCGACCGCAAACCACCGGAGCTGCTCGCCGCGTACTGCGGAACCGGGCGGGCCGTCGTGCAGTCCGCGGCCGAGGAGCTGCGGTCGCTCGGCCTGCTGCGGGCGGACGGCGACCCCCGCTTCACCCACCCCGTCGTCCGCGACACCGTGCTGGCCACGCTGACGCCCGAGGAACGGGGGGCCGGCCATGCGCGGGCGGCCCAGGTGTCCTCTCTGAGCGGGCGCCCGGACGAGGAAGTCGCGGCCCATCTGCTGGCGGCCGGGCCGGTCCACGGCTCCTGGGTCCTGCCGGCGCTGCGCCGGGCGGCCACCGAGGCGCTGCGCCGCGGCGCGCCGGAGACCGCGGTGACCTATCTGCGGTCCGCGCTGCACCAGCCGCTCGACGAGCCCGAACGCGCCCGGGTGCTGCTGGAACTGGGCACCGCGGCCAGCCATTACGATGCCGCGCTGGCCATCTCCTGCGTCACCGGCGCGCTCGAAGGGCTCACCGAGGAGGCGGCCCGCAGCGACGCCCTGGGCGTGCTGGTCTACTCCCTGCTCCTGTCGCAGGGGCCCCGTACGGACCTGTCGAGCGTGGACCGGAAGATCGCGGCATTAGGCGAACGGCCCACGGCGAACCCCTGCGCCGCCGACCGCGAGCTGACGCTGCGGATGAACGCCCTGCGTGCATGGATGGAGTTCGAGCGGCCGTCGGTCACCGGTCCGGCGCCGCCCCCCGGCGCGGACGACGACGACCTGCCCGACCGCACCGCGGGGGAGCGCCAACTCCTCGCCATCCGCGCCTTCCACGCCCTGCGGGCCGCGCTGCCCGCCCCGTACGTCACCGCCCTCATCGAGCGGGCGTCGGTCAACCTGCCGGCGTTCTCCCACGACCTGTTCCCGCTGCACTACTTCGTCGCCCAGACGCTGCTGTACCTCGACGATCTCGATGCGGCCGAACGGCTCAACCGCCGGCTGACCCAGCAGATCGCCGGGCGGGGCATGGACCTGCTGATCTCCTCCCTGACGGTCTACCGGGCGGTGCTGGCGCTGCGCCGAGGGAACGTCACCGAGGCGCTCGGCGCGACCCGGGAAGCCGCGGACCACGCGTCCCCGGCCGGCCGGCGGCCCTACGCGCTGACCGCGGACGCGATCAGGATCGACGCCCTGCTCGCCCGGGGCCGGGTCGAGGCCGCCGAGCGGATCGCGGTCACCCACGCGCTGGCAGGGCAGACGGAACTGGCGTGGGAACGGCCCCGGTTCCTGATGAGCCTGGCCGCCCTGCGGATCGCCCAGGGCGAGCTGCGATCGGGGCTCTCATTGCTCCGCGAGTGCGGTCACCACTGCGAGGCCCTGGGAACGGTCAGCCCGGCGATGTCCCCGTGGCGCTCGCGCGCGGCCGCCGTCCATCTCGCCCTGGGGGACGCCGCGTCGGCCCGTGCCCTGGTCGAGCAGGAGCTGGAACTGGCCCGGCGCTCCGGGCTCCCACGGGCCGTCGGGGTGGCGCTGCGGGCGGCGGGGAGCACTGCGGAGGGCTCCCGCGGCCTCGACCTGCTGGCCGAGGCCGTGACCGTGCTCCGGCCCACCCCCGCACGGCGCGAACTCGCCCTCACCTGCCACGACTTCGGGATCGCGCTGCTGCGCCGCGACGACAAGCGCGGCGCCCGCCGGACCCTGCGCGAGGGCCTGGAGCTGGCCGTCGGCTGCGGTGCCACGGTGCTCGTCGCGCGCCTGGAGGAGGGGCTGCACCTGGCCGGCGGGCGCGCCCGGCCCGGAAACCAGGGGATACGGGGGCTGACGGCAGGCGAGGCACGCGTCTGCACCTTGGCCGCCCAGGGCCACAGCAACAAGCAGATCGCCGAACTGCTCGTCGTCTCACTGCGGACCGTGGAAACCCACCTCACCGGCGCCTACCGCAAGCTCGGGATCTCCGGACGCCCGCATCTGGCGGCGGCGATGGCCGAGGCGGCCGGGCTCCGCCGGGGGAGCGAGGCGACCGAGTCCTGAGACCGGCGCGTTCCCCGACCGGGGGTGCCGCTGTCCCGCCCGACCCCGAAAGCCTCTCACCCGCCTACCGGTGAGGGGCTTTCGGTATGTCTGTGGCCGTACCCGTTTCCCGTGGTCCGCGGCTACCGGAAATCGTGGTCAGCCGCGCTCCGAAACCGTGGTCGGAGTGGTGCTGCGGCGCTTCTCGTGGTTGCCCAGAGCGGTGTTCTCCGGGTACCGAAGACTTAGCCGGAATCAATTGATTCGGCCGCCCGTGCATGACTTACTCAGAACTCACGGCGTCACGTTCTCCTGGACGTCACATTCTTCCGATGTCATCGGACATGCAAGAGGGAGTAACAACCGTGAAGGTCAACCATCGGGCTGTATTCGGTCTGCTCGCGGTGGGCGCCGCGTGCTTCTCCACCGTTCTCTCCGCGCCCGCCGCTTACGCGGGATCCGACAACTACATCCAGATCACCAATCACGCCGGCGTTCTCGCCAACACCTGCTACAAGTGGCGTGATGCCGAGGGCCGGAACTACTGCCACAACGTCCGGCCGGTGAACGACACCTGGAAGGCGTATTTCCCCGCCGAAGCGACCGGCGCAAAGATCGATCTCAGTACCAGCATCGTCGATTACGCCACGGTGGACACCGCCGCGGTGACCGACACCAACAGAAATCACTGCTTCGAGATCACCGGACTCGTCGACCGGCCGAAGCTCCAGGAAGTCGGCTGCTGAACCACGCAGTTATGGCAGGAGCGCCGCCGACCCGCCTTCCTGCGCACCGCAATCTCTCCGGAACAGAGTGAGGAACGTTGATTTCCACATCCACCTCCCGTATAACGCTCGTCCTCGGTGCCGTCACCGCCGCACTCGCCCTGACGGTGCCCACGGCCTCCGCCGCACAGGGATCCAGCCTCCCCGACGTCAATGGCCACTCCGACAAGTGGGTGGAGGAAGGCAGTCCTTCCGTCACCTATGACAACGGCTACCAGGTGAATTCCGCGGAAGAGGTCAAGCGCGCACTGGCACAGTGCAATGACAGCAGCGTGTCATGCGCGTCGACCACGCTGGAATCCAAGCAGGTGACCAAGTGGTACGACGTGGACAACGCCGGTATGGGCGTCGGTCCCATTCAGAACTGCAGTGCCGGCGCCGCGGAGATAAACCAGACGCTCAGCGGAACCCGCACCTTCAGCTGGGGCTGGAATGTCGGCGCCAGCGTCGACATCACCCTGGTCAAGGACAAGCTGGGCGTGGGTGCCTCCGCGCAGTACAGCCAGACCAACACCGAGGCGAAGAGCGGTGACATCCGGATCACCATCAAGCCTGGGCAGAAGGGGATGCTGAAGATGGGCCATGACATGGAACAGCGCGTCTCCGATGTGACCATCCAGGGCGGCGAGTTCGGCGGTGCGAAGATCTCCGGGCTGCGCACCGAAATCCCGCTCAACACCACGGCACGTGCGGACACCGATGTGGTCGCGTGCGGCGCCACGCTCATGAACGGGCGCTGAGCCACCGCTCCACGCGCGAAAAACTCACGAAGGATCATCCTGTGCGGAACATCAAGAAGTCGGTGGCCTACGGGGCCGCCGCCCTCGGGCTCGTGCTGGCCGGTGGAGCGATGACGGCTCCGTCCGCCGCGGCCGCGGGATCGGGCAAGTACATCGGATTCACCAACAACGGCTGGTATCTCGTCGACACCTGCTACCACTGGAAGTCCTCGACCACTCCGGACACCTGCGATTACGCGAAGCCCAAGGGCACCGACTGGCGGGTGGAAATCCCCGATGACGCCCAGGGCGTCAAGGTCGAGGTGTCGGTGGCCGCGCAGATCGGCGGCAAAAACATATCGCCGCAGATCACCGACCTGAGCCGGGGCCATTGCTATGACCTCAGCGGCTACACCTTCGACCCGAAGATCACCGAGAAGGAGTGCTGAGGCATGTCCGCAGAAGTGCAGCGAGAGGGGAATTCCGGCGTGCGAAGCAAGAAGCGCTCCCTGGTCTGCGGCGCCGCCACCCTGGGCATCGCCCTGGCCGGCGCGGTCATGACGGCACCGGCCGCCCATGCCGCCCCGGACAACTACATCGCGTTCGACCACAAGGCGGGTTCGCTCATCGACACCTGCTACGAGTGGAAGGGCCCGCAGGGCATAGAGAGCAAGAACTACTGCCAGCACGACCGGCCGATCGGCACCAACTGGAAGGGGTATTTCCCCGCGGAAGCGACCGGCGCCACGGTGACCGTGTACTGGTCGGGAGGCTCACAGCCGCTCTACATCAACGAAGCGGACAAGAACCACTGCTTCAGCATTGAGGGCACGCTGGTTTCCGGCATCCACGTCCTCCGCGGGAACTGCTGAGCACACGTCCCTGGGCCCGTCGGCGCTATCCGCCGACGGGCCCTTTTCCGCGTGCGAATCCACCGGCCGATCCCCTGGACAGCTCACCCCCTCCTCCTTAAGGTCCTCACCATGGTCCACAAGATCGAGCCTTCCGCAGCGCCTCCGGTGACCCTGACCAGCCCTTACGACCTGCTGACCGGCTACCTCGATTTCTACCGGGAGGCCGTGCCGCGCAAGCTGGCGGGAATGTCGGACGAGGAGCTGCGAAACAGCCGGCTGCCTTCCGGATGGTCCCCGCTGGGATTGTTCAAGCACCTGGCCTGTGTGGAATTGCGGTGGCTGCAATGGGGGTTCAACGGCGAAAGCGTCGAGGAGCCGTGGGCCGACTTCACAGCGGATTCCCGGGTGTGGCACGTCGACCCCGGAGAGAGCTTCGAGGATGTCGAGGAGTTCTTCCAGGAGCAGTGCGCACGCTCCCGCACCATCGTCGCCGCGGCCCGCCTGGAGGACCGGGCGGCCACCCTCGGCGGCAAGGTCCCGGCCGACGAGGACCGCCCCACCTTGATCTGGATCCTCTTCCATCTGCTCCAGGAGTACGCCCGGCACGTGGGCCACCTCGACATCGCACGCGAGCTGGCCGACGGAGCCGTGGGGGAGCAGGCCCCCGCCCCGCCCGGGTGAGCCGTGTCTCACCCGGGCGGGGCCTCTTGTTTATGCAACTCGTTGCATAGAAGGATCGGGGTATGGCGCTCGAACACGCGATCCTTGTCTCTCTGCTGGAGAAGCCGGGCTCCGGCTATGAGCTGGCCCGGCGTTTCGAGCGGTCCATCGGATACTTCTGGACCGCCACCCACCAGCAGATCTACCGCGTGCTCAAGCGCATGGAGAGCGACGGCTGGGTCGATGTCCGCGAGGTGCCGCAGCAGGCCAGGCCGGACAAGAAGGAGTACTCCGTCGCCGCTCTCGGCCGGGCCGCGCTCGCCGAGTGGCTGCACGAGCCGATCGAACCCGAGAGCGTCCGGCACGACCTCGCCGTGAAGATCCGCGGTGCGGCCTTCGACGATCCCGCCGCGCTGATCCGTGAGGTCGAGCGGCACCACCAGATCCACACCGACCGCCTCGCGCACTATCTGGCGGGCGAGCGGCGTGACTTCACCGGCCCCGAGGCCCCCGCCACACCGGACGCGGGCCGGGAACTCCAGCACGTCGTGCTGCGCGGCGGCATCTCCTACGAGCGGATGACGCTCGCCTGGCTCGACGACGTACTCGCCACCCTCCACCGACTCCGCCCCGAGCACTGAACGGACCGCCGGGCGGGCAACACGCCTGTCCAGCACTCGCGTTCGGGCCGGCACGAGCTTCCCGTCCGTCATCAGCTGTCCGCATCAGCAATCCGTGATCCGCAACCCCGAGCCGGAAAGGCGACCACCCATGGCCGACCCGCTGCTGTTCAACCCCCGCACCTACGACCCGGCGCACTTCGACCCCGAGACCCGCCGGCTGCTGCGCGCCACCGTCGCCTGGTTCGAGGAGCGCGGCAAGCGCCGGCTGATCGAGGACTACCGCTCGCGCGCCTGGCTGTCGGAGTTCCTCGATTTCTCCAGCAAGGAAGGGCTGTTCGCCACCTTCCTCACCCCGGCCTCCGCCGCCGACGGGAACCAGGACAAGCGCTGGGACACCGCCCGGATAGCCGCCCTCAACGAGATCTTCGGCTTCTACGGGCTCGACTACTGGTACGCCTGGCAGGTCACCATCCTCGGCCTCGGCCCGGTCTGGCAGAGCGACAACGCCGCCGTCCGCAGCCGCGCCGCCGAACTCCTCGCCCAGGGTGAGGTGTTCGCCTTCGGCCTCTCCGAGAAGGCGCACGGCGCCGACATCTACTCCACCGACATGCTGCTGGAGCCGGACGGCGACGGCGGCTTCCGCGCCACCGGCTCCAAGTACTACATCGGCAACGGCAACGCCGCCGGACTCGTCTCCGTCTTCGGCCGCCGCACCGACATAGAGGGCCCCGACGGCTATGTCTTCTTCGCCGCCGACAGCCGTCACCCGGCCTACCACCTCGTGAAGAACGTCGTCGACTCCTCGAAATACGTCAGCGAATTCCGCCTCGAGGACTACCCGGTCGGCGAGGGCGACATCCTGCACACCGGCCGCGCCGCCTTCGACGCCGCCCTCAACACCGTCAACGTCGGCAAGTTCAACCTCTGCACCGGCGCCATCGGCATCTGCGAGCACGCGATGTACGAGGCCGTCACCCACGCGCAGAACCGCATCCTCTACGGCCGCCCCGTCACCGCCTTCCCGCACGTCCGCCGCGAGCTGACCGACGCCTACGTCCGCCTCGTCGGCATGAAGCTCTTCAGTGACCGCGCCGTCGACTACTTCCGGTCCGCGGGCCCCGACGACCGCCGCTACCTCCTCTTCAACCCGATGACGAAGATGAAGGTGACCACCGAGGGCGAGAAGGTCATCGACCTGATGTGGGATGTCATCGCGGCCAAGGGCTTCGAGAAGGACACCTACTTCGCCCAGGCCGCCACCGAGATCCGCGGCCTGCCGAAGCTGGAGGGCACGGTCCACGTCAACCTCGCCCTGATCCTCAAGTTCATGGGCAACCACCTGCTGAACCCGGCCGAGTACGAGCCCGTGCCGACCCGCCTCGACGCGGCCGACGACGCCTTCCTCTTCCGGCAGGGACCGGCCCGCGGCCTGGGCGGCGTACGCTTCCACGACTGGCGCACCGCCTACGACGCCTTCGCGGCGGTCCCGAACGTCGCCCGCTTCCGCGAACAGGCCGACGCCCTCTGCGAGTTCGTCACCACCGCCGCCCCGGACGAGGCACAGAGCCGCGACCTCGACCTGCTGCTCGCCATCGGCCAGCTGTTCGCGCTGGTGGTGCACGGCCAGCTGATCCTGGAGCAGGCGCAGCTCACCGGCCTCGACGAGGATGTCCTCGACGAGCTGTTCGCCGTCCTTGTCCGGGACTTCTCCGCGCACGCCGTCGAGCTGCACGGCAAGGATTCCGCCACCGCGGAACAGCAGAGCTGGGCGCTGGGCGCGGTCCGCCGCCCGGTCGTCGACGAGGCCCGCTCGACGCGCGTCTGGCAGCGTGTGGAGGACCTGTCCGGGGCGTACGAGATGGCCCCGTAGCCATGGCATGACCCGGCCCGCCCGCGCCCCGGCCGGCAGGCTCGGCCACGTCCGCACGGACCGGCCGGGCCTGCCGCGCCGGGCGCCGCCGCGTGGGAGCCAACCCTCTCCCGCCGGGTCCCCGGAGCAATCGTGACTGCCCGGCAGCCGCCGCCACGGGCGGCTAGGATCGGCATGCTGGAAGGGTTCGCACAGCGGGCACCGGCCCGGGAGAGAGGTACGCGAGGGTGCAGGTCGACATCGTCGACGACGGGGGTGCCCACGGGGCGAGCGACGACCGGTTCCCGGCGTCCCGGTCCCGCCGGCCGGCGGACGCAGCCCGCGGAGCCGGCCCCGGAGCGGGAGACGGAACGGGCCGGCAGTCACCGTGACGACGCTCCCCGACCCCGCTGCCTCACAGGCCCTGCTCATCGGCGTCCATGACTACGAGAACCTGGCGTCGCTACCCGCCGTCGAGCGCAATCTCGCCGGGCTCACCCGGGCGTTCACCGACCCGGACCTCTGGGGGCTGCCGCCGTCGCACTGCGTGGCACTGTCCCAGCCGGCGAGCGCGCAGGACGTGCTCGACACCCTCAGCGGCGTCGCCCTGCGCGCCACCGACACCCTGGTCGTCTACTACGCCGGGCACGGACTCGTCGACCCGCTGAGTGACGAGCTGTATCTGGCGCTGCCCGGCTCGGATCAGGAGCGGCTGTACAGCGCGCTGCCCTTCGACTGGGTGCGCCGGGCGATTCTGGACCCGCGGATCGGGGCCCGCAACAAGGTGGTGATTCTGGACTGCTGCTACAGCGGACGGGCCCTGCTGGGCGGGATGAGCGGCGGCTCCCAGGTGGCCGACCACGCACTCATCGACGGCACGTCCCTGTTGGCGGCCTCCGCGGAGACCCGGAAGGCGCTGTCCCCGCCCGGCGAGGAATTCACCGCGTTCACCGGCGAATTGATCACCGCACTGACCGAGGGCATCGACGGCGCCCCGCCTTTGCTGGACATGCAGACGCTGTACCGGCACCTCTACACAGCCCTGGCGGCCAAGGCCAGGCCGCTGCCCCAGCAGCGCAACCGCAACACGGGCGGGCTGATCGCCCTGGCCCGGAACCGGAACCACCCGGCCCACCGCCCGCAGCCGCCGTCGGAGCCGCAGCCGTCTCCCGAGCCCCTTTCCGTTGCCGGGGCCGAGGCCGTTCCTGAGGCCGTTCCGGAGGCCGTTCCCGCGCACGTCCCCGAGTCCGACGTAGCGGCTGACCCCGCGCCCGAGCCTGCGTCTCCCCCCGCCCCCGAGGCCGAGCCCGCCTCCCGGTCGCCGGAGCCGGCCGCCGAGCCCCGACACCACACGACGCCACAAGCTCCGGGCACCACCGGACCGGGGCGCCCCGCCGAAACCGCCGCGTCCACCCGGAACAAAACCCTTGCCCTGGTGTTGGCGGCGGCTGTGATCGGGGGCGCCTCCACCTTCGTCGTGCTGCTGAAGGGTTCCGACGGAGACAAAGCCGACGGGAACGCCAAGGGCGGTGTCACCGCGCCCACATACAACGCCGCCGTCGACCACATCCTCAATCCGGGCAGTGCCACGGGCAACACACTGAAGTTCATCAGCTCCAGTGATGCCGACTCCTGGGACCCGCAGGGCAGCTACTACGGCTATGTGGCGAACTTCGCCCGCTACTACACACGCCAACTGGTCACCTACGACCCGAAGTCGAAGAGCGCCACCCTCACCCCGGACCTGGCCACGAGCCGCGCCAAGGTCACCGGCGACGGCCGGACCTACCGCTACACCCTGCGCAAGGGCGCCACCTGGGAGGACGGTTCGCCCGTCACCTCCCAGGACATCAAGTACGGCATCGAGCGGCTCTGGGCCACGGATGTCATCTCCGGGGGGCCGACCCACCTCAAGGACACGCTCGACCCGATCGGAACTTACCGGGGCCCGTACAAGGACACCTCGGAACGGGGTCTGCCGGCCATCACGACCCCCGATGCCCGGACCATCGTCTTCAAACTTCCCAAGCCCAACGGCGACTTCGAGCAGATGCTGGCCATGCCGGCCGCCTCGCCCGTGAAGAAGAGCCGGGACACCAAGACCGCATACCGTAACCGCCCGTACTCCAGCGGCCCGTACAAGTTCCAGTCGTATTCCCCGGGAAAGTCGCTGGAGCTGGTGCGCAATTCCCACTGGAAGCAGTCGTCCGACCCGATCCGTCATGCGCTCCCGGACCGGATCACAGTCAAGATCACCGACAATGCGAACGTCGTCGATGCCGAGCTGATCAAGGGCGACTACGACCTGGCGCTGACCCCCACCGAGCTGGGCCCGCTCGCCCGCGCCAGGGTGTTGTCCGACAGCGACCGCAACAGGTACCTGGACAGCCCACAGTCCGGCGCCGTCCACTACGCGGCCTTTCCGCAGACCGTCGAACCGATGGACAACGTCAACTGCCGCCGGGCGGTGGTGTACGCCGCCGACCGCCGCAATCTGCAGACCGCACTCGGCGGCATCGTCGCAGGCGGCGACCTCGCACCGAACCTGTCCCCGCCCGGTATCAAGGGCGCCGACCCGGCGTTCGACCCGTACCGCGTGCTCAAGCACGGTGGCGAGCCGAATCTGAGCAAGGCCAGGGACGAGCTGAAGAAGTGCGGCCGGCCGAACGGTTTCCCGACCACGATCGCGGTGAGCAACAACCGGCCGCCGGAGGTCGGCGCCGCCGAAGCGCTGCAGAGCTCGCTGGCCAGGATCGGCATCAAGGCGGAGGTCGACCAGGTCGACTGGAAGCAGGCGCCCGACATCGTAGGGGCGCCGTCCGTGGTGAAGCAGCGGGGCTACGGCATCGTCATCGCGCACTGGAGCGCCGACTTCCCGACCGGACAGACCTTCTGGCGCCCGCTCGTCGACAGCCGGCAGCGCCCGTCGCACGGCAACACCAACGTCGCCGAGGTCGACTCCCCGGCCATCGACAGACTCCTCGACCGCGCCATCGCCGAAACCGACCCGGACAAGGCCGGTGCGACCTATGAGGAGATCAATCACAAGGTCGCCGACAATGCCTACTACCTGCCGCTCATTTACGACAAGGACGTCACCTGGCGCAGCCCGCGGCTGACCAATGTGCATGTTTCCGCAGCCTATGGCGGCTACGACTATGCGCAGTTGGGCGTCAACGGAACCTGAGCACCACGAATACCGCGGATTTCCTCGGCATCATGCACATCCAGGCAATTCCGGGCATATCGCCCTACTCCGTGGCGCGCGGCGAGGATTATGATCCGGGCAGGCTCAGCCCGCACCATGACTGGAAGAGATGTGCGTCTTCTCCGTTGCCCGAATTCCCCGGGGCCGGTACGCATGACGTCGTTCGCGCTCGCGGCGACGGGCATCGTGGCGCTGTTGGGTGGCTGCAAGGGGACCGGGGAGCCGCTGAGCGCCGGTCACACCATGGCCGCGTCCGCCCCGGTGCGGCTGTGGCCGGATCGCAAGCCCGCGCCGCAACCCGAGCCGGGCACCGGGGAGAACCTGCCCGCCGCCGTGCCCGGCGTGCCCCGGGTGCCGTCCGGGGACATCCGTAAGGCGCCGCTGCTCACCGTCGTCAGGAAGCAGGTGCGCGCGGGTTCCGCCCTCGGCGGTGGGCCGCAGTTCGACGCCGCGACCACGAGGAAGATCGATGCCTGCGCCGACGAACCGGCGCACTGTCCGGTGCGGAAACCGCAGTACCAGGATCTGACCGGCGACGGAAAGGCCGAACTGATCGTGGGCATCGAGTCCTCGGACGACTCCCTGGCGCTGTGGGTCTTCACGCTCGACCACGGGGTGGTGACCCGGATCATGGACGCCGGCGCGACGCCGCTCTCGGTGGAGATCGCGAACGGTGATCTGATCCTGCGGGAGCCCACCGGCACCCCCGGGTACGCCACCCGCACCGTCTACGCGTGGGACGCCCGGACCCGGACCATGGCACTGCGCGCCATGGAGTTCGACCAGGCGGACCCCGCCACCCCTGCCCCGAAGCGGACGTCATGAGCGCCGGCCGGCCCCGTGCGCGGCTGCGCCTGCCCGCCTGGACGGCGACGCTCTACTGGAAGTTCGCGGTCTTCGTCATCGTCATGTGCTGTGTCCTCGCCACCGTCGTCGGCGTCCTGGTGCATGTCCTCGTCGGCAGGCAGACCGAGGACCAGGCCCGCACGGCCGCCCTGGCCGAACTGGACACCGTCGCGGCGGCGTACGTCGCCGGGGAGCCCCTCAGCCACAAGGCCGCAGTGAACCCCGCCGACCTCCCCGCCTCGCTGCGCGCCATGGCGCGGCGGGGCGAGCGCGGCACCCAGCTCGCCGACCACCGCGGGCGCCCGGCGATGTGGGCCGTGACTCCCGCTGACGGCAAGGCGCTGGCCGTCCACCTCGACTACACCCAGCGAGCCGACGCGCTGCGCGGACTGGACCGGACCATCATCGGCTCCTCGGCGTTCGCGATCGGCCTCACCCTGGTCGTCGGGCTGTTCGCCGTCTCCCGCATCACCCGCCGGCTCCAGCACACGGCCCAGGTGGCCCGCCGCATCAGCACCGGCGATCTCGACGCCCGGGTGGACGATCCCCGCGTCCTGCGCCCCGACCATGCCCAGGACGAGGCCGCCGCGGTGGCGGCCGCACTCGATGCGATGGCCGCCGCCCTCCAGGCCAAGCTGCACAGCGAGCAGCGGTTCACCGCCGATGTGGCGCATGAGCTGCGCACCCCGCTGACCGGCCTGCGCGTGGCGGCCGACCTGCTGCCGCCCGGCCGCCCGGCCGAGATGGTGCAGGACCGCATCCGGTCCATGAGCCGGCTCACCGAGGACCTGCTGGAGATCTCCCGCCTCGACGCGGAGGTGGAGCGGGCCGACATCGACGTGCATCAGCTGGGACCGCTGGCCGAACGCGCGGTGCAGGCCACCGGTCTGGATGTGGAGGTCCGCATCGAGCGGGACGCCCGGGTGGCGACCGACCAGCGCAGGCTCCAGCGCGTGCTGAGCAACCTCGTCTCCAACGCCCACAGGCACGGTCGCCCGCCGGTGCTCCTGACCGTCAACGGCCTCACCCTTACGGTCCGGGACCACGGCGACGGCTACCCCACCGGCCTCCTGGACCACGGCCCCCAGCGCTTCCGCAGCCACCCCGGAACCGCCAAGAAGACCGGCCACGGCCTCGGCCTCACCATCGCCCTGGGCCAGTCCCGTGTCCTGGGCGCCACCCTCCGTTTTTCCAACGCCCCCGACGCGGGCGCCGTCGCCGAACTTGTCCTCCCCCCGCCGCCTCCGGAGCGGGGACTCCGGCAGGCGGCGGGGGGCGATGGTTCCTAGGGGATGTGCTCAACGCCCCGGAGTTGCGGTCGCACGCCGCACCGCCCGGCGGTGGACGTGCAGGTGCCTGGAAGGTCCAGCGGGCAGGCCGCTGTCCGGCCTGCCACGCCGGGGGACCCCGGACGGCACCTTCGCGCCGCCGCCCGGGGTTCCGGCAGGCCGTATGGCTCCCGCTATCGCCCGCTCCCTCCCGACCCCGCCCCCGCGTCCGGCGGGCAGTTTTCGGCGATCTTGTACTTGAGCGCCTCCGGGTAGTCGTGGCGCTCCAGTTGCACCCGTACGACGACCGGGCCCTCGTTGATCGCGTCGTGGGGGTCGGCGATCCGGTCGAGCAGAGTGGTGAGTTCCTCGTGCCGGCGGATGGCGAAGCCGTGCATCGGATGCTTCGTGGAGCCGAAGACGTCCGCGAGCTTCTCGTAGCGCCAGGGGTGCAGTTCGTTGTAGAAGTCGGCGCCGTCGGAGCGCGGGGTGCCGTCCTGGTAGTAGCAGGGGTGGACGAGCATCTGCTCGATGCCGTAGAAGGCCTCGTTGTCCAGGACGAAGACCACCGGGCGCAGACCCATCCGCACGTGGGTGGACATCTCCTGGCACGTCTCCTGGAACGAGCCGTCGCCGACGAAGACCATCGCCCGCTTGCCCGCACGGCTCCGGCCGATCTCCACCCCGGTGGCCGCGCCGACCGAGTAGCCGATGGACAGCCAGCTGTTCTGCGCCACGTACGAGGCGCGCTCGGCCATCCGCAGGTTCATCGAGCCGATCAGCGCGAACGCGGCGTCGCACACCACGGTGAAGGGGTTGCGGGGCTCGCCCGCCGACTCGCTGGTCTGCGCTTCCAGGAAGGCGTTGAGGTGCCGGAAGAGACTGTCGTACGTCAGGCTCTCCGGGTACGGTCCGCCGGTCTGGGACGCCAGGTAGGCGTGGGTGCTGTCGGGGACCGCGTGGCCCTCGTCGTAGGCGCGGGTGAAGTAGTCCGCGTCGAAGGCACCGTCCCCGAACTCGGCCACCAGGCGCTCCCGCAGTGCGGGCAGGAACCGGGCAAGCTGCACATCGGGGAAGTACGAGGCGCCGACATGCACCCCGTCGTGGGCCGCGACCGCCCAGTCGGAGCCGATCGACCGCTCACCGCCGAGGTTCTTCGAGGTCGCCCAGGTGCCCAGCCCGATGCGGCAGCCCGCGCTCCGGAAGACCTCGGCGACATGCGGATTGCTGGCCTTGCCGTTGTAGACGCCGGAGAATCCCGGGGTGTACTCGGACACCACGGACTTGGCGCCGACGGTGGTGCAGAACGGGATACGGGTCTCCCGCACCAGCTGCTCGAACTCGTCGGACAGCCGGAAGCGGTCGATCTCCTCACCGGCCCACAGGATCGGGTTGCCGTACTGCCGGACCAGTTCCACACACGCCTCGACCGCACGGTCGAGCATCTGCTGCTTCTTCGCGGTGACCGGCCGCTCGCGCCGGGTCAGCCGGCCCTGCGGTGCGGGACACTCGGCCCCCCAGACGTCGTCCATCACCTCCAGATAGACCGGCCGGCGGTGGGAGAGGCAGGCGGTGATCGCGCTGTCGATCTGGGTGGGCGCCAGACCGGGGTTGGAGATGGCCTGGGCATCCACGGTCACCTGGCGGTAGACCTCCAGGTTGCTCTCCGGGCGCTGCGACATGTGCGAGGTGAGCAGGCCGATCGCCTGCTGGTTGAGCCACTGCTCGTAGGACGGCGCGGCATTGATCGCGATCAGCGGTACGTACTCGGCGAAGGCCCCGCCGATCGCGTTGAGCAGGTTGAACGCGCCCACGCTGTAGGTGACAGCGACCGCGCCGATGCCCTGCTCGCCGAGCGCGATCTCCGCGTCGGCGGACTTCACCCGGGCATAGGCGTCCGCGGCCTGACCGCCGCCGCCCTCCGTGGGGGTGCCCACCCAGCGCACCGAGGTCGTCTCGTGCAGGGTCGACAGGAACGGCCCCAGGTGGTCGCCCGGAACGCCGAACAGATGGGTGATGCCGAGCTGTTCCAGCCGGCGGGCCAGATACTCGGCCACGGTGCACGTCGTGGAGCTGGTCATGACGTCAGTACCCCCTCGCGCGGCTGGTCCGACGACCCGGTGGCGGTCCGGCGCTCGCGGGCTTCCGTGGTCCGCCCGCCGACGGCGCTCTCGTCGGCCGGGGGAGCCTCGTTGACGGCGATGGCGGCGCGTACGGCCGTCTCCACCGCGCCCTCGATCCAGGCGTGCTTGAGCGACACATGCTCACCGGCGAAGTGCACCGGCCCCTCGGGCCGCACCACATCGAGGTGGAAGCTGGTCATCTGGTGCGGGGTGTAGACGGCGGCCTCACCGCAGGCGTACGGGTCGCGCAGCCAGCTCTGGGTCTGGCCGGCACCGGTGTAGAAGACCTCGATCCGGCGGCCGTGCACGGTCTGGAGGTTGAGCAGGGCGTAGCTGTAGCGCTCGGCCTCCTCGAAGGAGTCCCAGCGCGCCGCGTCGTCCGACCAGGAGTAGCCCGCCAGCACCACGCCGCCCTGACTGCCGGGGACGGGGTGCGAGGGGTAGTACATGAAGCGGTTGGGGTTGTCGGTGGTGGAACCGCCGCCGTAGGCATGCGTGGCCGGCCGTACCCCGCCGCGCAGCGGGGAGTTGCGGTAGTACTCCACCTGCTGTGCGCTGATCCCCTTCTCGTCCACGCTCGGGTGGGCGCCGAGCAGCCCGGTGGGCAGCTCCCGCAGGCTCTGCGGAACGGCCAGCGCGGCCTCGGCCTCGTCCTCGCCCCGCTGCTGGTAGTACTCGTACAGCCCCGGCGCGATGGCGTCCAGCTCCCGCTTCCAGTCCTCCTCGGTGAACTCCCACCAGCGGCGGGAGAATTCCAGCAGCACCTTGGTCGCCTGGTCGTAGTGCGTCTCGATGACGGCCCGGCGCTTCTTGTAGGAGAACGGCGGGGTCACAGCGGTGAACCGCAGGCTGGAGAACGGGATGGTGACGATCGCCAGGTCCCCGGTCCAGGTCTCGACCGGCCCGGACGGATCGCCCTCGGGCACGGTCTGGATGGCGACCGCGGGGCCGCCCGGCCCGGCGAGTCCGCCATGGTGGCCGTCGCGTCCCGGGTCGTAGTACTCCAGCCGCACCATCCGCTGGCCCATCACGATCTGGTCCCGCAGATCCTTCGCGAGCGCCTCCGGGAGCTTGCGGCTGCCGCCCTCGATCTCCCAGTACGTGGCGGTGGGATCGATGTCGCTGCGGCCCAGGAAGCTGTGGAAGAAGGCGAGGTGCAGCCGCGAGGTCATGTTCTCGATCGTGCCGATCGCCTCGATGGCCTCGTCGCTGAACCCGGCGTACTCGCGCAGGAAGCGGCCCATCGAGAAGCCGTCGAAGTCACGGACGACGCCGGCCCAGCCGTCCAGCCACTCCTTGAAGGGCTTGTTGATGCGCTTTCCGTCGCTCTGCAGCACGGAATAGTAGTCGCGCACCGGCTCCAGCGCCTGGTTGACCATCTCCGACACGGTCAGCCGCGATTCACAGCCGGTCAGATGGAAGCCCTCGTTGATCTGCGACGGGTCCGCGGCGTAGTGGGCGCGGCGTACTTGGGCGCGGTTGGTGCGGATCCAGGTGTGGTTGCGCTTGTCCGGCTCCCGGAACTCCGGGCTGGGCTGGCCGTTCGTCCAGATCTTGCCGTCCTTGAACGACTTGTAGACCACCGGCGGGACGGGCGCGGTCTGATTGCCCGTCGACGGATCGATGTCGACGTTGAAGAACAGCCGCCGCTTCAGGCCGAGTTTGTCGATCAGCGCCAGGGTCAGCGGGTGGAAGCTGGGCAGGCGCATCGCACCGGCCTCCGCGTACTGGGCGGGGTCGGTGAAGGGCGGTGGCTCACCCTTCTTGGTGTGGAACGTCTTGATCCGGCCGCCGACCCGGTTGGCGTTGGCCTCCAGGATCGTCACATCGTGCCCGGCGCGGGTCAGCAGATCACCGGCCACCAGACCGGCGATGCCCGCACCGACGATCAGGATGCGCTTGGGGGTGGCCGTCCGCTCCAGCCCCTTGTCGATCAGTACGTCGAGGTAGCGCAGCTTGAGGTCCTCGTTGGCCGGCTCGGGGCCGACCAGCAGGAGTTCCCGGGCGAGCTGCTGGTAGGTCTTCTCGGTGGCGCGGTCGGCGCCGGGGCGCTCACCGCGGCTGTCATGACGGATGTCGCTCATCGAGGCTCAGCCCTTCCCGTCCAGGGGTTCGTTCGCGGAGAGTCGCCGCAGGGTGCTGATGGAGGGGGTGAAGGCGTACACCGCACCGGTGGTCCGCACGAACCGGTCCATCGTGACGGTGCCCTTCTGGCCGTCGGCCAGCTCGATATGGGCGTCCGGGCTGCCGGAACCGCCCTGGGGGATGGTGCCGGTCACCTTGTCGATGCCGTTGGGGGCACCGCTCTCACCCGGCAGGAAGTTGGGGTTGTTCGACCAGGCACGCTGCAGGAACTCGAACTGCCGCTCCAGCGACGTGCCGTAGCACACGAACATCAGGCCGCGCTCCGCGTCCGGGTTGCCGCCGGTGTACGCGGGGCCGTACGGAATGCCGCGGCGCATGACCCGGTGCCGCTGGGTGGGCTCGAAATGCCGGGGGTGCGACCTGCGGATGTGTGCGGCGCACGGGGTCTGCTTGCCCTTGCCGTCGTTCTCGTAGGTGAAGTCGTTGCGCTCCGGACCGACCCCGGTCACCGGGTTCTCGCCTTGCGCGAGCGGAGTGCCGTCCTTCTTCCGGCCGACCAGACAGGCGCCCAGCAGATCGGGGGAGATGCCGTGCGGCTGGAACTTTGCCGCCTCGCGCTTCACGGCCTCGTTCCAGCCGGGCACGTCCTGCGCAAGCCGGCGCACCACCTGGAGAGAACCGTTGTCCAGCCACTTCGGAGCCTCGGGCGGCTGTCCGCTCTCGCTCCGGTGACCGAAGACGAACTCGCCGGGCTCGACCAGCACGGACCCCGGGCGGTGGTCCCGGAATCCGGGATTCTCCCGGTCCTCGCGGTGGAAATCCTTGACCCCCGGCTGCGAAATGCCGTCCTTGTACCCGAAGTGCTCATGCCCGCGCAGGTCCCCGGTCAGGGTGCGGCCGTCGTCCTGGTGGACCAGGGTCACCCCGTGCGCCGAATCCGCTGCGGCGATATTCCTGAGCTTCTCGTTCAGCGCCTCCTCGGTGTCCGCCGCGACGATCAGCACGGCGTGCACGCCGGTCCGCTCCGAGCCGAAAAGCCAGTGTCCGGGCGCGCTCGTACCGTCGTCACCGAGGTCCGCCGCCCGTCCCTCGGCGCCCTTCACAAACGATTCGAAGGGCGCCAGATCCTGCTTCACCTTGTCGGGTTCCCGGGCGACCTGGAGCAGGCCCTGATACGTCAAAGACACCCCGACCCAGGTCGCGATGAGGGCCGGGTCCTGGCCGTACGCCCGGCGGGAGAGCGAGAACTCCTCATTGAAGTCCTCGACGGTGGCGGTCACCGAGACGCTGTTCAGCATGACGGACAGCCAGCCACGGCCGCCCGCGCCGTCGGGGAAACGCACGTAGCGGAACGCCGTATAGTCCTTGTTGAAACCGGAAAGAATGTTTCCCTGGATTTCCATGGATCTGCGCAGTGGCGGTTCCGGAAGCTGCTCGATTTCCGGGGCGCCGGTCGGGCGCAAAGAGGTAGTGGTCACGTCTCTCCTTCAGGGAACTGCGCATGATCCGGGGCGTCGGGAATGAGCGCGCAGGCGAAAACCGGCTCCCGGCACGCAGATGCAGAGGTCGATACGGAAGGGGTACAAGGGCACACCAAACAGCCGGTGCACGGCTTGTGCGGCCAGCCCAGCACCGAACCTGCCACCCCGCAGAGGCACCGAAGCCAAATGGAGCAAAGGCTCACCCGTACCGGTGAGCCCGCCTTGCCGACGAGGCCCGTGGCGCCCGGACGGGCCCCGGTCACCCCGCAGCGGCGCTCCACCGCCGGACCGCCGCGCTCGCGAATCCGGGAACCTACCCGCCGGGTGGCACTCCGCACCCTCACGGCCGGTCCGCACGGAAGCACCTGCCCACCGGGGCTGCCGCGGGAATGCCGCACCGCGCCCGGGACATCGGTCACAGAATGCCGGGGAGACCGCGAGTGCGCCCCTTTTCGCGCCCCTGAATGCACAACATTCGCGCTGTTCACCACCCATGCGGCGAGGCGGGGCGGCGAGGGGTTCGGGCGTGGGTACGGGCCTTCACACCTTCTGTTGAAGGGCGACAAGCGCGGGCCCGGCGCGAGCGGAATTCAGCAGATCCTGCTCTCTGGTCGGGCGCGCTGCCCGCCCATGACGGAAGGACACGGTTATGCGACGCACTATCGTCGGTGCCTGCGCCGCCCTCGCGGCGCTGGCCATCGGGGCCGGCCCGGCCACCGCCGCACCCGTTCCCGTGACGGCGCTGAACTGCGATGGCGACACCCATCAGTGCACGGCCAACCTCCGCTTCGGCGACGACAACTGGAAGGCCAGTTGGGGCGCGAGCATCTATCACCAGACGCTCCGGTCCGCCCAGCGCGCTCCGGTACCGGTGACCGCCCTCAATTGCGACGGCGACACCGGAAAGTGCATCGCCAACCTGCAATTCGGCGACGGCTACTGGCGGGCGAGCTGGTCCGCCGGCATCTACCACCAGGCGTTCCCCTCCACCAACCGCGCACGGCTCGCGGCTCCCGTCCCGGCGCACAGCCTGAACTGTGACGGGAACGTCGGCAGGTGTTCCGTCAACCTCCAGTACGGCGACGGAAATTGGAAGGCCGGCTGGTCCGCCACCATCTACCACCTGTAATAGCCGGCTGTTCCCTCGGACAGGGGGCTGAGGGCGGAAACGGGCCCGGGGCGAGCGAGATACGTCCCCGGGCCCTTACGCGTGACACGAGCGGAGCGCCCTGCGTACGCGACGGGGGCCGCAGCCGTATCCCGCACGCCCGCCGCCCACACCCGCGGCGCGGAAAAGCGGCGGCGGAACAACGGCGTACGCCAGTCCGCGGCGCGGGAGTGATGCTCATCTACGTATTGTCATTTTGATGGCCGAACGCACCATTGCTGTCCCGCACACGCCTTCTTCCGGCCCGTCGGGAACCTTACCGTCGCAGGCACCCAACATTCGAAGCGGCAACTACCGCTCCGCGATGCCCCTTTCACGAATGGACTCGTGAAAGGGTGACGGAGCGGCGGCTGCCCAGGGAGAAGTCATGTCCGACGCCATACAGCAGCAAGGAAATCCGCAGGCCCCGGGCTCCTGGCCGGGCGGGGACGGAGGCAGTGGAGACTGGCCCAGATATCCGAGAATTTACGAGGCCATTCCGGCATCGGGACCGACCACCGGAGGGAACACCGTTCTGCTCACCGGAGCGGGCCTCCTGGGCACGAGCCAGGTGCTCTTCGGCGGTGTCCCCGCCATCATCGTCACCCAGGACCCTTCCGGTAACTCGGTCACCGTCACCGCGCCGGCGCACGCCGCGGGCACCGTCCAGGTCATCGCCATCACCTCGCGGGGCAACAGCAATGCGGTGAGCTACACCTACACCGTCACCGGGCCGACCGGCCCGACCGTCACCACGCTCGTGCCCACCAGCGGGCCCACCACCGGCGGCACCGCGTTCGCCATCGTCGGGGCCAACCTCACCGGCGGCACGGTCACCTTCAACGGCGTCCCGGCCACCGGAGTGTCCATCAACGGCACCGGCACGGTGCTCACCGGCACCACCCCGGCCGGCCCCGCCGGCAACGTCCCGGTGGTGGTCACCACACCGGGCGGCAGCGCCACGGTCCCCGGCGGGTTCACCTACACGGCACCGCCGCCCACGGTCACCTCGCTGATCCCGGCATCGGGCAGCGCCGCGGGTGGTACGGCGTTCGTGATCACCGGGAGCAATCTGGGTGGGGCGTCGGTGACGTTCAACGGGGTTGCGGCGTCCGGGGTTTCGGTGAATGCGTCGGGTACGGCGCTGATCGGTTTCACCCCGGCCGGACCCGTCGGCAACGTCCCGGTCGTGGTCACCACCCCGGCGGGGAGCGCCACCGTCGCCGGCGGATACACGTACACCGCACCGCCGCTGCCGGTGGTGACCTCGCTGGTGCCGTCGTCGGGGACCACCGCGGGTGGTACGGCGTTCGTGATCACCGGGAGCAATCTGGGTGGGGCGTCGGTGACGTTCAACGGGGTTGCGGCGTCCGGGGTTTCGGTGAATGCGTCGGGTACGGCGCTGATCGGTTTCACCCCGGCCGGACCCGTCGGCAACGTCCCCGTCGTGGTCACGACTTCGGCCGGCAGCACCATCGTCGCCGGCGGATACACCTACGTGTGAGCGGCCGCTCCTCCGTCGGCGCCCCCGGCGCAGCGGCGGCCCGGGAGTGTCCGCTCCCACGATGACCCGGCGCGCAGTGCCACTGTGCCGTGCCTCGGCAGGGGTCGTCCCCTTCCGTTCCCGGTGAACACGGACCGGGCGTGTCGTTCCGGATGTGGGTGACGGGCGACACGCTCAGGTGGCACTCCGACGAGGTGAGGGCCTTCCGGCCCGGTGTGGATGGCGACATCCGCGCCGGAGTCGGAAGGCCCTTGCTCTTGTTGACGAGCAGTCAGGCGCCGGCGCACCTCTCCGCCGGCCCCCGCCCTCCGCACGGGAGTGTGATCCGTGCCACTCTCTCGCTTGATCGTTCCTCAACGCCGCAGGTCAGAAGCTCAACGTAAGCATTTGACTGCGGATCGTCATTTTTGGTCCATGGATCCGATTAACAATCGCGGCCTCGCGGGCGGTCTACAGGCAACAGAGCGGTTCCCCGGCGTCATCCGGACGCTGGGCGTGCACCGCGAACCTCGAAAGGAGAGGCAGTGGATCACCAGAGGCCCTGGGACACGCCAGCCATGGGCGGCGCGGCCAGGACGACCCCGGCCGTGCGCCGCGCCCGTGCGCGCGAGAGCACCCACACCGCCTCGCGGACCTGCGGCCCGTCGGACTGCCGCATTGTGCATGACCCGTACCGGGGAAGCCGGTGCGGTGCCGAACGGGAACTCCAGGTGCAGGTCCACCCCGGAGCGGTCCGCCCACCCGCGGCGGGCCGAGGGGTGGCCGCCCGGTGAGCGGCTACGGAGACGGACAGGAGTGGCACCCCGACCCGATGGACCGGCTTCGCGCCGACTTCACCACCTTCTTCAAGGAGGTGCAGTACCCCTACCTCGGCTATGCGATGCAGCTGCTGCGCAATCGTCAGGACGCCGAGGACGCGGTCCAGATAGCCGGGATGAAGATCCATGCGAAGTGGGACGAATTCGCCTCGCACCCCAACCTCCGGGCCCTGGGCCTGCGCGTCCTGCGCGACGCCATCAAGGACTACCTCCGCTCGCGCTACCGGGCGAACCGCCGCGACCGCGCCGCGGCCACCGAAGCCGGACTCCACCAGTCCTGCGTGGACCAGATCTGGCACCTGGGCACCTACGACGCCCTGGACCGCGCCATGGACGAACTGGCCCGGCGGGAGCCGCTGCAGGCCGAGTGCGTCCGGCTCCGCGTCGCACAGCTGAGTTACGAGGAGATCGCCGAGATCCTCGGCATCACCCCGGGCACGGCGCGCACCTACTACTCCCGCGGCCGCAAGCTCGCCAAGGAACTCGCGGCCGGCTGTCTCCGGAACGATCAGGAAGGAGAACCGTCGTGACCATCGAAGACATTCTGCAGGCCGAAGCCGATGAGGTGGGAAGCGTACTGGCCGACCACGATCCTGAAGCCTTCACCCGCCGGCTCGCCGAGCGGATCGCCGAGGCGGAGCGCAGCGCCGAGACCGAGCGCCTCGCTGAGACGGAGCGCCTCGCCGAGGCCGAGCGGCAGATCCTCGCGGCGCGGCCGGTGGCCGACGGCCGGCCCGACCGCGGCCCGTCCCCGGCGCGCCCCGGCCGCGCCCGGCCGCTGCCCAGACGGCCCCGGCCCCGACGCGTGCCCAGCGCCACGGCAGGCCCGGAGGAACTGCGCCGGCATCTGCACACCCTGTGCGAGTCGGTGCTGCGCGGGGGGCACCGGGGGCGTCTGGAGAAGTTCGCCCGGAACTACGACGCGGCCGGCGCCCGGACGTTCGCCTGTCTGCTCTACTCCATCGACCGGCCCGAGGCGGCGGTCTTCTGGTGGCAGTTCGCGGCCGGGGCCGAGGATCAGCTCTCCGCCCACTGCCTGGCGATCCACCACGCGGCCGACGACAACCTCATCGACGCGCGACTGTGGCGCACCATCGCCACCGCCCTGGGCTACTCACCGCGCCGGCATCTGCCCAACCCGGCGCCCGGCGCCCCGCTCCCGGACCTCGGCCGGCTGCTGGCGCGTTCCGGGCCCGAGCTACAGCAGTTCGCCGAGCCGCAAGCCCCTCTGCACGTGGGGTGCGCGGGGCGCTGACGACACCGGCCAGGCGTCCCCACCCCGCCCCGGCACCCCGGCGCACGCCCCGGCCGGACGGGGAGGGGCGGGCACGCACCACCCACCACCGAGCAAGGAGACGCCCATGAAGGACCGAGCGGAGGACCGGCAACCCCCACCGCGCACGTCGCGCCGCCCGTGGCTGAGGAAGTACGCCCGCTTCACCGCCGCCCATGCCATCGAGGGGGTGGCCGGAGCCGTCATCTCCGGTCTGCTGCTGTACCTGACCCAGCGGTAGCCGGGGCCCCGGACGCTGCGACCTGCCGCCGGCGCCGAATGGTCCGGCGGCAGCGTCGTTTCCCGCGCCTGTGCACGGCCGAACCCTGGCAACAAGACCGCCCCGTAAGGCATTTCGGTCCGGCTCGCGGTTATCGCCCCCACGGCCGGGGAGGGTTCCCCCGTACCCAGTCGTCACCGAGGCAGCGTCATGACGGACAGGAGGCCGGATGACCACGGAACCGATGCAGACGGTGGAACTGGCGGCGATGGGCGAGGATTTCGTCCGCGACCCCTATGAGGTATACGCACGACTGCGGGAACAAGGACCGGTGCACCGCGTACGCCTCCCGGACGGCACGGTCGTCTGGCTGGTCGTCGGCTACGACGAGGTGCGTGCGACGCTCAGCGATCCCCGGCTGTCGAAGGAGTGGCGGCACGCCTCGTCCGCGCAGCCGATGCAGCCGGTGTCCAGCGGCGTGTCGATGCTCCGCGCCAACGCGCCGCAACACACCCGGTTACGCGGTCTGGTGGCCCGCGCCTTCACCGCACGCCGCGTGGCGGCCCTCGCACCGCGCGTCCAGGAGCTGACCGATGGGCTGCTGGACGCGATGCTCGCCGCCCCCGACGGCCGCGCCGATCTCGTCGACGCGCTGGCCTTCCCGCTCCCGATCACCGTCATCTGCGAACTCCTCGGCGTGCCCTTCCTGGAGCGGGACACCTTCCGCACCTGGACCGACATCCTGATGGTCGGCGCTCCCACGCCGGAGACCCGGGAAGCCCTGACGGCCATGACCGGCTACCTCGACACGCTGGTGGCGACCAAGCGCGCCCGCCCCGGCGACGATCTGCTGAGCGATCTGGTCGCGGTGAGCGACGAGGACGGCGACCGGCTCAGCCAGGAGGAACTCCTCGGCATGGCACAGCTGTTGCTGATCGCCGGCTACGAGACCACCGGCAACCTCATCGCCAACGGCGTCCTGGCGCTGCTCACCCATCCGGACCAGCTCGCCGCACTGCGCGCCGATCTCTCCCTCATCGACGGCGCGGTGGAGGAGATGCTGCGCTACGACGGCCCGCTGGAGACCTCCACCTTCCGCTTCACCCTCGAACCGACCGAGATCGCGGGCACGGTCATCCCCGGCGGTGGCGAAGTCGTGCTCCCGGTGATCGCCGACTCGGGGCGCGACCCCCTCCGCTTCACCGACCCCGACCGCTTCGACCTCACCCGCGACGCCCGCGGTCATGTGGCCTTCGGTCACGGCATCCACTTCTGCCTCGGGGCCCCGCTCGCCCGCCTGGAGGCCCGGATCGCGGTACGTACCCTCCTGGAACGCTGCCCGGAGCTGGCGCTGGACGCCCACCCGGCCGACCTGCGCTGGCGGCTGGGCGCCCTGCTCCGCGGCCCCCGCCATCTCCCCGTCCGCTGGTCGTGACCTCCCTGCCCGTCTCCGTCACCCTCCGGGGCGAGCCTGATTGGCGTCGTACCGGGGGAAACGCACAAGGTGATTGCGGAGGACTGATACGGCGCGCTGCCCGCCGGACACCCGATGTTCTCCCCGTTCCGTATCACCGACCCGCGTGCGAGGGAGAAACGTATGACCAAGGCTCAGCCCGCCAGGGACGGGGCGAATTCCGCCGGGGCGGCCGAGGGGCCGGGCCATTTGCGTGAATTCCGTTCCGGAACGACGGCAGACCTTCGGCGTACGGGCATCAACCCGAATTTCTGGTACCCGGTCGCGGTGTCCGGCAGCGTGCCGAGGAACAAGACCTTCGCCGCCGTGTTCGCGGGGGAGCGGATCGTGCTCTACCGCGGTGCGAGCGGCACGGTCTTCGCGCTGGAGGACCGCTGTGCCCACCGCCAGGTGCCGCTGAGCATGGGCGTCGTGGAGGGCGAGACGCTGCGCTGCTGCTACCACGCCTGGGCGTACCGCGGGAACGGCCGGATCTCGCAGATCCCGTATCTGCCCAAGGGCGCCGACCGGCCGCCGCGCGGGGTGCGCAGCTATCCGGTGCGGGAATTGTACGGGCTGGTATTCGTCTTTCCGGGTGACCCGGAGAAGGCGGACACGACCCCGCTGCCCGAGCTGCCGGAATTCCATTCCGCCAGGCACAAGACCATGACGTTTTCGCGTACGGTGCACTGCCACTACTCGTTCATGCACGAAAATCTGCTGGACATGAACCACCAGTTCCTGCACCGCGGGGTCCTCGGCAAGATCCACCCCAAGCTGCTCGGATACGAAACCGGTCCGGAATTCGTGGAGGCCCGGTATCTGTTCGTTCCGGCCGGTGGAAAGAAGGACCGCGGCGCCGGTCTGCTGTCCGGTGAGGGCTTCGGCGGGGGCGATTCACCCGACGTCATCACGGTCCGTACCGGGTACCCCTACCAGACCCTGCAGGCGGTTCCCGAGAACTCCGACCTCCCGGCCTTCTCCCTCTGGGCGGCCTATGTACCGGAGGACGCGGAGCAGCGCGTCAATCACGCCTACGGCCTGCTCATGATCGCCAAGCCGCCGGTCCCGGGCGCCCTCCACCTCGCCTGGCCGTTCATCCGGCGCTTCACCGAGCGGGTGTTCGCCGAGGACCGGATGGCGGTCGAGGCCGAGCAGCGGGCCTGGGACGAGCAGGGCGAGGACTGGAACCAGGAAGTCTTCCCGCTGATCCTCGATGTCCGGGACGTGCTGCGCACCAACGGCGTCCCCGTCCGTCCCGAATCCGCCCTGTGCGGCGCCGCCGCGCTCTGCGACGGCGCACCGCGGACCGGCACGGCACCGGACACCGGAGCGCGCCGGCCGGGCTGACCGGCGAGGCTGTGCGGGGGCGGGCTCTGACGCGCGCGGAAGGCGTCTGATCTGGGATCACCGCAGGTCAGGCGTCTTCCGGGCGTGGTGGTGCCGGGATCGTGGCAAGGTGGTGAGTGAGGTTGCCTCCCTCGCCCGTCCTTCGATTCCGATGTGGAGGCTCGCATGGACGACAAGGAGTTCTTCCAGGCGGTGGCGGTCCGCGCGGGGCTCTCGCGGCAGGAAGCGGCCGATCTCACCCGCGCCACTCTCGAGACGCTCGCCCAGCGGCTGAGCGATGGTGAAGCCCGCGATCTCGCCCTCGAACTTCCCGAGCCGCTGCGTGTCCCGCTCGAACTGGGGCGGGGCGAGATGAAGATCTTCGGGCCGGAGGAGTCGATCCGCAGGGTCCGTGAGCGCACCGGTCTGTCCGGGCCGGAGGCCGACCGCGGTGTACGGGCGGTCCTCGGCACGCTGCAAGAGGCGGTATCCCGCAAGGAGTTCGACCACGCCATGTCGCAACTCGGCAAGGAATACGCGCAGTTGGTTGAGACCAGGCCCTGACGCGGGTTTTTTCCGACTCACCTGGGGCCGGGTGATGCCGCATCGAAGGCAACGCCCGTCCCACGCCTCACAGCGGTCGACGCGGCGAGTTGAGGGTGCCGGAGCGCTGGTCGGCGCGGCCGGTCTGCCCGGCTGCCCCGCTCGAAGCTGTTCTTCGCACGCACCTTGTGGCTCACGTCACTATCTGGCTAAGCTCCGGCACGATTCGGGCACATTTCCTCCGCAAGTTGACCTATTAGTGCGGCGATCTTCACGATCCGCCCACATACGTGAGGTGGCTTCGCATGGCACGGTCAGCGGCATCCCCGGCAGGCGAAGCACCGTACGGCTTATCGTGCGTCGCCTCGCGAGCCGTGTTGGCGGACGGCCCGACACGCGGCAGTGCGTACGGCCGCGCGACCGGCCGCACATCCTGCGCCGCGGACCGCCCGGCACGGGCACCGCACCACGGGGCCCGCCGCGGCACCGCGAGACCCGCCCCGGGCCGTCCCTGATGACCGGGCCCGCCCCGGCGGTGGCACCGGCCGCTCCGCTGCCCCAAGTCCGCCGCGACGTCCGGCTGTTCTGGTGCGCGGGCACCTGCGACGCCCTGGGCAGCCAGACGTCCGGGCTCGTCCTGCCGCTGCTGCTGCTGACCCTCGGCAGGTCTCCCGCCGAGGTCGGGGCGCTCGCCGGACTCTCCGCGGTGGCGACGCTGCTGCTCGGCCCGTTCGCCGCCGTCCCCGCCGACCGCGGGGCGCGCAAGCGGCTGATGGTGGGCTCCGCACTGGTCTCCGCCGCCGCGATGACCGGTGTCACCGTCGCCGTCGCGGCGGGCCGCGTCCCGCTGGCCGTGCTCATCGCCGCCGTTCTCGTCGAGCGGTGCGCGACCTCCTGCTACGAGGCGGCGGCGCTGGGCACCGTCGCCCTGGTCTGCCCGCCCGAGGAGCACCGGCGCGTCCTGTCGCGATTACAGGCGGGGGAGCGGGGCGCCCTGGTGCTCGGGCCTGCGCTGGGCGGGCTGCTCTTCCACGCCGAACGATGGCTGCCGTTCCTGGCCGACGCCCTCTCGTACGCCGTCGCGGCGGGCTGTATAAGCGCCATCCGCTCGCCGCTCGCCGCGCACCGCACAGAAGGCGCTCCGGACGGCGCGGCGCACCGCGGCCGGCGTTCCCGCCTCGCCGAAGCCGGGGCCGGGCTGGCGCTGGTCCGCCGGGAGCCCTTCCTGCGGCTGGCACTGGTGTGGATCGCGGCCGTCAACGCCTTGCTCGTCGCGCTGTATTACACGACCGTTTTCGCGCTGCAGAACCACGGCCGGGGCGCGGCACCGCTCGGTCTGGTCCTCGCGCTGGCCGGAGCGGCCGGTCTGGCCGGTGCGCTCGCCGCGCCCCGGATCGCCGGCCGGCGCTCCGCGGGCCGTGCCCTGGTGGCGGTGTCCTGGCTGATGGTGCCGCCCGCCGCGGCCCTGGCGGCGGCCCGGGACGCCTGGCACTTCGGCCTGCTCTTCGGCCTGCTGTGCCTGCTGACGCCGGTGGCCACGGTGGCGCTGCAGGCCCGGATCATCCAGGTCGTCCCGCTCGGACTCCAGGCACGTACGGGCACCGTGCTGGCCACCGTGTCGGGCGCGGCCGCGGCCGCGGCGCCCGCGCTGGCCGGGCTGTCGGCCGACCGGTTCGGTGCCGCCGCCACCCTCACGGGCTGCGCCGTACTGCTGGCCGGGCTCGCGCTCTACACGGCGTGCGTGGCACCGGCCCGCACCCGCGGCGCCCTTCCGGAGCCGGCATGAGCACGACCGCGGCGCACCCCGCCGGCACCGGCTTCCGCGTCTACCACCCGGCGCTCCCCGAGGTCTGCCCGCGCGACCCGGCGCGGATGGCGCTGGCCGCGGACGCCGACGGCCGCTGTGAGATCTTCACCTGGAACGCCACCACCGGCACCGCGCGCCAGGTCACCGACAGCCCGCACGGCACCCTGCACTGCGCCCTCGACGCAGACGCCCGGGTGTGGTGGTTCGCCGAGGACCGCGACGGCCGAGGGCGCTGGTACTTCCAGGACTTCGCGGGCGGCGCGCGGCGGCCCGGTCTCACCGGCCTGCGGACGGGTCTCCCGCACGGCCTCGCCGTCAGCGACGCCGGGACCGTGGCCATCGGTCTCGGGAACGGCCGCGGGATGAGCGTCCACCTCGGAAGACCCGGGGGGCCGGCCCGGCAGGTGTGCCGCGTCGACGGCCAGGCGCTGCTGGTGGGCAGCTCGCCCTCGGGAGGGCTGCTGGCACTGTCCGGGGCGGCCGGCTCCGACCGGGCGGTCACCCTGATCAGCTGCTCCGGGGCGGTGCTCGACCGGCTCTCCGGACGGCACGGCCGGCTCTGGGCGCTCGGCTTCGCGCCGTCCCCGGCGGGCACCGAACTCCTGCTGGTCCAGGAGCACCAGGACCGCTACCGGCTCGCGACCTGGCGGCCCGGCCGCGGGCTGCTGCCCCAGGACTGGTGCTGCTTCGACACCGAGATCACCGCGCGCTGGTACCCCGACGGCCGCCGCGTCCTCATCCGCCAGGACCGTCACGGCCGTTCCACGCTCACCGCGGCCGACCTCGACCGGCACACCCTGACCCCGGTGCCGACCCCGCCCGGCACCCTCCTCGACGCCGTTCCGCACCCGGGCGACGACGTCCACCACCTCTGGACCGACACCGCCACCCCGCCCCGGATGCGCTCCACCGCCGGCACCCGGCTGCCCGCACTCGCCACCCTGCCCGCCCCCGCGCCCGGCCGGCACCGCGAACTGTGGACCCCCGGGCCGGACGGTCCCGTGCACACCCTGCTCAGCGAACCGGACCTGGTGACCGGGCGGCGGCCGCCCCTGGTGTTCCTCGTGCACGGCGGCCCCGCCGACCACGACCGCGACGCCTACGACCCGGAGGTGCACTCCCTGGTCGCCTCCGGGTTCGCGGTCGCCCGGGTCAACTACCGCGGCTCCACCGGATACGGCCCCCGCTGGCGCGCCGCGTACGGCGCGGGCGTCGGGCTCACCCAGGTCGCCGACCTCGTCGCGGTCCGCACCGATCTGCTCCGCCGCGGCCTGGCCCGCCCGGACGCGACCGGCCTGTGGGGCAGCTCCTGGGGCGGCTATCTGACCCTGCTGGCGCTCGGCACCCGGCCGGACCTCTGGCAGGCGGGTGTCGCGGTCAAACCGGTCGCCGACTGCGCGGCGGCGTACCGCACCGGCACCCCCGCCCTGCGCGCCCTGGACGAGCGGCTGTTCGGCGGCACGCCCGACGACGTGCCCGAGCGCTACGCCCGCAGCTCACCCCTCCACTACGCCGCCGCCGTCCGGGCCCCGCTGCTGGTCATCGCCGCCACCCTCGACGCCAAATGCCCGCCCGGCCAGGTGCGCGGCTACCTCACCGCGCTGCAACGGGCCGGCGCGGCACACGAGTCGATGTGGCTGGAGACCGGTCACGACGGCTACACCGGCGCCCACCACGTGGCCGTGCTGCAGCGCGCCATGGGCTTCCTGGACCAGCATCTGCGCCGCGCACCCGCGGCCCACCGAACCCCCCGTCCCACGGAGGACGGGGCCGCCGGAGGCACCGGCCCGGCCGGTACCCCCGGAGCGTGAGAACCGTTCCACAACCGCCAGAAGAGGAGCAAGGACATGCAGAAGGACATCATCCACAACGACCCGCTCGCGGGTGACGAGGAGAACCGCCGGCCGAGCATCGGTGTCACGGTGACCGTCCCGTTCCGTAACGCCGAGGACACCGAGGAGGACTGACCCTCCCCGGCCGGCCCGGTGCCCGCCGGGCCGGCCGGACCCCGCACGTCACCGGCCGGCCGTCGGCCACCTCCCACTCACCGCCACACGAGGAGCCGCCATGCGCGTCCTGCTGGTCAACATGCCCTGGTCCCCGATCGACCTGCCGTCCCTCGCGCTCGGCATCCTGCGGCGCAGCGTCGACGAACGCACCCCCGGGCGGGCCGAAGTCCTGCACGCGAACCTGGAGTTCACCGACTGGATCACCCGGCGGACCACGTTCACCGCGGACGACTACCAGTTCTACGCGCTCTCCTCGTACTTCATGGGCTGCGGCGACTGGGTGTTCTCCTCGGCCCTGTACGACGATCCCGAGTGGCGCGTGACGGAGTTCAGCGTCTCGATGCGCGGAAAACTGCGCGAGGAGCGGCTGGAGATGTCCAAGGAACTCCACCGCGTGGTACCGGAGTTCGTCCAGGAGATCGCCGAGCGGATCGTCGCGGCCGCCCCCGACGTCGTCGGCTTCACCTCGACCTTCCAGCAGAACACCGCCGCGCTCGCCGCCGCCAAGTACGTCAAACGCCTCGCCCCGCACATCAGAACCGTCATGGGCGGCGCCAACTGCGATGCCGAACAGGGCCATGCCGTCCACCGCAACTTCCCGTTCCTGGACTTCGTGGTCCGCGGAGAGGGCGAGGCCGCCTTCCCCCAGCTGCTCAACGCCCTCGACGGGGGCGGCGACCTGTCCGCCGTCCCCGGGCTGTGCCACCGCGGCGCCGACGGCGAAAGCGTCGCCAACCCGATGAGCACCACACCGCTGCCGCCCGCGACCATTCTGCCGCCCGACTACACCGGCTACTTCGAGCGGCTGGCGTCCTCCGTCGCCCGCAACTGGGTGGAGCCCAAGCTCGTCGTCGAGGGGGCCCGCGGCTGCTGGTGGGGAGAGAAACACCACTGCACCTTCTGCGGCCTGAACGGGTCCTTCATGCAGTTCCGCAGCAAGAGCCCGGACACCTTCTACGACGAGATCATGGACCTGGCCCGCCGGCACCGGGTGCTGGACATGTACCTCGTCGACAACATCCTCGACATGGGCTACCTCGGCACCGTCCTGCCGCGCATCATCGACAGCGGCCACGACCTGCGGATGCACATCGAGATCAAGGCGAACATGCGCCGGCCCCAGCTGCGCCTGCTCGCCGAGGCCGGAATGATCTACGTCCAGCCCGGTATCGAAAGCCTCAACAGCCGGGTGCTCGACCTGATGGACAAGGGCGTGAGCGGCTGCCAGAACGTCCGGATGCTCCGCGACGGAGCCGAGACCGGGCTCTCCGTCTCCTGGAACTACCTGCACGGTTTCCCCGGTGAGAGCGCCGCGGACTACGAACCCGTCATCGCCCAGATACCGGCCCTGGAACACCTCGACCCGCCCGTCGACCTGTCCGCCCGCATCGCCATCGAACGCTTCAGTCCGTACTTCAACCGGCCGGAACTCGGCTTCACCGGACTGCGCCCCGAAGAGCACTACCGCTTCACCTACGACCTGCCCGAGTCCGAACTCCTCGACATGGCCTACGTCTTCGAGGCCCCGGAACGCGGTATCGCCAAGCCCACCGTCACCGCGCTCAACGACGTCCTCGGCGACTGGAAGAAGCACCACGTCGACAGCCGGCTCACCCATGCCGACCTCGGCGACCGCATCGTGCTCGTCAGTCGCCGGCGCGCCTTCGACTGGGGCGCCATGGAACTCACCGAGCCCACCGAGATCGCCGCCTTCCGGCTGCTCGACCAGCCACACGCCCCCGCCGCACTGACCCGCAAGCTCGCCGCCCGCCTGCCCGAGCACACCGTCGACGCCGCCGCCGTGCACGCCCTCCTCCAGCACTGGGTGACGCTCGGGCTGGTCTTCACCGACGGCGGTCAGTACGTCCACCTGGCGCCGGCCGCCGTCAACGAGGACCTGCTGCGGCTCGACTTCATGCGCCACACCCACGCCGCGACGGCCCCGCAGGAGCGCCCGGACGGCGACGCCCGCACCCTCGTCGCCCACGTCTGACATCCGACCGGCCCGCCCGCAGGCCGTCCATGCCCCGCAGGAGAACGCCATGACCAGCACCGTTGCCGCTGCCCGGACCCTGACCCTCCACGCCTGGCGGGACTACGACGAGGACGCCTGCGCCCTCCCCGGCATGAGCCTGGGAGCCGTCGAGGTGACCGCCCCGCCGGACGAGCAGGCCACCCGGCTGTGGGAACTCGGGGCCCGCCGGGTCGAGTTCACCGGCGAGATCGATCTGACCGCGGTCGACGACCCCGCTGACGCCGCCCACGCCGTCCGGCGGCTGTGCCTGATCCGCGATCTGACGGCCCGTGCCGTACTGGTGCACTGGCAGCTGCGGCTCCCCCCGGAGCCCGACGACGGCTGGCGCGACCTCAGCCACCTCCAGCCGCCCCGGACCCTCGCCGGCCCCGCCGACCCCGAGGCCGCGCTCGCCCAGTGGCGCAATGAGCACTATCTCTGCAAATGCCTCTGGCGCCAGGGACCCGGCTTCGTCCAGATCCGCGACCGCCGCTGGGGCGAACTGCGCCGTTTCACCGCCGAGGAGCCCGAATACCAGGAGGCGATCACCCGGCTCTCCTACGGAGCGCCGCTCCGCACCGTGCCGAAGGCCATCGCCGCCGACTTCCTGACGGAGCGCCTGGCGGCCCGAACCGGCCCCCTGCTGTGGTGGCTGCCGTACCGGGTGAACCGGTGGATACAGGAGGCGATGGCCATCTGAGGCCCGCGGCGGAGCGGCCGGCCCCGCGGTCCCGGTACGTGCGGAGGGCATCCGGACACCAAGCCGTATGCGCCCACCGCCAAAAAGCCGGGCACGGGCGGCGCGGCCGCCACCGTGAAGATCTCCAGGAGCGGCCCCGGCGGCGCCACGAAGGGCGAGGCCGGTCCGCGATCGACCGCAAGGACAGCTCCGAAGCGGAGACGTACAAGAACGCCTTCAGCTCCGCGGTGGACGAGTGGGAGAGCGACGCCGAACCTTCAAGTCCGTGTGCCCCTGGGGGTGTCCGCCCCGGCCGCGGACACCTCGGCATCGCCCCGCCCGGCCGCACGGTCCTCGCCCGGACCCTCCGGGACCCGCGCCCGCGCCTTCCCCCGCATCCGCGACACCGCGACTCCGGAGAGGCAGAGCAGACCGCCGAGGAGGGTCAGCCGGCCGGGAACCTCGCCGAGCAGCAGCCACGACAGGAAGACCACGATGACCGGCACCGCGTAGGTCGTGGCGCCCATCTTCCCGACCGTCGTACGGGACACCGCATAGGCCCACGTGGTGAACGCCAGGGCGGTCGGGAAGACACCCAGGTACACCATCTGCAGCGTCGCCGGCAGCGGGGCCCGGCTCACCTGCGACACCAGCTCACCGGCGAACGGCAGACAGGCCACCGCTCCGGCGAGCGCGCCGAACGTCGTCACCTGCGTCGGCGTGGCATGCAGCAGCGTCGGCTTCTGCAGCACCACCCCCACCGCGTACGCCAGCGCCGCTAACAGACACAGCAGCACACCGAGAAGCGACGAGGTGCCGCCGCCGGACATCGACAGTCCGACCACCACGGCCCCGGCGAACGACACCGCCATGCCCGCCATCAGCTTGGGCGGGAACCCCTCCTTCAGCAGCCACCCGCCCAGCAGCGCCATCAGGATCGGCCCGACATTGACGACCAGCGAAGCCGTCCCGGCATCCACATGCCGCTCACCCCAGTTGAGCGCGACCATGTAGGCGCCGAACCACAGCACCCCCGACGTGACGATGCCGAGCCGGGCCTCGCGGGGCGGGAGCCCCTCACGCCGGACCAACAGCAGGACACCGAGCACGACGGAGGCCACCACCAGTCTGCCCAGGGCGAGCGCACCGGGCCCGAAGTAGTCGGCGGAGCTGCGGATGGCGATGAACGACGACGCCCACAGCACGACGGTGACGGACGCCGCGGCGAGCGCGCGGCCATCCGGTTTGCTCACGGACCCGGCATCGCCGTCCGCCGCTCCAGTTCCCACCTGCCGGCTCACTCTTGTGCCCTCCCTGGTGCTCTTCGCGCACGCCCGCCGCGCACACGTCAACTGTCAGCCTCCAAGAGCCGGTACCACACTGACAAACGAATAGTGGAGGCTGGTCAGGAGGGGGTGTGCCCGATACGGCCGGGTGGGCGCGCGGCCACTCGCCCACCCGGCCGCCGACGGCATCAGGAGCCCGACAGCTCCGCGCGGACGGTACGCGCAGCGGCCACCAGATGCTCCAGCGAGGCACGCGTCTCGGGCCAGCCGCGGGTCTTCAGGCCGCAGTCCGGATTGACCCACAGACGTGCGGCGGGAATCGCCTCAAGTCCCTTGCGCAGCAAGGCGGCTGCCTCGTCCGCGCTCGGGACGCGCGGCGAGTGGATGTCGTAGACACCGGGCCCGGCCTCGCGCGGATAGCCGTGTGCGGCCAGCTCCCGGGCCACCTGCATACGGGAGCGGGCGGCCTCCAGGCTGATGACATCCGCGTCCAGGTCGTCGATGGCCTGCACGATGTCACCGAACTCGGCGTAGCACATATGCGTATGGATCTGGGTACGGTCCCGCACCCCGCTGGTGGTCAGCCGGAACGCCTCGGTGGCCCAGGCCAGATACGCGCCATGGTCGGCCGCCCGCAGCGGCAGCGTCTCACGCAGCGCGGGCTCATCGACCTGGATGACCGAAGTCCCCGCCGCCTCCAGGTCGTTGACCTCCTCGCGCAGTGCCAGCGCCACCTGGCGGGCGGTGTCCCCGAGCGGCTGGTCGTCGCGCACGAACGACCAGGCGAGCATGGTGACCGGTCCGGTGAGCATGCCCTTGACGGGGCGGGTGGTCCGCGCCTGGGCGTAGGAGGTCCAGCGGACCGTCATCGGCTCGGGCCGGGAGATGTCACCGGCCAGGACCGGCGGGCGGACATAACGGGTGCCGTAGGACTGCACCCAGCCGTGCCGGGTGGCGAGGTAGCCGGTGAGCTGCTCGGCGAAGTACTGCACCATGTCGTTGCGCTCGGGCTCGCCGTGCACCAAAACATCCAGACCGGCCTTCTCCTGGAAGGCGAGCACCTCACGGATCTCGGCCTCGATGCGTTCCTCGTACCCGGCCGTGTCGGTCCGCCCGGCCCGCAGATCGGCGCGCGCGGACCGCAGTTCGCCGGTCTGCGGAAAGGAACCGATGGTCGTCGTCGGCAGCAGCGGCAGCCCGAGGTGGGCCCGCTGGGCGGCCGCGCGGTCGGCGTACGGCTGGGCGCGGCGGCCGTCGGCGTCGGTGACGGCGGCGGCCCGTGCGCGTACGGCCGGGTCGTGGGTGAGCCCGGAGTTCGCCCGGGAGGCCAGATCGGCGCGGTTCGCGGCGAGTTCGGCGGCGATGGTGTCGGTGCCCTGAGCCAGGCCCCGTGCCAGCGTCACCAGCTCGGTGGTCTTCTGCTTGGCGAAGGCCAGCCAGCGGAGGATCTGCGGATCGATGTCACGCTCGACGGCGGCGTCCAGCGGTACGTGCAGCAGCGAGCAGGACGCGGCCACATCGACCCGGCCGGCGAGACCGAGCAGGGTGCCGAGGGTGGCCAGCGACTTCTCCAGATCGTTGATCCAGATGTTGCGGCCGTCGACCACACCCGCCACCAGGCGCTTCCCCGGCAGTCCGCCGACGGCCGCCAGCGCGTCGAGGTTGGCCGCGGCGGCATCGGTGAAGTCCAGCGCCAGCCCGTCCACCGGAGCCTTGGCCAGAACGGGCAGGGCCTCGCCGAGCCGGTCGAAGTACGAGGCGACCAGGAGCTTCGGGCGGTCGGTGAGAGCGGCCAGGTCGCGATAGGCCCGCCCGGCGGCGTTCAGCTCGGCCGGACTGCGGTCCTGGACGAGAGCGGGCTCATCGAGCTGCACCCACTCGGCGCCGGCGGCCCGCAGATCCGCGAGGACCTCGGCGTAGACCGGCAGCAACCGGTCGAGCAGCGTCAGCGGCTCGAAGTCCGCGGCCACGCCCGGAGCGGGCTTCGCCAGCAGCAGATAGGTGACCGGCCCGACCAGAACCGGCCGCGCGTCGAGACCGAGCGCCAGCGCTTCCCTGAGCTCCGCCACCTGCTTCCCGGAATGCGCACCGAAGACGACATCGGGACCCAACTCCGGTACCAAGTAGTGGTAGTTGGTGTTGAACCACTTGGTCATCTCCAGCGGCGCCAGGTCCTGCGTCCCCCGCGCCATCGCGAAATAGCCGTCCAGGGCGTCGGCCGCGACCGCATCCCGGTGCCGGTGCGGCACGGCCCCGACCATGACACTGGTGTCCAGCACATGGTCGTAGTACGAGAAGTCCCCGGTGGGTACCTCCTGGATACCGGCGCCGGCCAACTGCCGCCAGTGCGACCGACGGAGCGCGCGGGCGGTCCCCTCAAGGACATCGGCACTGACCGTGCCCTTCCAGTACCCCTCCACGGCCTTCTTCAGTTCCCGGTTCTGCCCCTGGCGGGGATAGCCGTACACGGTGGCCAGGGCTGCCGCGGCTGCGGGCTTTGCTGTCACGGAACTCTCCTTCGCGAAGTGTTTCCTGCAGGTCCCGGGAACGGAACGAGAAGCGCGAAGGGATGACGACCGGGCGGAACCACGGCGCGCTCACGACGCACGTGTCCACCTGATATGTACGCCGACCCGCCCTCGAGGTCACCGGGATCTCCGTCCACGCATGGGCGCGCACGGGCAACGGGCAGGTCTTCGGACTCGTGAGCACGCCTGCCGGTCTCTTCCGGCGGACACCTACTGACCGTCGCTTCCCAGATCCGCGACCCGGATCCAGTGCGTATGACGGCGGTCGTTCCCACTCACCGCTGCGGGGCAGTCCCGGATTCCCACCGGGTTCCCTCTTACGACGCAACCCGCCTGGCAGACGGGGCGAACCAGTTACCCGGCCAGCGTAGAACGCGACGTGGGTGTCGGGCGGCTTCGGGGGCGTGACGGGGTGTGAGATGGGACACGGGCTTCCGGTCGAGAGCGACGCCCGCAGGTGTCCGGAGAGTAGGACAGGCTCCGGCCCCTTTGGTTCCTAACCTGCAGTCGTGTCACCGACGAGAGGAAGAAGGCCGTGCAGACCGCTGTCACCACCCCCACGGGAAACGTCGGCCGCCATGTTGTCGCCACTCTGCTCCGCGCCGGGGTCCGGCCGCGTGTCCTGCTGCGCGATCCCCCCGTCTGCTGTCGCCCACCTGGTCCGGACGCTGTGTGCAAGCGGTTCATGGGCCGGCCGACCTGACCTGGCGCCAGGTCGGCGCCATCCTGACCGCTGCCACCGGTCGACAGATCACCGTCGAGTAGATCAGCGACGACGCGATGCACACCCAGCTCCAGCAGGCGGGGATGCCCGACAGCCTGGTCGAGGCCGTAGCGGTCGAGGGCCAACGGCACCACCCGTTGCATGAGTTGCAGGAATCGGGGCTCCACCAGGCGCAGCAGAAGGGGAAGGCAGTGGCTGTGTTCCTCGGCCAGGTGGGCGTGGCCGGCGACCGGGGTTCGGCTGGCCCCCCTCACCGAGTTCCGCGGTGAAGGCTGCCGCCTCCTGCGGAGTGCGTCCGGGCGCGTGAGGTTGAGCGCGCAGCCCGCAGAAGGCGTGAAGTTTGGTGGACTGGGCGCATGACGCCCTTACCGCAGCGAGTCATCCGCGCGCTCGACCGGTTCAATGCCGCCCACCCCTGGGACCACAACGCTCACTACCACCGGTGGATCCTGCGGCAACTCCCCAAGCGCTACGACTGCGCCCTGGATGTCGGCTGCGGCAGCGGCGATCTGGCCCGGCGCCTGGCCGTCCGCGCCCATGAGGTCCAGGCGATCGACTCCGACCCGGTGATCGTCTCCCGCGCGCAGCAGCTGACCCCGCCGGTGACCCCGGTGACGTTCACGGTCGCGGACGCCCTGACCGGCATCCCCGCACGCTCCTACGACGTCATCACCTGCGTCGCCACCCTCCATCATCTGCCCTTCACCGAGGCGCTCGGCGTCTTCGGCCGGCACCTGGCGCCTGGGGGAACTCTGGTTGTCCTGGGTCTCTGCCGAGCGCAAACCGCCGCCGACTATCTGCTCGGCGGCGTCGCCGCCCCGCTGAACGCCGTCACGGGCCTGCTCAAGAACAGGGGTCGCCGGGAGCCCTGCCGCCCGGTCTCGATGACGGCCCTGACCCGCCCGGCGGATATGACCTTCGCCGAGATCGCCGATGGGGCCCGAGAAGCCCTGCCCGGTGTGCGGCTGCGCCGTCGGCTGTTCTGGCGGTACACGCTCGTGTGGCGGCGCCCTTTTGCGTCGGGGGCTTGAGGAGCGTGCGTTCCTCGCCCGGGGCCTGAGGAGCGTACGTTCCTCATCTCGGCCGAGGGGGTCAGGAGGTGAGTCTGGCCCTGGTGTCCACCAGTCGCGGTTCGCGGTCCTCAGCCACACAGCTCAAGGCTTCCCGGACCGCGAGGGCGCCGAGGCGTGTGAAGGTCGTCTCGCAGCTGTCGACCCAGTGCCAGGACATGGCGCGCACGAGGACCCGGGCGCGCACCGGAGCACCCGGGTGGGGGTCGGGCGCGCCGGAGCCCGCGGCGGCCAGCTCGCGCAACACGCCCTGGATGAGGGCCCGTTCGTACTCCGGTGACGGTTCGGGCTCAGCGGTGCACGTGAACTCGACGGACGAGGAGACGCCCGCCGGTACCGGCTCGAAGTCCAGCTCCACGCGTCCGTAGGTGGGTGCGCACGCCCCGATCGTCTGCCGGGAGTGCACCCTCACTCCCCGTACGGCGCGCGGGAGTGCAGCGGTCGGTGTGTCGGTCATCGCCGGTACCGTACGTGCCGCGGCGGGCGAGGGTATTGAAAGGCGCCGCTCAACTTCGGCGCGGCCGAGATCCGGAGGGGCGTGGTGCATCCTTCGCCCCGTGCCAGGTCAGGACCGACTCGACGAAGGTGGTGAGCCGTTCGCCGATGTGGGCCACGCTGCCGTTCTGCGCGCTGACCTGGGCTCCCTCCAGGGCGAAGGTGAGTTCCGCCGCGGCCCCTTCGGGGTCGGTGAGGCCGGCGGCGGCGCACATGGCGGTGAGGCGGCGGAGTTGCCGCGCCTTGTGTGCCTCGATCACCTGACGCGCGGGGTGGGAGCGATCGGGCAGTTCGGCAATGGAGTTGACGAAGGGGCAGCCGCGGTGCGAGAGCGCCGACAGGGTGTCGGCGACGAATGCGGCCACGCCCTTGATCTGCGCCCGGGGATCGTCCGGCCACCGTTCCTCGATCGTGTCGAACGCCGAGCTGTAGTCGGCCGCGACGATGCGCAGCCACTGCGCCACCAGTTCGTCCTTGGTGCCGAAGTGCCGGTACAGCGCGGCTTTGGTGGTCCCCGCCTTCTCCGCGACGGCCTGGACGCCGACGCCCCTGATCCCCTCGGAGTGGAACAACTCCTCGGCCGCATCGAGGATGCGCTCGCGGGGCGGCAGTTTGGCCACCCGCTCCGCGCGGCCCGGCCGCACCGTGTCCGCCATGCCCGACCCTCCCGCCTGGCTCCCCGTCTTTCGGCTGCGCCGCTCTCACGCTACGGTACCGGACAGTCCTGTGCGATACCGATCGGTATCGCATGAGACCGTCCGGTACCGCATGCCGCTGACGCATGGCATGTGCCGCAAGGCAGAGGAGTTCTCATGAAGTTGTCGGAGTACGTGACCCATGACGCCGTGGGGCTGGCCGAGCTGGTCGCCCGTGGTGAGGTGACCGGCGCCGAGCTGGAGACGGCCGCGCTGGAGGCGGTCGACGCCGTCAATCCGCTGATCAACGCGGTCGTGGAGACCTGGCCCGCGGAGCGTGGGGAGGGGGCGGGGGAGACGCCCGCCGGCTCGGCGTCGTTGGCCGGGGTGCCCTTTCTGGTCAAGGACCTGGGCGTGACCGTGGCCGGCAAGCGGGTGGAGCTGGGCAGCAGGCTCGCCGAGGGCACTGTCGCACCGGCGGACTCGCACCTGATGCGGCGCTTCCGGGAGAGCGGGCTGGCGACCATCGGCCGCACCACGACCCCGGAGTTCGCCTACGGCATCACCACCGAGGCCGTGCTGTACGGGCCGACCCGCAACCCCTGGGACCTCGACCGCTCGCCGGGCGGCTCCAGTGGCGGTTCAGCGGCCGCGGTCGCGGCCGGCGTCGTGCCGATCGCGCACGGCACGGACGCGGCGGGCTCGATCCGTATCCCGGCCGCCGGCACCGGTCTGTTCGGGCTGAAGCCCACCCGGGGGCGGGTGTCCATGGGGCCCGACGCCGACGAGATCTTCAACGGCCTGGCCGTGCAGGGCGGCGTCAGCCGTACGGTGCGCGACAGTGCGGCGCTGCTCGACCGGATACAGGGCCCGGAGAGTGGTGACCCGTACTTCGCCGCACCGCCTTGCCGCCCCTACGCCGAGGAGATCACCCGCGACCCGGGCAGCCTGCGCGTCGGCGTCATCGCCCAGGGCGGCGGCCGACGCCACACCGAGGGCCCGGTGCTCGACGCCCTGTCCCGCGCCGCGGAACTCCTCGCCTCGCTCGGCCACCACGTGCAGGAGGCCACGCTCGACCTGGGGGTGAGCTGGGAGCAGTTCGTGCTGGCCAATGCCCGGCTCTGGACGGCCAACCTGGTCCCCTGGGCCGACGCCCTGGCCGCCGCCTCCGGCCGGCCGATAGACCCGTCCACCGTCCAGACCGAGATGCTCGCCAGCTACGCCTGGGGCCGCCGGGTCACCGGCGCCGACTTCGTCAGCGCGCTCGGCGTACGCAACACCGTCGCCCGCAGCATCGGGGCTCACTTCACCCGCTACGACGTGCTGCTCACCCCCACACTCCCCGAACTGCCGCCGCGCCTGGGCGTCTACGCCGAGGGGGTCGAGGAGCTCGACGGCCTCGGCTGGGTCGACCGCCTCTTCGACCGGTCCCCCTTCACCGCCGGCTTCAACGTCGCCGGAACCCCGGCCATGTCCGTACCGCTGGCGGCCGACCCCGTCACCGGCCTCCCCATCGGCATGCAATTCGCCGCCGCCTACGGCCGCGAGGACACGCTCTTCCGCCTCGCCGCCCAGCTCGAACAGGCCGCTCCGTGGTCCCACCGCACCCCCGCCGTCTGGGCCGGCTCCTGCTGAACGTGCGCTGGTCGCGGGCCGAACTCGCCCTGGCCTCGGCCCGGACGCCCCCGCGCCCTCACCGCCGCCCGCCGAATTCCCAGTGGTGCACCTCGATGCCGGCGTACCGGTCCTGGGTGAGTACGGCGCGCGCCGCGTCCGGGTCCGGCGCCCGGAGCAGCGCCGCCGTGCCCAGCCAGGCGGCGCCGTTGTCCGACAGCAGGGGCCCGTAGGCGATCAGGTCGTCCCGGCCGGGCGGCACCGTGAGGTCGGCGGCCTGGCCCGACCCGAGGCCCAGCACCAGATACCGGTTGCCGCCCGTCCGGCCGCCGGGGAAGTCCCACATGGTGCGCCCGAGTATGTTGCGCCACCGCCGCAGCATGACGTCCCGGTAGACACCGGCCTGGTAATTCGGCTCGTCGAAGGCGAACGCGCGGGCGGCGACCGGACCGGGCAGGTTGACGAGGTGCACGCTGCCGGTGGCCGTCTCGCCGTCGAGGGTCGGGCCCCGGGCGATCAACTCTTCGGTGTACCGGTCCATATAGGACCAGTGCTCTTCCAGTAGCTCGTCGCGCAGCGCTTCGGAGCCGGACCGGTCGCGGTGGTAGCAGAAGAACTCCATGCCTACAGGATTTCCTGAGGGGGCGGTCAGGTCGAGTGGGTTTTGCTGCGGAGGTCGGCGGAAGGTTGCGGAGGTTGGTGGGGGCTTCGGGCGGCCTTCCGCCCCGGCCCACCCGGTCTGCCCGCGTCCGGTCCGCTCGCCCGGCCCGGAGGGCCAGTCAGCTGTACAGTGGACAACGGTCATTTCGTACAGGAGTCGAGTGCATGGTCGTCACCAAGGAATCAATCACCGACGCCGCCTTGGCCGTACTCCACGACGACGGCCTGGAGGCGCTCAGCCTGCGAGCCGTCGCTGACCGCCTGGGCGTCCGGCACAACTCCGTGCGCTGGCACATCGGCAACAAGCAGGGGCTTCTCGGGCTGCTGGCCGAGCGCATCATCGGCTCCGCCATCGCGTCCGTTACCGATTCCGGCGCCGAAACGCAGCTGCCGGCCGAGCCCTGTGAGCGGCTGGCCGCACTGTGGGGGTGCCTGCGGCAGTCCCTGCTCGCACATCGTGATGGCGCCCGCCTGCTCAGCGGCCTCGTCAACACCGGACCGCAGGCGCTGACCTTCGCCGATGCCTCCATCGGCGCCCTGAAGGAACTCGGCAGGACCCCGCAGAAAGCGGTCTGGCTGCACTGGTCCCTCTTCTATTTCGTGCTCGGCCTGACCATTGAGCAGCAGGCCCACGAGCCCGTACGGTCCGACGTTCTGCGGGACACGATCGCCGACGGCGCGTACCCCACCCTTTCCGACGCCGAGATCTCGGCACACCTGATGGCTGCCGACTTCGACGAGCGATTTGCTTTCGGGCTTCGTTCTTTGCTCAACGCGGCTGACTGAGGCGGGTGTTGGTGCGCATCGACCCCTGCGCAACGTGGGCCCGGTCGTGAACCCCCTGTCGTACAGCTGCCGTTCCGCTGCCTCTGTCCGGCCGGCCGGGACGGCAGAGAGCCGCCGTGTCCGCATACCCAACCCCAAAGGGCGGTTCGTCGCGGGGAGTTGGGTTTGCCCCAAGGGTGTTCCCGGATGCGCGCCACCGGCCCCAGACCCTTCCCCTTGTCCACTGGACAAGGAGCGTCGTGAAGTGCCAGGCTCTTCTTATCCACTGGACAAGAGGAGTGAGGCGACGCAATGAGTCATGCCATACGCATCGCAGCCCGGACGGACGCCGACGTGATCGTGGTGGGCGCAGGGCCGGTCGGACTCTGGCTCGCCGCCGAACTACGGCTGCACGGCGTCTCGGTACTCGTTCTGGAGAAGGCCGTGGCGCGCGATCCCCGCTCCCGCGCCGTCGGTATGCAGGCGGGCACGTTGGACACCTTCGCGACGCGCGGTGTCGCCGAGCGCTTCATCGAGCACGGGACCCCGGCGCCCACCGGACACTTCGGTGCCGCCGGTACCAGGTTGGACTTCCGCCGCGTGGGAGCCGTTCACCCGTTCTCGCTGGCGCTGGGCCAGTACGTCACCGAGCAACTCCTCGAAGAGCGGGCCACGTCGATGGGGGCGGAGGTGCGACGCGGTCAGGAACTGATCTCGCTGACCCAGGACGGCGAGGGCGTCGATCTCGTCGTCCGCGCCGATGGGTGGCAAGGGACTCTGCGGGCCGGCTGGGTGGTGGGGTGCGACGGAACCCGCAGCATCGTCCGTGCCGCCGCCGGAATCGACTTCCCCGGCTCCGGTGCCACACTGACCGGCTGGCTGGCCGACGTCGCCCTGGAGAACCCTCCCGAGGAGCCGCTCATGGCGCGCGGCCCGGCGGGTGTGGTGCTCTCGGCCCCGCTGGACAACGGGCTGTACCGGATCGCGGGAGTCTCCACGGCCACCATGCACCGTGGCGCCGGCGAGCCTCTGACGCTGGAGGAGGCGCGGGCGCAGACGCGCGCGGTGGTCGGTCACGACCTGGGCATGCATGCGCCCCAGTGGCTCTCCCGGTACGGCAATGCCACCCGGCAGGCGGCTACTTACCGCTCCGGACGGGTTCTGCTCGCCGGAGACGCGGCCCATATGTTCTTCCCGGCCGGCGGGCAGGGCATGAACGTCGGCATCCAGGACGCCACCAACCTCGGCTGGAAACTCGCCGCGGCGGTCCGCGGACGCGCCTCGGCCACCCTGCTCGACAGCTACGACACCGAACGGCGCCCCGCGGCGGCCGCCGTCATGGAGAACACCCGCGCTCAGACCGCACTGTTCGCCGCCGACACCCTGGAGGCGGTGGCCCTGCGCGACGCCTTCTCCGAAGCCTTGGCGCAACCGGAGACCAACCGGCTGTGGGCCCAGCGCGTAGCCGGCTTCGGCGACCCGCGCTACGCCACCTCCCCCGAAGCCGACGGCACCCCCGCCCACCCCATGGCCGGCACCCGCCTCGCCGGACTCACGCTGTGCGCGGACATGACCAGGGACAAGGCCATGGACGCGACCACGGCAACGGCCCCGCACTCCCTGCTGCACGACGGCAAGATGGTGCTGCTCGACCTCGACGGCAGGCACACGCCGCGCACCGAAACCGCGGCGCCCGACGACATCGCGCACCATGCCGCCGTCGTCGACCGCGACTTCGCGGCCGAGCCGTGGCACCACATCACCAGCGTCCTGATCCGACCGGACGCCCGCATCGCCTGGGCCAGCACGGACCACGATCCACACCGTCGCGCCAAGGGGTACGCGGCCGTCGTGCGCGACATCCTGGGAGGGTGAGCTGTGCAATCCCCGGTGGCCCGGCTCCCCGGTCGGCGGTCGCCGGCCCGCCACACCCACCCGGATATCAGAGAAAATCCCGCCTTGTTCCGAATTGGGGGGTTGCGTGTATCGTCCCCAGAGGCAGTTCCCGCACGCGATGGGATCGGGAGACATGATGAAGAAGATCATCGCGATAGCGTTCGTTACCGCACTGCTCAGCGCCGGAGGCGCCGGTATCGCCTCCGCGGCCACGGCGTCGCCCGGAGCCGCGTCAGGCCCTGGCGGCGTGACCACGACGTTCCACTGTCCCGCCCCGCGCGGCACCTTCACGATCACGGCGGACCCATGGGTGATGGGTCAGTACGAGTGGTATTACGGCGGGCAAGGCTGCACGTACGCGTCGTAGTGGATCGGCGCTCAGGGCTCACGCCGATTCCCTCATGCGGAAGCGCCGGTTGGGTGGCGGGTGCGGAATTCGTTGAATGATCGGCGCCTGGCAACCAATTTCACCGAAGGGTACCCTCCTCGCAATCGAATCGGTAGGATTTTGGGGTGGTGAGTGGCCGACGACGCCCGGGCCGGTTGATCACCGTCGCGTGGCAGGGGCAAGGAGTCGACGTTGCTCTCCGCAGACGTCGTCACCCCTCAACGCCATTGCGAGGCCAAGGCCATGAGTCACTCCGCGCCCGGTCGGCCGCCCGCCCGGCCCCTCTCACAGACGGACCGTACGCGCCACCGCCGCCTGCGAGAGCAGGGCAGTCTCGACCGGAGCGACCTCGACACCATCCTGGCGGCCGGCTTTGTCTGCCACCTCGGGGTGACCGTCGACGGCAACCCGCTGGTCATACCCACCGTCTTCGGCTCCGACGGCACCTCGCTGTACTTCCACGGCTCCGTGGCCGGCCGCAGTCTGGTCGCCTCGCCCACCGCCGAGGTATGTGTCACCGTGACGCACATCGACGGCCTGGTCCTGGCCCGCTCCGTCTTCGAGCACGGCGTCAACTACCGCAGCGCCATGATCTTCGGCATTCCCCGGCTGGTCACGGACCCCGAGGAGAAGTGGGCCGGTCTCCGCTGCCTCACCGAACAGGCAACTCCGGGCCAGTGGGACTATGCCCGGCAGCCCACCCGCAAGGAACTCGCTGCCACGGCATTGCTGGCCCTCTCCCTCGACGAGGCCTCCGTGAAGATCCGTACCGGAGCCCCGGACGACGCGGACACCCCCGACGCCGAACTCGGGCTATGGGCAGGCGTCCTCCCCCTCCGAGCTCATTGGGGTGACCTGGAGCCCGATCCAACCCTCCCCGCCCACATCACGGCACCACCCCACCTCACGAACCGACAGGGTGTTTCTGCTTTCCCGTCCTGATGCCCGTGAGCGTGGGGGCAGGCTGATCTGAAGTCTGAGTCTGAGTGTGGGCGTGAGCGTGCGTGCGAGTGCAGGTGGGGTGGGGGAGGGCTGTGCTTGACCGTCGCGGCAATCGCCGCGTCTCATCGCCCCAAGCTGGCAGCTTTGACCGCGCGTTGTGCGAACACGTCATCCCGGCGGTCTTCCATCTGCCGCCATGCGTCCTTGCGGTCCCGCTTGGAGAGCCGGTCGAGATAGGTGTGGCCCAGGAGGTGATCCGTCTCGTGCTGCAGGCATCGGGCGAAGTAACCCGTCCCCTCGATGACGAGCGGGTTGCCGTCCTTGTCCAATCCGCGGACCACGGCACGATCGGTACGGGGAACCGTCACGGTGGCGCCGGGCACGGACAGGCAGCCCTCGAAGTCGTCAACCAGCCGGCGGCTACCGGGTTCTGGCAGGTCCAGCACAGGGTTGATGATGTGGCCGAGATGCCGGATGCCGTGGTCGTCCGGGCAGTCGTACACGAACAGCCTCAGACCGACGCCCACTTGGTTGGCGGCCAGGCCGGCGCCGTCGGCCACGTACATCGTCAGAAACATGTCGTCGATCAGCGTCGACAGCTCCGGAGTCCCGAACTCGGTCACCTCGCGGCAGGGTCGGCTCAGCACCTCCTCACCCACCACCGTGACCCGGCGCACCGAACCCCGTTCCGCCTCCGGCGAGAGAGCGGGATATGAGTCGACGGGTTGGCCCTGGACACGGACTCGCCGGTCCATGGGATGCGTCCGGTCGTGACGAACAGGCATCGCTGTCTCCCCTTCTGCACATGCCGCGAACGCCGCGGACGTCACCGCGGCCTGCTGCCCCTCAGCGAGAACCAACCGCTTGCCAAGGCCTTTGCAAAGTAGCAGACTTTGCAAAGTGACTGAGAATGATCTCAACTCCCGGCCCCGGACACGGGGCGCCGGCGACGAACTGCGTGCGCACGAGGTCCGCACGGCCCTGCTGGACCTGCTCGCCGAGGTCGGCACCGTCACGGCGACCGAAGCCGCCGCCGAACTGGGCTACAGCTCCGGGCTCTGCTCGTTCCATCTGCGGCAGCTCGCACGCCACGGCCACATCGAGGAAGCCCCGCACCGAGGGGGCCGCGCACGCCCCTGGCGCCTCAGCCGGCACAGCCCCACCACCCCCGCCACCGTTGCCCCGGCGGAGGGAAAGTTCGGTGACTTGGCCCGGGGGCTGGAGGATGAGAGCTGGCAGCGATGGCTCGCCCGGCGCGACCAAGCACCGGCCGAATGGCGTCACGACGAAGCCTTCAGCGCCGTCGCCTACTTGACCCCCGAAGAGATGAGCCGGGTAGCGGACGTCATCCGCCGCGCGCTCGCCCCCTACGGAGACCGCGAACAACGCCCCCTGGCCCGGCCGGCCGATGCTCGGCCGGTGGCCCTCATCACCCGCCTGTTCCCCCTGCTTCCCCACGGGACGGACGAGGAGGACCAGGGCTGAGACAGGCGCGTGCCCCGCGGAACGCCCCGTACTCGTCGGCCACGGGGCGTCGGCCACTGGGAACCCCACCCACAACGGCCAGATGATGATCTCGGAGAAGTTCGAGCAGATCCGCATGGGCAGCGCGATCCGACCGAGCGCCGGGGTGTTGTTCGCGTGCCTGCGCCGCCCGGAGTCGGCCTTCGCCCTGCGGAGCAGCGCCGGCATCCTTATTGCATAGACTGTGCAGTTGCGGATTGAGGAGTATTAAGGCTCCGCTGTGCGAGAGGAGAGCGTCGTGGCCGGGACCCCCGTGGTGCTGGGGATCGAGTCGTCCTGCGATGAGACCGGCGCCGGGCTGGTGCGCGGCGGGCGGCTGTTGGGGCAGGCGGTCGCGTCGAGCATGGACGAGCATGCGCGGTTCGGCGGGGTGGTGCCGGAGATCGCGGCGCGGGCCCATGTCCAGTCCTTCCGCCCGGTCGTGGACCGGGCCCTGGAGGACGCCGGGCTGCGGATGTCCGACATCGGGGCGGTCGCGGTGACGACCGGGCCGGGGCTGTCCGGTGCGCTGCAGGTCGGGCTGGCCGGCGCCAAGGGGCTGGCGTACGCGCTGGGTGTTCCGCTGTACGGCGTGCACCACCTTGCCGGGCACGTCGCCGCGGACACGCTGGAACACGGCCCGTTGCCCGACCCGTGTGTGGTGCTGATCGTCTCCGGCGGGCACACCTCGCTGCTGCTCGTGCGGGACCTGGCCGGTGAGCCGATCGTGCACCTCGGTGACACGTGGGACGACGCGGCCGGCGAGTGCTTCGACAAGGTGGCGCGGGTCTTCGGACTGCCGTATCCGGGCGGTCCGGCCGTCGACCGGGCCGCGCGCGAGGGCGATTCCCGTGCCGTCGGGCTTCCGCGCCCGCTCACCGGGCCGCGAGACGATCCCTACGGCTTCTCCTTCTCCGGGCTGAAGACCGCCGCGGCGCGGTGGGCCGAGCGGCATCAGGGCCAGCCGCTTCCGGTGGCGGACGGGGCGGCGTCGTTGCAGGAGGCGATCGCCGATGTGCTGACGCGTAAGGCCGTGGCCGCCTGCGTCGATCACGGTGTCGGCACGCTCGTGGTGGTGGGCGGGGTGGCCGCCAACTCCCGGGTGCGGGCCCTGGCGGAGGAGCGCTGCGCGGCGGCGGGCCTCACACTGCGGGTGCCGCCGCTGCGGCTGTGCACGGACAACGGCGCGATGATCGCCGCCATCGGGGACCTGCTGGTACGGGCGGGAGCCGAGCCGGCGCCGCTCGATGTCTCCATCGATCCCTCGGCGCCTCTGGAGTACGCGGCGCTGCACCCGGTCGCGCGAGGGGCCGCGGTGCACGCCGTGCAAAGGTGACTCGGGCGCCGGCCGGCACGTTATCGGTACGTCGGACCGTGTGGGGTGGCTCTCGGATCACCTTCGCCAGAACAGGTGATGTGTCACGCCGCTAGGGCTGGGCACGACGTCCAGGTGGAAACGGTCGAGCAGCTCATCGGGTGACTCCCAGAGCCGTACTCCGGAGCCCAGCTCCAGCGGCGAGACCACCACATGCAGGGTGTCGACGAGATCTGCGTCGAGGAACTGCCGGATGGTGGTGGCCCCGCCGCCGAGTCGCACGTCCTTGCCCTGCGCCGCCGCCCGTGCCTGTTCGAGTACCGCGGCCGGGTCGCCGCCGACGAAGTGGAACGTGGTGTCGGAGAGGGTGAACGAAGGGCGCTTGTGGTGGGTCATGACGAACACCGGGGTGTGGAACGGGGGTTCGTCGCCCCACCAGCCGCGCCACTCGTGGTCCTGCCAGGGGCCGCGCTGGGGGCCGAACTTATTGCGGCCCATGATCTCGGCGCCGATGTTGCGTGCGTAGTCCCGGGTGAAGTAGTCGTCGAGGCCCCGGCTTCCCCCGGGGGCGGTGCGCATGGGCCAGCTCGCCGTGGCGCCGGCCCAGGCGAACAGCCGCCCGGGATCTACGTGGCCGAAGGGTTTCTCCAGGCTCTGGTCCTCACCGGCACCGATCCCGTCACGCGAGACGTTGAAGTTCTGCACTCTCAGGAGCTGAGTCACGGGTTCCTCCTGCGTTGGCCGATAGCCGATAACGGTGGTGAGCCTCCCGTGCCGGGACGACTCATCGCTCGCCATCCACGGAAAGTCATCGCTGCTTCCGTGATTGACCAACACAACGTGATCGACCCACAGAGCAGATCGGCCAACAGAACGGTGTCGGTGCTGCCGGCCCTGGACGCTGTGCCCGTAGGCCGGCGGTTTTCCGCCCCTCCCTCGGGCGTTTCTCAGGCGTCAGGGGTTCTGCGGGTCCACGCCGGTGTGCGCTTCCGCGTCCCTGGTGCCGCTCGGACGGCCGGAGCGACCCTTGGTGCCGGTGCCCCGCATGCCCTTCTCCTTGGTCTCGGCGGCGCGCTGCTCACCGCCCTTCGTCTCGCTCTTCACCTCGCTCGCCGGTGGCACTTTTTCCTGTCCCTCGCCCGTCTTCGAGCGCGAGGACTTCCGGTTCTTGGACATGTCGCCTCCTGGTCCGAGGACATCACGGCGCGGGCCCCGCGCCCGGTACGGACCGCACCCGGCCGGCTCCGGCCTCGCGCCGCCTACCTCCAGCCTGCGGACCTGTCGAGGCATCCGCATCCTGGCCGGACGGCCGGACGGCCGGACGGCCGGCGGGCCGGCGGCGGGTGGCGCGCGGTGGACGGCGCATCCGCCGCGCGCCACAGTGAGAGAGGCGGCCTCGGCGGACGGCGGAGGACGGAAGGCCGGGTACCGACGGAAGCCCGCCCGCCCCGCTGCTGCGCAGTTGACCAAGGATGCCCAGGGGGCACACCATGCCCGCCACCGCACTCATCGTGATCGACATGCTCAACGCCTACGAGCACGAGGACGCCGAACTGCTGCTGCCCTCGGTGTGTGAGGTCCTGCCGCGTCTCACCTCGCTGCTCGAACGGGCCCGGCGCAGCGACGCCGACGTCATCTACGTCAATGACAATTTCGGGCTGTGGCGTTCGCACCATGACGAACTGCTGGACACCGTGCTCAGGGGCCCGCGCGCGGACCTGGTGGAACCGGTCCGGCCGGATGAGGATTCGTTGTTCGTGGTGAAGGCGCGGCACTCGATCTTCTACCAGACGCCGCTGGAATATCTGCTGCGCCAGCACGGCATCGAGACGATCGTGCTCTGCGGCCAGGTAACCGAACAGTGCGTGCTCTACTCGGCGCTCGACGCCCATATCCGGCACATCGGGGTCACCGTGGTCGAGGACGCCTGTGCCCATATCCACCGGGACCTCGCGGAGGCCGCCCTGCGCATGATGGAACGCAATATGCAGGCCCGCATCGTCAGATCCACGGCTGAGGAACTCTTCTGAGCGGGGGACGACGCACCCAGGGACAGCGCTCTCCGCCGCGGCTAGCGGGGCGGCGAGCTGTCCTCGCGGCCGCCGTGGCCCGACGAGGCGAAAGCTACCCGGACCAGGGCAGAGCACCCGGCCCGTGCGCTGCTGTCGGCCGGTCCCGCGGCAGACGGGTGACGTCTGCGGTCCCGGCCGTCAGGCGCTGCAGGTGGGTGGAGGGCGGAGCCGACCGCCGGGTTCTATCCGGAGACGTCCCGTTCGGGAGCGGAGAGGGTGTCGTCCGCGTCACGGGCTTTCGTGTCGAAAGCGCGGAGGCGGGGGACAGGGGAGAGCAGGACCGGCGCCGTGGCGGTGAGGAAGAAGAGGCCGGCCACCCAGAGGATGGCGTGTGGGCCGGCGAAACCGCCGAGCCAGGCGGTGACCAGGCCGCCGAGGGAAATGCCGCCGAACACCAGGGCACGGTAGCCCGCCACGACCCGGCCCATCAGTCCGTCGGGGGTGACGCTCTGCCGTAGCGTCGCCGTGAGGACGCTGAAGATCGCAAGACCGCCGTTCATGACCACCAGAAGGGCGGAAACGCTCAGCGCGAGGGCGGTCTTCTGGCCTGAGACAGCGGGGATGAGCAGGGCGGGCACGGTGGTGGCAGCGGCGGCCGCGAGGTAGGTGACGCCGACGGGGAGGCGCCGGGTGAGCCAGGGGGTGCAGGCGGCTCCGGCCACGCCACCGGCCGCGCCCACCGCGAGGACGACGCCGATGTTGAACCCGAGAATGCGGTTCATGTAGACGAGGAACGCGGTCTGGAAGATGGCCCACGCCAGGTTGTAGAGGCTCCCGGCCAGGGTCACCGCTCGCAGCAACGGTGACCGTACGAGGAAGCGCAGCCCGTCCTTGAGGTCCTTCCAGGGGGTACCGACCACACGGGCCGGGGCGGGTTCCGGTCGCTTGACGAGCACGAGGGAGAGGACGGAGACGAGGTAGGAAGCGGCGTCGAGGGCCAGGCAGAGTGGCGCGGAGAGCCAGTGGACGAGCAGTCCGAACAGGCCCGGACCCGCGACCTCCGCCGACGCCTGGCTCATGGACACCCGGCCGTTGGCCGACAGCAGGTCCTCGGAGGCCACGAGCTTCGGCAGATAGGCCATCAGGCCCAGGTCGAACAGCACGGTGAACGTGCCGATGCCGGTGGCGAGCACCACCAGCCAGGTCATGGTCAGCCACCCGAGTGCCGCGAGGACCGGGATGGCTCCGACGAGTACGGCGCGGACGGCGTTGGCGAGTACCAGCAGAGGGTGGCGCCGTCGCCGGTCGACGAGGACTCCCAAGGGGAGCGCCAGGGCGAGGAACGGGAGGTACTCGGCGAAGCGCAGCAGGCCCAAGTCGGCGGCGTCGGCGCCGAGTACGACGAGGGCGGTCATCGGCAGCGCCAGAAGACTGACCTCGGCGCCGAACAGGGAGAGGGTCTCGCCGGCCCAGAAGATGTGGAAGGCGCGGTTGTGTCGCAGCCCTTTTCGGGGTGGGGCCTGCACCGTGGACGTCGTCATCGCGAGACCTGCTGTCGTGACCGCCCCGGCCACCGGTCGGCAGCGCCGAGACCGAGACCACCGAGGCCGAGGGGACCGGGAACGAGGGGACCGGGGCTTGGGGGACCGAGGAGAGCGATGGCGCGGTCGAGCCCCATCCGGTTGCTCCCGGCCCCGTTCCACAGTCGGGTGACTCCGGCTGTGCGAGCGTTCATACAGGTCCCTTCATGCGCACTTTGAACAACAACTCCCCATGATTCCGCATCTGTTGAGGCTCCGTGGCCGCAGACGGGCCGACGCGCCGACGCCGCCGACCGGCCCGTGCGGCGGTTCGGTTCTCAGACCCTGCCGCAGGCCGGTGTCAGGTCGGCCCCGGACCGCAGCGGTGGGGCCGTCAGCCGGCCGAGGCGGTCGAGTGCCGTGCGGAGGTAGTCGGGTGTCGCACCGAACGAGAGGCGTACCCGGTCGTCCGTGCCCTCCCAGAAGCCGAGGCCGGGCATCAGCCGTACGCCCGCCTCCGCCAGCGCGCGGTCGCAGAACTGCTGGGCGCTGACGTCCGGGTCGGCCAGCTTGAGCCAGAGGAACAGGCCGCCCGGCGGAGGCGCCGCCGCCTCGAAGAGGCCGAGCGCGGGGAGCGCCTCCACGGCGAGGGCCCGGCGCTCGGCCAGCAACGGGAGGTTTCCGTCCACGGGGTGTTCCAGCAGGCCCGCCGCCGCGTGCTGAGCCACCAGTGACGGGCCCATGCGCAGCCGCTCGGCCACACCGGTGAGCACTTCGGCCAGGGCCGGCGAGGTACTGATCCACCCGATGCGGACGCCGGGGCAGCCGAAGGCCTTCGACACCGAGTTCACCTTCGCCACCAGGCCGCTGTCGAGCAGGGCCTGCTCCTCCTGGGGGCGCGTACCGCCGACGATCAGCTCGTCGTACACCTGGTCCAGGACGAGCAGTGCGCCGTCGGCGCGGGCCGCCTCGGCATGCAGGGACAGGGCGCCCTCGGCGAGGACCAGACCGTCGGGGTTCGACGGGCTGTGCAGCAACCGCATCCGTGCCGGGCGCGCGCCGTCGGACGCCGCATGCAGCGGTACGAGACCGGCACCGAGGTTTTCCAGGATCTCCCGGTAGAAGAGAAAACTCGGCGCCTGTACGGCGACCCGGTCCCCGGGGTCCAGGAAGGTGTGGGCGAGCAGGAACAGCGCCTCGGTGGCGCCGTGTGTCACCACGATGTGGTCCTCGGTCAGCGACAGACCGTATTTCTCGTTCTCCCGGGCCGCGATCCGGCGCCGGAGGTCCCGCTGCCCCTGGGGATCGGGATAGGACTCGGCACGGAACTCGACGCGGCCCGTCGATGTGGGGAGGCCCCGCAACAGGGCCTCCGAGAGATCCCATGTGGGCCGGGTGCCCTGCTGCGCCGCGCGTGCCTGACGCTCTATCAAGGACAGGTCGTGCCAGGGACGAGGCGTCGAAATCATGGGTACTCCTCGGGGAAGATCTGCGGTTCGTGACAAGCCGCGGTGCGGCCGCGCCGATGCCCGTGGTGGCGGCCACAGGCATCGGCGTCATACGTCGGTGTCCTGCCTCGGTGTCGCGCTCGGCGCCGCGCGTCGGACGCGCGCACCACTGCGGTCATGGAACGGCCGGATGACACGGACCGGTACGGCGTCATCCGGCCGGACAACTACAGCCGCAGTTCGATCGGCAGCGCGGCCGGTTCCGTATCGGGCTCCGGGGACGGGGCGTCGAACAGCGCCGTGAGGGTCGCGTAGGTCCGGTCACGGTCAAGGGGCCGCGGCGTGGTCGTGGGCTTGAACAGTCCGTCGGCCCGCCAGCGCTCGGGGTCCAGGCCGATCGCCCAGGCGTTGAGCCAGGAGTGCTCGTCGAGGTGCGTCCGCCGCTCGGGCATGGTGTCCTCCACGGCGATGAGGAAGATGGCCTGAGCCACCTCTTCCAGCACGGCCATGGAGTGGCGGTGGTCTTCGACGAGTTCGGCCACCGACTTGCCCTCCACGAGATTGCGTTCGTATGCCTCGCGGAGGAACGGGATCTTGTAGTAGTCGATGAAGCGGAAGTCCCGGCCTCGTCCCGCCTTCTTCTCCCACTGCTTGAACAGCCGCTTGACCTGCACCGTCAGGGCATACAGGCCCGGGGTCGCGGCGCGCACCGCGGCGGCCTTCTCCTCGTCGAGGAAGATGCCGTTGTAGATCTGCGGGGTCGCGGTGGTCCAGGAGAGCAGCGTGTCCCAGAGGAAGGACAGCGACATGATCAGCGGCTCGCCGAAGTACGAGTACGAGCTGTGGATGTTGTATTCGAGCCAGTCGTTCTGACCGAGCGCGAAACGGCTCAGCTCCTCGACCCGCTCCGGACGCAGCTCCTCCCGGGCGTCCTCGCCGATCAGCTCGATCAGCGCGGAGTTCTCGAAGGCGATCATGTTGGAGCCGGGGGAGTAGAACGGGTCGGCGAAGGCCGCCGCCTCGCCCACGCAGCCCCAGCGGTCGGCCGAGAACACCTGGCTGGAGGTGTAGCTGTAGTCGCGGACCGCGAGGAAGTCGAGGACCTCGTGTCGATCCAGCGCGGACGCCACGGCCGGTTCATTGCGCTCCAGCCACTCGACGGCGCCGGGAAGGTCGCTCATCCCCTCGATGTCGTGGAGCTCGCCGGACGTCACGATGCCGACGCTGGTGTTCCCGGAGCCGAGCGGGATCAGCCAGACCCAGTAGCCGGGGCCCATCAGGTGGACGGTGGAGAGCCGGCGCCGGCGGCCCGGCACCCGCTCGTGCCATGCGGTGTTGTCGTCGGACACGAAGTCCTCGACGTCCAGCCGGCCCGCGACGCGGAACCAAGCGGCGTTGAACTCGCCCTCGGTGGCGCGCTGCAGCCCCAGTTTGCGCTGGAGGTACCGGGCCCGCCCCATGGCGTCGATCACCCAGCGGCAGCGTGCCCGCCGGGGTACGCCGTCCCCGTCGACGTAGTGCACCAGGTGGGGGTCCCGGCCGGGACCCAGATCGACCTCGCTGACCTTGCTGCCGGTGGCGATCTCGACGCCGGCCTCGCAGTTCATCGTGTACAGGTCGTTCTCCAGGACCCCGCGGTCGATCTGGTACGTGCTCCGTCCGGGGAAGCCCGACAGCCCGATCTCCGGTGCGTCCGCGAACGGTTCGCCGGCCCGGCCGAAGAAGTAGCGCAGGCCCAGCTTGGGCAGGTGCTTGTCCGCCATGTAGTCGGCGAGCCCGAGGACGGAGGAGAAGTAGAACCCGGCGATGTCCACCGTGGACTCGCCGACCTTGTGGGCCGCCAGCGGCACCGGGTAGGTCTGGCCGTCGATCACCAGGACCGAGGCGTCGGGCTGCTTGCGGCGCAGATGGCGGGCGAAGGTGGCGCCCGCGAGTCCGCCACCGCAGACCACGACGTCGTACCAGGGGGCGTCGTCGGGGCTCGTGGAGTGCTCAGGACTGAACAGTGTCACGGATTTCCTCCGGATTGCCGGGCACGACGCTGTGGCCCGGGGCGTCGGCGGTCGGGGTGGGGGCGGTCGGGGCGGCGGTGGCCGGGCGGGACAGTTCCTCGGACCAGTGGGCCATCAGCTGTTCGGCCGCGGTCTCGTCGAGCCGGTCGAGGTCGTGCTCCAGGGTGGCGATGAGCTGGGGTGCGCCGTCGGGCGCCGGTTCGAGCGACACCGCGAGGACCACCGGGTGGTGGAGCTGACCGAGGGCGATGCACTCCTCGACCAGGGTCAGCCGGTCGACGGCGTTGCGGGCGTGGTGGAAGTGCACGAAGTTGAACCACCCCGCGACCGCCTCCTCGTCCGCGGCATGGCCGGCCAGCGGGAACCCCGCATAGGGCTCCATCGCCTCCAGCCCGGCCTGGACCGTGGCCGCCGAGGGGGGCTGCCCATCGGCGTCCCGACGGGAGCGGAAGGGCAGGATGTTCCAGAACAGCCCGGTGGTGCCGAGCGGGTCGGTGAGCCGCTCCGACCGGCCGTTGGCGACGACGCCGACCGTCAGCTCCGGTGCGCCGCGGTGACGGTGGAGCGCGGCGGTGAACGCGGACAGGCAGCGGGCCTTGGGCGAGAGGCCCTCGCTGCGGGTACCCGCGAGGATGGCCTCGACCCGCTCCGGCGGCACCACGACCTCCGTGTAGCCCACACGCCGGAACTCCCGGCGCCGCGGGGCGGTCAGACCGTCCGGGAGCGTGGCGCAGGTGTCCGCCCAAAAGGCCTTCGCCTGCGGGTCGTTGGCGAGTGTCTGCTCCAGCGCGACGAACTCCCGGTAGGAGTCCACCGCGGGCGCCGCGGTGTCCGGGCGGCCACCGTCGCGGAGCGTCCCGTAGTCCGCCAGCAGTTCGTTCCGCAGCTGGACTCCGCTCCAGCCGTCCGTCATGGCGTGATGCGCGGACATGACGACATCGACCTCGGTATCGGAGCGCACGACGAGGTGGAAACGGGTCCACGGCGCGCTGCCGTCGGTGTCGAACGGGGCGGCCAGATCGGCCTCCACGACGGCGTTCAGCACCGTATCGGCCTCGTCCTGCGGGCCGGTTTCGGCGGTGTCGATGACCGTGGTGTCCGCAGGGAGCACGCACTGCAGCAGGCGCCCCGAGCCCGCCGCGCGGACCACGGTGGTGCGCAGCGACCGGTGCCGCTCGACCAGACCGCGCAGCGCCTGCCGCAGCACGCCGAGGTCCAGATCCCCGGCGCGCAGCCGCCACCCCGCGACGCAGCGGTAGGTGTGCAGCACCCGCAGGTCCGGTGCGGCGGACCACGCGACCATCCGCTCCTGGAGGTGCGTCAGCGGGTAGGCGTCCTCGCAGCGCGCCGGCAACTGCCGTGTCTCGTCGTGGGTGAGGGGCATCGCCGTGCTCGCGGCCGGCGCCACGGGCCCGGTGTCGTCGCCGCGTTCGGCCACCATGCGCGCCAGCGCCCGGACCGTCCGGTGCTCGATGATGTCGCTGGTACGCACGCCGATCCCGGCCTGCTCCGCGGCCTGTACGGCCTGGATCAGCCGGATCGAGTCACCGCCGAGCTGGAAGAAGTCGTCCTCGGCGTCGATCGCGGACATCCCGAGGACCTTCGCCCACACCTCCACCAGGCGCGATTCCAGTGGGTTCGCCGGCCGGCCGACCGGGCGCTCGGCCATCCGCCGCTCGTGCAGCGCCATCAGGGCGCGCCGGTCCACCTTGCCGTGCTCGGTGGTGGGGAAGGCGTCGATGCCGTGCACCGCGCTCGGGATCATGTATGGGGGAAGCGACTTGGCGAGGTGGTCGGAGAGTTCGCGCACCGGCACCGCGTCGTGCTCCGGACCGTGCCCGCCCGGTTCGCGGACGAAGGCCACGAGCACCCCGCGCCCCGAATCCGCGACCACGACGGCATCCTCCACGCGGTCGTGGGTGCGCAGCGCGTTCTCGATCTCGGTGGGTTCCACCCGGAAACCACGGATCTTCACCTGCTGGTCCCGGCGGCCGGCGAAGACCAGCTCCCCGTTCTCGTCCCAGCCGCCGAGGTCGCCGGAGAGGTGCAGCACGCCGCCGTCCGGGCGGAAGGGGTGCGGGACGAACCGGCGGGCGCTCTGCTCCGGGTCCCCGACGTACCCGGACGCCACCCCGCGCCCGGAGATCGCGATCTCGCCGATGACGTGCCGGGGCAGCAGATTCCGGTCCTGGTCCAGGATGTAGACCTGCATGTTCGCCCGCGGACGGCCGAGCGGCACACTCTGGTACTCACGCTCCGGGTCCACCCGGTGCAGCGTGGTGTTCACACAGGCCTCGGTCGGGCCGTAGCCGTTGTACACCGCGACGCCGCGCGCCGCGTACGCCCTCAGGTCCGCCGTGATCGCCGGCTCCGCCGCCGAGATCAGCACCCGGAGGTCCGTCAGCCGCTGCGGGTCCAGGGCGCTCAGATAGGAGGGCGTCATGGTGGTCGCCGTGACGGAGTGCCCGGCCATCAGCTCTTCGAGGCGGCGCGGATCGGCCAGCTCCTGCTCGTCGGGGAGCACCAGCGCCGCACCGGCGAGGTGCGTCATCACGATGTCGAGCAGCGCGCCGTCGAACGAGAGCGCCATGAACGCCAGGTAGCGGTCGTCCGGGCCGAGGCCGAGTTCCGTCACATGGTCGAGCGCGACGTTCACCACGCCGGCGTGGTCGAGGACGATCGTGCGCGGGGTCCCGCCCGAGCCCGAGGTCGTGATCACCGCGGCGGCGTCACCGCCCCGTGGCGCCGCCCAGTCCGGTTCGGCCGCTGACGCCGTCGCCGTGTCCGCCGGGAATTGCAGGTCCAGACAGCACACGGCGAGCGTCGGCAGATCGGTGAGGCGGTGCAGCAGGCCGGAGTGCAGCGCCAGGGTCTTGGCCTTCGCTGACTCGGCGATCTGCGCGATGCGGTCCGCCGGGGCCTGTGGATCGACCGGGACATACGCGGTCCCGGCGAGCAGGCATCCCCAGAGTGCCACCAGGGTGTCCTCGGTACGCGAGACGAGGACGGCCACCGCTTCGCCCTCGGCCAGACTCAGGTCGTCCCGCAGATGGCGGGCGAACTGCTCGGCGCGGGACAGGAGTTGGCCGTAGTTCACGGTCCGGCCGCCGGTGATCAGCGCGGGGGCGTCGGGAGCCGCGGCGGCCACCGCCCGGAACCGGGTCGCCAGCGAGTCGTCCAGGGTGTGGGCCGGGACATCGGTGGCGGTGAGGGTGTCGAGCTGGTGGAGGATCTCGTCGTCGTCGAGCAGGTCCATGTCGGCCACCGCGACACCGGTTTCGTCGAGGTGGTCCAGCACCTTTTCGACCAGCCCCACGACATGGTCGGCGAACCAGACCGGGAACCGGCCGTGCCGGTCCTCGACCTCGAAGCCGCCCTCGGCCGCATCGATCCTGATCACCAGCTCGGAGGTGTCGTCGGCCGGCACCGCCTCGTGCAGCCCGGCCTCGGCGACCACCAGACCGGTGTCCGCCGGTCCGTCCGCCTGCGCCCACAGATCGCGGACGGGGAAGCCCTGGACCGCGTACGAGGTGGCGACCTGATGGCGGACGTGCTCCAGCAGCGACTTGAAGCTGCCCCGCCGCTCCGGGCGGAAGACCAGCGGCACCCGGTCGTCGTGCCCGTAGGGGCTGTCGACCCCGCGGAGCAGGGGGGTGGACAGCCACACCACGTCGTGCGCCGAGGTGCGCTGGACCACGGCCACGAGGGCGGAGAGCAGGACGACGAAGTCGCCCAGCGTCTGACCACCACTCACCGCGGAGACCTTTCGCCGGGTCTCCGGCGCGAGGGTGACACGGCGCCGCGTCCCCGGGGCGGCCGTCCCGGCGGTGACGACGGTGTCGGCCCAGTGCAGGGCGTCCTCGGCGGACGGCATGGCCGCCAGCCAGGCGGCGCGCTGCTGTTGATGGTCCGGGCCCTGGAGGGCCTCGATACGGGAGATGCTCACGACACGCTCCAACGCTTCGCACCGTAGAGCCGCTCGGAGTGGCGGCCCTGCTCGCGGCAGGTCTCGACCAGCCGCTTGGCCTCCCGGATGGCGAGGGACTCATCGGTGTAGGGGATGCCCAGCAGGGGATAGAGCCAGGGCTCCTCGCCCATCGCGTACACGTAGACCTCCGAGCTGTGGAAGCGCTCGACCACATCGAGGGCCTCCGCGCACGTGGACGCGCGCCCCCGCCGGCTCTGGTCGTGGTCCCGGTCGAGCGGATGGGCGAAGTACGGGGCGTAGACCCAGCTCGCCGGCGCGCCCTCGCACTCCATGCCCATGAACAGCACATCGATGTCGCCGACGACCTCGCGCACCCGGTCGTACAGCGCCGGGTTCACGTTGGCGGTGTCGGCCCCCAGCAGCACCGACCGGCCGCCGAGCCGGACGTGGTACGTGGACTTCGACCGGATCGCCAGGTCGTGGTGCTCGCCGACGAACGGCATCGCGGTGATCGCCCCGTCGGGGAGCGGCACGACATCGAGGTCCTGCACCTCACGGACATCGGGGAAGCCCAGCTGCTCGACGACCAGGCGCAGCGAGGGGTCCATGAGCCCGCCACCGTCGTTGCCGGGCACGATGACCGTACCCACCTTGTGCCGGATCTGGAGCAGGGTCTCGGGCAGCACGTGATCGTGGTGGGCGTGGGTGATCAGTACGTAGTCGATCCGGTCGGGCAGGTCCGCGAAGGACAGGCGCGGCACGTCGGACTCGTGGTCGTACGGGATCACGGGGTCGACGAGGACGCTGACATCGCCGTCCTGCAACAGCACACAGGCGTGCCCGAAGTAGGTCACCCGCAGCCCGTCCCGCCCGGCCTGCGCGGCCTCGCGTTCGGCCGGTGTCCGCGGCGGCGTGGTGGTGAACAGCTCACGGAAGCGGCGCCGGGCGCCGGTGTCCAGGCCCAGTTGTCCGGCGAGCGCGTCCGGATCGACGGGTTCGGTACGGGCCCGGAACAGGGTGTCGAGCGCCGGGGTGGCGAAGGGCACGTCGAGTTCCACGGCGCCGTTCCAGGCCGCGCCGTCGGCGTCGTCCGGGTCCTCCACCACGGGCAGGCGCGGCGTGGAGAACGCGAACGGGCGGTCGCCGTCCCGGTCCGTACGCACCAGGCGCAGGCACTGCCCCGACGGGTCGGCCAACGGGTCGGCGTGCAGCAGTCGTTCGTAGAGCCGGCAACGCGCCCGGTTGTGCCGGTCGTACTCCAGCTCCACCAGGCCCTTGAGCGCGGCCGGGACGGAGGGGTACAGCGGTTCCAGCGCACCGCCGGTCATGCTCTCCAGGAGCGTGTCGAGCTCGCCGAACGCCGACACGAAGTCCTGCTGGCGCTTCGCCTTGGCGCGCGTCGCGTCCAGCAGCGCCTGGACCTCGGCGACCTTGGCGCCGCCGAGGTCGAGGAACGGGCCGCTGCGCGTCGCCGGGTTCGCCGCCGCGGCGGCGTGCATGGCCGGGGAGCGGACGTAGGACTCCATCATCCGCAGATGACGCTCGATGGTGACGAACGCGGCCGTCGCCGGCGAGACCAGGTGCACCCAGGCATACCAGCGGTCGACCAGCGGCTCGACCTCGACATCGCCGCGGAGGAAGTATCCGGGGGTCTTCTGCGGCGTCGTCATGCGCGCTCTCCCTCGGTGAGCAGGGTGTCCACGGCGGCCAGTGCCGACTCGATCTCCTCCAGGTCCTCGACGACGAAGTACCGCTTCTGGAGCTGGAGGATGTCGAAGGTCGTGCGCCGCACCACCTCCGGGTCGAAGGCCTCGACCGTGGATGTCACGTGGAGGCACTGCTGGATCTCGTCGGCCGAGGACAGAATGGCGCCGCCCAGCGCCCGGAGCCCGTCAGGTGTCCGTATCAGACCGGCCTCCAGAGTGGTCCACATGATGCTCTGGAGCAGTGCCAGCTCCTCGGGGTGCTCGGTGCACCGGACCCCGATCCGGCCGAACTCCTGGTACAGGTCCGCCGTGCGCGGGTGGGCCAGGAAGGGGCCGTGGCCGAACAAGTCGTGGAACAGATCGGGCAGTTCGGCGAAGCGGATCTCCTCGGGCCTGCGCATCTGATTCGTCACCGGGAACCGCCGGTTCAGGAGCATGTCGAAGAAGTCGGCCCCCTTCACGAGGCCGTCCACCGCGACGAACGTCCAGCCGGTGACGGCGCGGACGCGCTCGTTCACCTCGTCGAGATCGGGCACGTGGTCTTCCGTGAGGCCGAGCAGTTCCAGCCCCTCCAGGTAGATGTCCGGCGCGGCCAGCGGCACCAGATCCGTCTGCTGGCGGTAGAGGTGCCGCCAGACCTCGTGGTCGGCCGGCTGATGCTGTTGCTGAACCGGCGGTACTTCCTGAGTGTCCACCTCTGCTCCTTTCAGCGGGGACGGGTTCGCGCCCGTCCCGGGGGATCAGCGCTCAGTAGCGCAGCTCGATGGTCAGGGGGGCCGGGGTTGTCGCCGGCCGGGCGCCCACGGCCCGTTCCAGGGGGTCGTCGGCGTGATCGAGGAGCGTCCCCACGATGCGGAGGAAGGCACTCCCGAGTTCGGCGAGGGTGTCGTCGTCGAGGCGGGCCCGCGGCGCCACGATCTCGACGTGCAGGGTGTCCGCCCGCTCGGTGATGTCGAACCACAGCGCGGTGTGGGCGCCGAAGACCACGTCCGTCCGCGGGACATCGGTGGTGTCGCCGGTGGTGCCGGCCCGGGGCTGGAGGGTCAGACCGATGTCGGCGAGCGGCGCGTCGGCGTCCAGTCCCAGCGCCCGGCCGATGTCGCCCGGCGGAATCCGCCGGTGCGCGAGCGCGTCGAGCACCGACCGCCGTACGGAGTCCAGCAGTTCGCGGAACGACTCGCGCGGCGCGAGGTGGTCGCGGACCGCGACGGTGTTGATCAACGGGCCGAGCTGCTCCTCGTGCGCCCGCCCGTCCCGCAGCGACACCGGCGACATCACCACGCAGTCGGTCTGCCGGGTCAGGGCGAAGAGAAACGCCTTGACGACCGCGTGCAGACCGGCGAACAGGGTCGCGCCGGTGTCCGCGCACAGGGCCTGCAACGCGCGGGTCCGGCGGGCGTCCACGGTCACCCAGTGGCGGCGCCCGAGGAAGTCCCGGGGCCCGGACCGGTGGCCGATGCCCAGGGGCGTGAGATCGAGCCGGGAGCGGTCGATCCCGGACAACCGGCCCGTCCACCACGCGAGTTCGGCGCGTCCCTCCGGGCTCTTGAGGTGGTCGAGATGGTGCGCGGCGATATCGCGGAACTGACGCGCCGGACGCCGCGGGCCGCCGTTCCCGGCACGCTGCGCCTCCCTGTCCTGCTGCCACCAACGGGTGAGGACATCGCAGGACATGCCGTCCCACACGATGTGGTGGGCGGTGACCAGGGCGAGGGTCGACGCCTCGGGCCGCCGGACCAGATGCAGCCGGAACAGCGGGCCCGCGGTGAGATCCAGCGGCCGGGCCGCCTCCTCGTCAAGGAGTTTGCGCAGGTCCTCGGCCGAGGGGGAGCGGGACAGGTCGGTCAGCCGCAGCGCGTCCGGATGGCCGTGCGGACGGACCCGCTGCCGGGGGGCCGCGCCCTCCAGCGGGAAGTCGGTGCGCAGGATCTCGAAGGCCTCGACGAGCCCGGTGAACGTCGCCCGGTCGGCCTCGGGGTCCCACGGCGTCCCCAGGTCCAGGACCTCGGGCAGCGCCGCGGGGGTGTCCGCAGCCCGGAACTGGTCGAGCAGCCAGAACTCCGACTGCGCGGGCGACAGCGGGTAGCTGTCGGCGTCCGGGGCCGCGGGGACGGCGCTCGGCCCGGTGGCGGGCCGGTCCTCCGCCGGTGTGCGGCGGGCGTCGATCAGCTCCGCCTGGCGGGCGAGCGTGGCGTACGTCAGCACGTCCTCCAGGCCGAGGACGACGCCCAGTTCCTCCTCCACCCGGGTCACCAGCGCCACGGCCAGCAGGGAATGGCCGCCGACGGTGAAGAAGTTGTCGTCGGGCCCGAGGCCGGACCGGCCGAGCAGCTCGCCCCAGAGCGCCCCCAGCGCGGCCACCGTGCCGGACGCACCGTCCGGGTCTCCCTGGTCCGCTGCCGGCTCCGGCGCGTCCTCGGCAGGCAGCTGCGGAGCGGCTGCGTACCGGGAGCGGAGCGCGTCCAGGTCCGCCTTCCCGTTGTCCGTGGTCGGCCAGTCGTCGACGGTGACGAACGCGGCGGGAATCATGGGCGCGGGCAGCAGCTCCCGCAACCGCTCGCGCAGGGCGGGGAGTTGCTCCCGGTCGCGGTGGCCGACATAGGCCACGACGGCCGGGGCGTCGGCGGGTCCCGTCCGGACGTCGGTCACCGCGTCGCCGGTCAGGAGCCCTGTGCCCAGGATCGCGGAGCGGACCTCTTCGAGCTCCACCCGGTATCCGCGGATCTTGACCTGGCGGTCCCGCCGTCCGACGAACACCAGGTCACCGGAGGGCAGGCGCCGGGCGAGGTCTCCGGAGCGGTACCACCGCCGGGACCGGTGGCCGTCGTGGCCGTCGCCGGGGCCGGCCGGATGCGTCCCGAAGACCCGGGCGGTCTCCTCGGGCCGGCCCAGATAGCCACGGGCCACCGCGGGCCCGCTGATGACGATCTCCCCGACGCCGCCGTCGGGCACCGGCTGTCCGTCCGGGTCCAGCAGTTCCACGCTCATGGTCCCGATCGGGCGGCCGATGTTCTGCGCGTCCGACGGCGCGGGCACTTCGGCGGCGTCGAGCCGTTTGAAGGTGGTGAGGACGGTGGTCTCGGTGATGCCGTAGCCGTTGACCACATCCACTCCGGGCAGGTGTCCGGCGAAGCGCCGGACGGCCCCGGGGTTGATGGGCTCGCCGCCGAAGATCACGTAGCGCAGGGAGGCCGGCGCCAGTTCCGGGCGGCGGTCGATTTCGTCCACCGCGCGCTCGAAGGTGCTGGGGACCTGCGACAGCACGGTCACCCGCTCCCGCACCAGGAGCGGGAGCAGTTGCCGCGGGTCCCGGCGGGTGGCCTCGGGAACGATCACGACCCGGGCGCCGCGGGCGAGCGGCATATGGAGTTCCCAGACGGAGAAGTCGAACGCGAATGAGTGCGTCGACGTCCAGACGTCGTCGTCCCGGAACTCGAACGGCCAGCCGCCGGCCCACAGGAGCGCGACGGCGTTCCGGTGCTCCACCACGACACCCTTGGGCGTTCCGGTGCTGCCCGAGGTGTAGATGACGTACGCGGCGTCCTCCGGGCCGGCGACCGGGGGGAGGTCGGCCGACGCGTCGTCGTCGGACGGTTCGGGTGCGTCATCGAGGGCGAGCACCGGGAGCCCCTCCGCGCCCTCCGCGAACAGGCCGTGCGGGTGCGTGTCGACCACCAGCAGGACCGGCTCGGCGTCGTCGAGCACGGCCCGGCTGCGTGCCCCGGGATGGGTGGGGTCGATGCCGAGGAAGGCGCCGCCCGCCTTGAGGACCGCGAGCTGGATGACCGGCACCCGCTCGGAGCGCTCGACCGCGTAGCTGACGAGCTGTCCGGGCCGTACGCCGAACTCGTCGCGCAGCCGCCGGGCCAGCCGGTTCGCGCGGCCGTTGAGCTCCCCGTAGGTGAGGACCCGGTCCTCGCACACCACCGCGGGGCGCTCGGGGGTGAGCCGGGCGTGCCGCTCCACCGCCGTGTGCAGCAGGGCCGGGGCCGTCGGGGCCTCGAAGGCCGAGCGGGCCACGGTGGCGGCGGTCGCGCCGCCGGACTCCGGGAGGGCGGCGATGAGGCGCGACAGCCCGGTGAGCCACTGCTCGATCGTCGTGCTCGCGAAGAGGTGGGAGTCGTACTCGATCTCGCCGTGCAGTCCGTCCTCGTCCTCGACGAAGGTGACGATCATGTCGAGCTTGCCGGCGCCGCGGTCGACATCGACCCGGCGGGCGCGGGGCTCTCCCCACACGGATTCCGTCCGGGCCCCGGGCGCGTTCTGCAGGACCAGCATCACGTCGAAGAGCGGCGAGCGTCCCGGCTCGCGCACCAGGCCGAGGTCCCGGACGACGAGGTCGAGGGGGTATTCCTCGTGGGCGAACGCGTCCAGGGCGGTCGACCGGGCGTGCGCGAGGAGTTCCTCGGGCGACGCGTCCGGGTCCACGGCCATCCGCAGCGCCACGCTGTTGACGAAGGAGCCGAGGACGTCCTCCAGGTCGAGGTGCGGGCGTCCGGCCACCGGGGTACCGATGACCAGGTCCTGCTGCCCGGTCAGCCGGTGCAGCCACACGGAGGTCGCGGTGAGCAGGGCCATGAACATCGTCGCCCGGTGCTGCCCGGCCCACGACCGCAGCGCGTCGGTGACGGCGGGGTCCAGCGCGAAGCGCTGCACATCGGCCCCGGGCGTCTTCGCGGAGCCCCGCGGGGCGTCCAGCGGGAGGCCGAGGGCCGGCAGCGGTCCGGCCAGCCGCTCGCTCCAGAAGTCGCGCATCCGCTCGCCCGCGGGTCCGGCCAGCCGCGCGTGTTCCCAGGCGGCGTAGTCGCGGTACTGGAGGCGGGCGGGCGGCAGTTCGGCCGGGGCGTCCCCGGCGGCCAGGGCGCGGCACCGGGCGGCCAGTTCGGTGAGCAGGAGGGTCAGCGACCAGGTGTCGCTGATCAGATGGTGGATCACCAGGTACAGCACGGTTCCCCGGTCCGGCGTCTCCTCCGCAGCGGCCGGGGTGATCAGGCCGAGCCGCAGCAGCGGTCCGGCCTCGGTGTCGAACGGCCGCTCGCTCACCGCGCGCAGATGCCGGGACGGATCGGCCGTCGCACCGACCTCCACCGGCACCCAGCCGGGGCGAGGAGGCAGGATGCGCTGGACCAGCTCGCCGTCCTGAAGCGCGAACGTGGTGCGCAGGATCTCGTGCCGGACCGTGAGGTCGTCCAGCGCCGTGCGCAGGACGGCGGGGTCGGGGGTCTCGGCCAGCTCGATGCCGACCGCGATGTTGTACGCCGAAGACGTGGCGTCGCGGCGGCTGGTGAGCCAGTGGCGGAGCTGGCTGTGGGACGCCGGGGCGGTCTCGGCGGGTGGTGTGGGTTCGAGCCGGGCGACCCGGCACGAGGCGTGGTCACAGCCCTGGATCACACCGGCCTGGGCACGGAGCGTGGGGTGCGCGAAGATGGTGATCACGTCCAGCCGGCCGCACAGGCCCGCCGCCGCACGGGTGGCCACACGCGCGGCGTCCAGCGAGGTGGCGCCCCGCGCGATCAGGTCCTCGTCCGGGCCGATCGCCGCACCGTTCAGCACGTCGCGCCACAGGGCGGCGAGGGTGTCCTCGACCGGCCCGGAGGGGGAGTTGAGCGGCTCGGCCGACGAACCGTCCGGAAGTGGCGGGGGTGCCGGAGACGCCGGCGGCGCCGTCGGAAGGGCCTTGACGTCGATCTTGTCGTGCACGGTCCGCGGGAAGGCGTCCAGGACATGGACGACCTCGGGGACCATGGTGGACGGCAGCAACTCCCCCAGGTGCGACCGCAGTTCGTGCGGATCGGGCCGGTCGGAGGACGCGTCGTGGGTCACCCAGGCGATCAGCCGCTCGCCGCCCTCCGCTGCCGACGGGCCACCGCCCACGGTGCGGACGAGGGCGTCGTCCACGCCGGGATGGCGGCGCAGCACGGCCTCGATCTCGGCGGGGGCGATCCGCTGGCCACGGACCGACAGCTCGTCATCGAGCCGCCCCAGGAACTCCAGGTTCCCGTCGGCGCGCCACCGGACCCGGTCCCCGCTGTGGTAGAGCAACTCCGTCCCCGCGACCGGGCGCCGCACAAAGCGTTCCTCGGTCAGCTCGGCGTCGTTGAGGTACCCGGCGGCGAGGCAGCGGCCGCGGACGAAGAGCTCGCCCGGCACCCCGAGCGGTGTGAACCGGCCGTGGCGGTCGAGCACGGCGATCCCGACCCCCGGGATCGGCCGGCCGACGGGCACCGGCTCACCGACCGGTCCGGCCGCCGAGCAGTCGAACGAGGTGACATCGACGCAGACCTCGGTCGCGCCCCATCCGTTGAGCAGATGGGCGTCCCCGCGGCTGCCGACGACCTCCTCGAACAGTTCGGCCAGCCAGGGGTGCAGGGACTCCGCCCCGGCCAGCACCCAGCGCAGCGACGACACCGAGGAGTGGAGCCCGAGCGCGGCCACATGCTCCAGCAGACTGCGCAGGGGGGACGGCACCAGGTCGACGACGGTGACGCGTTGGCGCTCGATGGCGTCGAGCACCCGCGCCGGGTCCCGTTCGTGGCCGGTGGGCAGGAACCAGACCCGCCCCCCGACCGGCAGCAGCCGGAACATCTCGCAGACGGCGGGGTCGAACGACAGCGCCGTCCGCCCGAGCGACACATCGTCCGGGCCGAGGCCGAGGTGGTCGATGAGCCACTGCTGACGGTTGACGAACGACCCGTGGCGGACCAGGACGCCCTTCGGCTCGCCCCGGGAGCCGGAGGTGAACATCAAGTACGCGAGATCGTCGCCGTACAGCCGCGGGAGGTCCCCGTTCGCCTCGGCCGGCCCCAGGTCTTCGAGGACGAGGGCGGTGCGGTCCGCCGTGAGCGCGGCCCGCCCGGCCCGGGTGGTGACGACCAGCCGCACCCCGGCCGCCGCGAGGAGCTGTTCCCGTCGGGCCGCCGGCAGGCTCGGGTCGAGCAGGAAGAACGCGCCGCCCGCGCTGAGCACCCCGAGGGCCGCGGTGAGCACCGCGCACGACCGCTCGGCGACCACGGCCACGATCTCGCCCCGCGCGACATCCTGGGCCAGCAGGGCCCCGGCCACGCGCTCGGAGCGCTCCACGAGTTCCCCGTAGGTGAGGCTCTCCGCCGCGCAGGCCGCCGCGAGCCGCTCCGGGTGCCGGCGGGCCGCGGTCCGTATGAGCTCGTGGATCGTGGTCTCCGCCGGTACCGAGGACGGCTCACCCGTGAGCCACTGCCGCTGGACATCGGCGTCGGCGGGGGAGAGCACGGGGAGCGCGGCCAGCTCCTGCCCGGGGTCGGCCGTCCCGGCGGCGAGTACACGGGCGACCGCCTCGCGGAGCACGGGAGCGGAGGCGTGCGGGTGCTGGAGCTCGACCGCGGGACCGGCGTCGTGCCGCAGAGTGAACGCCCCCTGGGCGGCGGGCCGGGAGCCCGGGTCGAGGGCGTCGGTGCCGGCGAGCCGGACGGTCCAGCGGCCCGTGGGCCGCTGGACCGGGAGCTGGTCGGCGACGGCGGAGCGCAGCTGCGCGAAGGTGGACGAGGGGGAGCAGTCCACGACGACGCGGTGCACCGGTGCGGTCCCGGGCTCCGTGTCCGCCGCCGGGGTGACGGTTACGTCCACCACCAACTGGTCCTGGTTCCCGTACCGTTCGAGCACCACCAGGGTGGCCGCGAGCACCGCGTCGACGGAGTGCCGGGCCCCGTCGTCGCGCGCCTGGAGGGGAGCGGAGTGCACCGAGCTCATACCTCGAAGCCCTCCGCGTCGCCGTCCGGCGTCTGCGGGGCGGACAGCCGGTCCGACACCGTGGGGACGTCGGTGTCCGCGCGGTGCGGCTTCGGCCCGCGCAGCGGCGGAGTCGTGCCCGACCGGTACCCCGACGGTCCGTGGTACTCGGAGACCTCGCCGGCCCAGTTGCGCAGGACCGCCCGCTCCGGTGACAGGCTGAGCAGATAGTTCGGACCCACCGGGATCTTGCCGCCGCCACCGGGGCTGTCGACCACATAGGTCGGGACCGCGAAGCCGCTGATGTGGCCGCGCAGACCTTCGATGATCTCGATGCCCTTGGTGACGCTCGTCCGGAAGTGCCCCGCACCCCGCACCGAGTCGCACTGGTACAGGTAGTAGGGACGTACACGCATCCGGACGAGTTCGGTGCACAGCCGGCGCTGCACCTCGACGCTGTCGTTGATCCCCGCGAGCAGCACCGTCTGCGCGCCCAGGGGCACACCGGCGCCGAGCAGGCGGCCGCAGGCACGGGCCAGTTCGGGGGTGAGCTCGTACGGGTGGTTGACGTGGATGTTCAACCAGACCGGGTGATTCTCCTTGAGGAGTTCACACAGGTCGTCGTCCACGACAAAGGGGTTGAACACCGGGGCGCGGGTGCCCACCCGGATGATCTCGACATGCGGAATCGCACGGAGTTCGGTGATGATTTCGGCCAGCCGGTTCCGCGCCATGGACAGTGGATCTCCGCCGGTGATCAGCACATCGCGCACCTGCGGCGAGTCCCGGATATAACGGAGTTGTTCCGCCCAGTCCGAGTGGCTGTAGTTCTGCTTCCCGTCGCCGACAAACCGGCTCCGGGTGCAGTACCGGCAGTACGACGTGCAGGAACTCGTCACCAGCATCACCAGCCGGTCGGGATATTTGTGAATGATCCCGCGCACCGGCTCGTGTTCGACTTCCGAGTTCGCGTCGGGAAGCCTTCCGTCGAAGGCCTCCATTTCCCGTGAGCTGGGGATGACCTGGCGCCGCAGCGGGCAGTTCGGGTCGTCCCCGTCGAGGAGGCTGAGGAAGTACGGGGTGATGTCGACGCGGAACAGGTCGTCCCCGCCGAGCGCCACCTCCTCGTCCTCGGTGAGCTTGATGACCTCACGCAACTGCGATGGGCGCCGCAGCCGGTGTGTCATCTGCCATCGCGGATCGCTCCACTCGGCCTCGGACACGTTCTCCCATCGAGGGTGGCGCGCGCTCGCTCCGCTTTCAATGCCGATTGACACCTGAAACCTCCGGCTGGATCCGGACGAGATTGCTGGCAAAGGGGACTGACGGATGATCACTTGCCGTCCCGAACTCCACCAGAACACAGTCCCGATGGCGATTCAAGAGAGGCCGGATTTTCCTTCAGATGGCTCGCTGGCTATCTTTCAGGTCGCGTTTAGACCGTGTTTAGGTCCGCCTTTAGGTGCCCCTTGGAACCCTGGTGCGGCGGCGGTCCGGTCTGGTACACAATTCCTGCCCGTTGCTTTTCCTTACCGGCCGTAACGGTTCCGGTCGGGCTGTTTTTCCGGTCTCGATCAGAGGTGGAGTGATGTCTGGGAGTATCGAGGAATTGTTCACCTGGAATCCGCGTTCACGCGGACTTGACCACGTCGGGATCGAGGACGACAGCCTGCGGGACGGATTACAGGGCGCTTTTGTGCGCCACCCCTCCCTGGAAGTGAAGAAGTCGCTCGTCGAATCCTCCGCGGCGATCGGTGTCGAGGCGGCCATGCTCGGCTTTCCGTCGAGCTCGCCGGGCGCGCACGCGGAGGCGGCCGAACTCATCGACCACCTCGACCGCCGCGGCATCCCGCTCGTTCCGCGCTTCCTGGCGCTGGCCGACCCGGCGAGCATCGCACCCATCACCCAACTCAACCGGAACACCGACCGGGACGTATGGGCGGACTTCTTCGTCGGGTGCAGCCCGCTGCGGCGCAGGGTCGAGGGCTGGACCCTCGACAGCGTTCTCGAACGCATCACGGCCGCGGGGACGGCCGCCCGCGACGGCGGCACGAGGTTCGGCGTCAGCCTTGAGGACGCCACCCGCACCCCGGCCGAGGAGCTCGACCGGATGGTCCACGCGGCGGTCGGTGTCGGCGCGGAGGTACTCACCGTCTGCGACACGGTCGGGGAGTCCACGCCCGAGGGCGCCGCGCACATCGTGCGGGCGGTGCGGGAGTCCGTGCGGCGCGCGGTGGCCGGTCTCCCGACCGCTGGCCGCGGCGCCGACGTGAAGATCTGGTGGCACGGCCACGACGACCGCGGGCTCGCGGTGGCGAACGCGATCGCCGCCGCCGAGGCCGGGGCCGACACCCTCAGCGGCGCGTTCCTCGGCCTGGGGGAGCGGGCGGGCAACACCGCGCTCGAATCGGTCCTGATGTACCTCTACCAGGCCGGACACCAGGGCTACCGGATGGACCGGGTCGTCGAGCACTGCCGCCGGCTCGCCGAGGCGACGGGCTCCCCGGTGCGCCGCAACGCCCCCCTGATCGGCGATCAGGCCTTCGCCACCTGTACGGGGACACATGTCGCGGCCCTGGTGAAGGCCCGGCGCTGGGGGCGGGAGGCGGAGGACCTGGTGTTCTCCAGCGTGCCCGCCGCCGCGCTCGGGCGGACGCAGACGATCATGGTCGGCCCGACGAGCGGCCGCGCCGCCGCCCGCGAGGCGCTCGCCTCGGTCGGGGCCCCGGCCGATGACGGGAACGTCGACGCGGTGCTGGCACGGGCGCGGACGCGCGACCGCTGGCTCGAACCGTCGGAGATACGTGAACTGCTCGACGTCAGGAGTGCCTCGGCATGATTCCGCAGACCATGACCGAGAAGATCCTCGCCCGTGCCGCCGGCCGGGACCATGTGGTCCCCGGGGAGATCGTCGAGGTCGGTATCGACATGGCGTTCACCCACGACCCGGTGTGCGAGGGGCTCCGCCGGGAGTTCCGCGCCGCGTTCGGCCCGGACGCGAAGGTGTGGGACCCCGACCGGATCGCCCTCTTCGAGGATCATCTGGTGCCGGCCAAGGACGCCGAGTCGCGCCGACTCGCCGCCGGAATGGCCCGGTTCGCCACCGAACAGGGCATCACCCACCACTACCCGTACGGCGAGAACTACGGCATCTGCCACGTGATGATGTGTGAGGAGGGGCTCGTCCAGCCCGGGACGGTGGTGCTCGGCACCGACTCGCACTCGGTCACCTACGGGGCGTTCAACGCCTTCGGCTCCGGCGTCGGCATGATCGACATGGTGAACGCCTTCTACACCGGCGATCTGTGGTTCCGGGTCCCGGAGACCATCGAGGTCCGGATCGAGGGCGAACTCGCGCCGGGCGTCCTGGCGAAGGACGTGATCCTGACCCTCATCGGCGACCTCGGCATGGGCGGCGCCTCGGGCCGGTCGATCGAGTTCACCGGCTCCACGATCGACGCGATGTCGGTCGAGGAGCGGATGACGCTGTGCAACATGGTCGTGGAGGCCGGGGCGGTCAACGGGATCATGGCCCTGTCGCCCGCCGCCGCGGACTACCTGGCCGCCCGCCCGCGGACCGTCCCGTACGAGCCGGTGACCAGCGACCGCGGTGCCACCGTCGCCCGGCGGCTGGAGTACCGCGCCGAGAAGCTGCGCCCCGCCGTGGCCTATCCGCACCGGCCGGACAATGTGCACTCGATCGACGAGGCGATGGCCGACCGCATCGGGGTGGACCAGGTCTACATCGGGTCCTGCACCGGAGCGAAGTACGACGACATCGAGATAGCCGCCGCCGAACTGGCCGGCAAGCACGTGGCGCCCGGCGTCCGGCTCATGATCGTGCCGGCCACCATGGGGATCTACCGCCGCCTGATCGTTTCCGGCACGATGTCGACGCTCCTCGCCGCCGGCGCCGTCGTCGAATCGCCCGGCTGCAAGGCCTGCTACGGCGCGCACGGCGGGGTCGTCGGGGACGGCGAGGTCTGCCTCTCGACGACGAACCGCAACTTCCGGGGACGCATGGGCAATCCCGAGTCGTCCGTCTATCTGGCCTCGCCGGTCGTGGCCGCGCGCAGCGCGCTCGCCGGCCGGATCACGGAGTAGCCGATGACCTCAGCAACGGTACCGACGGTGCTCGTCCTTCCCGGCGAAGGGATCGGGCCCGAGGTCGTGGGCGCCGCGCGCCAGGTCCTCGAACACGTCCTGGACCGCGCCGGACTGGACGCCACCCTCCGCGAACACACCGTGGGGCTCCCGGCGTACGAACGCACCGGACAGTGGCTGCCCGACCCGGTGCGCGACGACATCGACCAGGTCGCGCAGTCGCCGCGCGGCGCGGTCCTGTTCGGTGCGTCGGCCGACGAGCCGATCGGCGAACTGCGCAGCCGCTACGACCTGTTCGCCAACCTTCGTCCGGCCCGCCCGCTGCGGGCGCTGCGCGAGATCTCCCCCCTCCGGCCGGAGCGCCTCGACGGCGTCGACCTGCTGCTCGTACGCGAACTCGTGTCGGACGTCTACTACGGCCGGCGCCGGACGGGGGTCGACGCGGGACAGCGGTGGGCCGGGCAGGAGATGTACTACCGGGAGGACGAGATCCGCCGCATCGTGCGGTGCGCCCTCCGGCACGCCGAGACGCGGCGCGGCCGCCTCACCCTGGTCCACAAGGCGAACGCCATCCCCGACGTCTTCGGGCTGTGGCTGGACGTCCTCGCCGAGGAGGCACCGGCCCACCCGCACGTCGAGGTCCAGGACATGTACGCCGACACGATGGCGATGCAGATGGTCCTGCGCCCGGCCGACTTCGACGTCGTCGTGACCAGCAACCTGCTGGGCGACGTGCTTTCCGAGATCACCGGCGCGGTGTGCGGCTCGCTGGGGCTGCTCCCCTCGGCCACCCTGAGCCCCACCGGATTCGCGCTGTACGAGCCGGTCGGCGGCACGGCCCCCGACATCGCCGGCACCGGACGCGCCAACCCGCTCGGCACCATCGGCTCCGTGGAGCTGATGCTGCGTCACACCTTCGACGCCCCACGCTGGGCGGACTGCCTGGCCCGCGCCGTCGAGCGGGCGGTCGAGTCGTGGCGCACCCCCGACATCGCCGGCCCGGGGAAGCCGCCCTGCACCACCGACGAGATGGCCACCGCGGTCCGTGAAGCGTTCGACGCCGTGGTGGCGGAGGAGGAAACCCAGCGATGACCCCAGCCACGCCCGGTGCGCCGGGCGGACCCGCCGACCACGCACCACCGCAGGACTACGACGACGCGGTGCGCCAGGCCGACTACCGCGGGGTGTTCGGCCCGGAGGCGTCGTTCCTCGGACTGCCGCGGTGCGAACAGAGCCCCGCCGGGTACGCGGGCGCCGATGTCGTGATCCTCGGCGCGCCCTTCGACGGCACCACGTCGCACCGGCCCGGAACCCGCTTCGGCCCCCAGGCCATCCGCCGGACCGACTACCTGCCGCACGTCCCGTACCGGCCCCATCTGAGCCTCGGTGTCGACCCGTTCAGCGAACTCAGGATCGTGGACGCCGGGGACGTACCCACCCCGCCGGGCGAGACCGAGCGGGCCCACCAGCTCCTCGAAGACGCCGTGAGCGAGATCGTGGCCGCCGGTGCCATCCCGTTCACCCTGGGCGGGGACCACAGCATCGCCTGGCCGACGATGCGCGGAATCGCCGGGCGGCGCGGCGCCGGGACCTTCTCGGTGGTCCACTTCGACGCCCACGCCGACATCGGGGACACCAGCGACTTCGGCGCGAAGTTCGGACACGGCACCGTCATGCGCCGGCTCCTGGAGTCCGGCACCGTGCCCGGCGACCGCTTCGTCCAGATGGGGCTGCGCGGCTACTGGCCCGGACCGCGCACCCTCCAGTGGGCGGCCGGACTCGGCGTACGGTCGGTCACGATGTCGGAGCTGCGCTCCCGCGGGCTCGACACCTGCCTGGACGAGGTCCTCGAAGAGCTCGGGCCCGACCCGATGTATCTCACCGTCGACGTCGATGTCGTCGACCCGGGCATGGCCCCGGCCACGGGAACGCCCGAGCCCGGCGGGCTGACCAGTCGTGAACTGCTCGACGCCGTACGGACCTGCGCCCAGCGGATGGACCTCGTCGGCGCGGAGATCGTCGAACTCTCGCCGCCCTACGACGGGCCGGGGGAGATCACGGCCTATCTCGCGAACCGGATCGTGCTGGAAGTGCTGTCGGGGATGGCGTGGAAGCGCCGCGCCGCCTCGTCGGCCGAGAACGGAGGGCTGCCCTCGTGATAATCAGTGGCCTCGCCTACGGGGTGGGGGACTTCGTGGACACCGACGTGATGAGTCCGGGCCGTTTCGAGCCCTATGAGGGGCCGGAACAGCTCGCGCGGATCGCGCTGTGCGACTACCCGGCCAAGACGCCGTTCGTCGACCCGGAGACCGGCACCTCGCCGTTCAAAGTGATCTTCGCCGGAACGGAGTTCGGCTGCGGATCCAGCCGGGAGACCGCACCGCAGGCACTGCACCACGCCGGGGCCCGGGTGGTGATCGCCAAGTCCTTCGGGAACATCTTCTTCCGCAACTGCGTGAACATGGGCCTGCTGCTTCCCGTCGTCGGCGACCACGGCTTCGACGAGTCCGTCACCGGCGAGCCGGTCAGCGTGGACGTCGCCCGCCGGGTCGTGACCTGTGGGGACCTTCAGATGGAGTTCGCCGACCTCGGCCCCCTGCAGGGCATCGTGGACCGCGGCGGCCTCACCCCGTACACCCTCGACCGCGTCCGGTCCGGACAGGGAAGGCGCGTCCGATGAACGCAACCCCGCACAGCACCCAGCCCGTCGCACTGCGCTCCGATGTCGCGGTCGAGCCGCTGATCGACAACTGGTACGCCTGGTCGCACCTCCTCTCGCCGGGGACGCTCGCGCGCAACATGGCCCGCCGGCATCTGCCGATCATGACGTCGTATCTGGAGTCACCGGCGGTGCACCAACGGTCCTCCCGGACACCGGCGTTGGCGGGCGGACCGTTCATGGACCTCGGCGAGGACCGCTCGGCGGACATCGAGGCCCTGATCGAGACCACCCGGCGGCGCGCCGCGCGGCTGCTCGAATTCGACACCGCGGTCGACGCCCTCCAGGAGCTGCTCGCGAAGGCCGGACCGGGAGTGCCGCTCGAAGGGCTCTACCCCCTGGTGCCGGAGCCGCTGCAGGGCTATGTCGAGCTGGTTTACGACCTCCAGGACAACGCCTCGTTCCGGCTGATCGAGTCGCTGCTGTACCGCGGCGACTACGGGTCGGCCGACGGTCAGTCGCTCGCGCTGGAACCCCTCCGGGCCGACCGCCGCCCCTTCGCCCTCTCCACCCCGCGCCTCGAAACCGACGAGCGGACCGTGCTGCCGGTGCCCTTCCACCACCCCGGCGTCGACGTGATGTTCTCGACGCTGCGCACTCCGAGGCCGTTCGGCGAGGTCGCGGAGGCCCTGGAGGTCACGCCCGACGCGGCGGGGAAACTGGCGCGCTACTTCACCGCGGCCGGGGCCCCCGTGCGCCGGGAGCCCGTCAAGGAGCCGCGCATCCGCTACCTCGGACACGCCTGCGTCCTCGCCGAGAACGAGCGGGGCGCGGTCCTGGTGGACCCGCTGCTGCCGCCCGCCTTCCCCGGCGCCGGACCCCGTACCACCGACGCCGACCTGCCCGACTACATCGACCACGTCCTCATCACGCACGGCCACCAGGACCATCTGGTGCTGGAGTCGCTGCTGCGCCTGCGCACCCGGATCGGGACGGTCGTGGTGCCCCGGTCGGACAACGGGTCGCTCCAGGACCCGTCGCTGCGGCTGGCGCTGGAGGCCGCGGGCTTCCCGCGGGTGGTCGAGCTCGCGGAACTGCAGGAGATCGAGACGGCGATGGGCCGGATCACCGCCGTGCCCTTCTTCGGTGAGCACGGCGACCTCGCCATCTCCAAGTCCGCCTGGCTGCTGGAGACCGACGGGCGGACCGTGCTGTTCGCCGCCGACACCTCCACGGTGGACCCCGCGGCGTACGCACACGTACGGCGGGCCATCGGCAAGGTCGATGTGCTCCTCCTGGGCATGGAGTGCGAGGGCGCCCCGCTGACCTGGCTCTACGGGCCCCTGTTCACCAATGAGCCGGCCCGTGAGGTCGCGGTGCGACGGCGTCTGAACGGCAATGACGACATCGGCGCCATGGCCCTCGCCGAGGCGCTGGGATGCAGTCGGGCCTATGTGTACGCCATGGGGCACGAGCCGTGGGTGTGGTATCTGACGACCACCACGTTCGATGCGAACGCGGCGCCGGTGCAGGCGGCCGAGCGGTTCGTGGCGGCGTGCCGTGGCCGGGGGATCGAGGCGCAGCGCCTGCACGGTTCGTGCGACCTGGCGTTGTGACGGGGCGCCCCTTCTCCCGGCCCGCCGGCGTGCCGCGCCGGTGAAACGGACCGTGCCCGGCCCGGATCGTCGCCGCGACCGATCCGTGGCAGGCACCCACCGAAAGGAGTGGTCGTGACCTCTCTGCAGACCTCGCTGGAGCCGGTGATGGCCGAGCGACTCATCCGCGGCCGGCGCGCGGTCCGTGCCTACCGGCCCGACCCGGTACCCGACACCGTGATCGCCGAGGTGTTCGCCCTGGCGGCCGCGGCCCCGTCGCACTCGAACACCCAGCCCTGGTCGGTCGACGTGGTCAGCGCCGGGGCCCGGCAACGGCTCGGCGAGGCACTGGTCCACGCCGCCGAATCGGGGAAGCCCAGCCCCGATTTCCCGCTGCGCCCGTACACCGGGACGGCCGCGGAACGCAGCTTCGCGGCCGGGGCGCTCACCCACGAGGCCCTGGGAGTGGCGCGTGACGACCGTGCCGCGCGGCGACGGGCGTTCCTCGCGGGGCTGCGCTTCTACGGCGCGCCGCATGTGGCGCTGCTCTCGGTCCCCGCCGACGCGGACGAGCGCATGACGGCCGACCTCGGCATCTACGCACAGACCCTGATGCTCGCCATGACGGCGCACGGCATCGCCAGCTGCCCGCAGGGCGTGCTCGGGTTCTACGCCGACGCCGTCCGCTCGGTCCTCGGACCCTCGACGGACAAGCTGCTGTTCGGCATCTCCTTCGGCTACCCCGAGCCCGGGGCGATGGCCGCCATGCCGGACGTGCCGCGCGCACCGCTGGCGGAGACCACCCGCTTCCACGCGTGAGGAACAGGGCCGGGGGGCGGGGGCGCGGGGGGGGCCCCCCACCCCGCCCCCGGGCCGCCCCCCGCTCCCGTTTGCCGGAGGCTGTCGTCTAGGC